>NZ_JACHVQ010000001.1:614714-922071 GCF_014190805.1 Flexivirga oryzae | reverse complement strand
CCACCCGGTAGGACGGCACGCTGAGACCGAGCGTCGAGCAGATCTCCTGCAGCGAGGTCTTCCAGTCCAGGCCGGCGCCGAGCGTGGCGGACCGCTCGATCAGGGTGTCCATCAGGCTGTGGATCAGGGCCGTGGCACCGGGGATGCCGCTGGACAGGTAGACCGTGCCGATCACGGCCTCCATGGTGTCGGCCAGGATCGAGTCCTTGTCACGGCCGCCGGTGGTCGCCTCGCCGCGACCGAGCATCAGGTAGGAACCCAGCTCCAGCTGGCGCGCGACCTTGGCCAGTGCACGCGAGTTGACGACCGCGGCGCGGAACTTCGCCAGCTGTCCCTCGGGCAGGTCGGGGTGCTCGTGGTAGAGGTGATCGGTCACCACGACGCCGAGCACTGCGTCGCCGAGGAACTCCTGGCGCTCGTTGTGCGGGATGCCGCCGTTCTCGTAGGCGTAGGACCGATGCGTGAGGGCACGCGAAAGCAGCGACTCGTCGACGGCCGCGCCGGATCGCGTCGTGAGGATCCGGGCGAGATCGGCGACGGGCCGCTGCGCCAGTTCGGGACGCTGCCGCTTGCTCGGGCTCACGTCGTCGAAGGGCCGGTCAGGCCTGGTGCTCGGTGCGCTCCGCGGCGCTGTAGTGACGGTCCTTGTAGACGCCGCAGGCCGGGCACGCAACGTGCGACTGCTTGGGCGCACCGCACTGCGGGCAGGTCGACAGCGCCACCGGCGTCGCCTTCCACTGCGCACGGCGGGACCGGGTGTTGGAGCGCGACATCTTCCGCTTCGGGACGGCCACGTCAGTTCCTCTCGTCGGTGTCGGTGGCATCGCCGCCGGCGAGATCCGCCAGCGCCGACCACCGTGGGTCGATCACTTCGTGGTGGTGCGTCGGGTCGTCCGCGAGCCGCGCCCCGCACTCGGGGCACAGGCCCGGGCAGTCGTCCCGGCACACCGGCTGGAAGGGCAGTGCAGGCACCACCGCATCCCGCAGCACGGGCTCGAGGTCGGCGAGGTCGCCGTCCAGCTCGCGCACGTCTTCTTCGTCGCCGTCCTCCACCTCGTGGTGGTGGGCGGCCCGATCGGCGTAGGCGAACAGCTCCTGAAACGGCACGTCGATCGGCAGATCGACGGGCTCCAGGCACCGCACGCAAGCACCGGTCGCCGTGGCTTCGACCGTGCCGGTCACCAGCACACCCTCCATCACCGACTCCAGCCGCAACCGCAGGGTCATCTGCTGACCCTCCGGAACGCTGATCACGTCGGTGCCGAAGTGCTCCGGCGCCGCCACCTGCACCTCACCCTCGAGCATCCGTCCAGGTCGCCGCGGGAGTTCCTTGGTGTCAAGGGCCAGCGGGCGTCGCGAATCGGTGTGCATCTTCCAGGGGTGTTTGCAGGAGACATGGCACGGTCTCGCCGGAGACGACAAGACCGAAGGTCAAGGTTACCGGTTCGGTGCCGGTCTCCCAAACCGAGTCAGGCGTCGAAGCCGCTGAGCCGGTCCAGCAGGGGTCCGAGCACCGGCTCGGGCACCATCTCGCCGACATCGGCGCCGTGCCCGGCGATGAGCCGGATCAGTGAGCTGGAGTAGTGCGACAGCGCCGGGTTGCCCGGCAGCAGCAGCGTCTCGACACCGGTCATCTCCCGGTTCATCAGCGCCATCGGCAGCTCGTACTCGTAGTCGGTGAGCCCGCGGATGCCCTTGACGATCACGCCGGCGTCCAGCTCCCGGCATACGTCGACGATCAGCCGGTTGCCGAACGCCGCCGCACGCACATTGGGCAGGTCCGCGGTCGACGCGGTGATCAGCTCGATCCGCTCGTCCGGGGTGAACGTGCCCTGCTTGGCAGGGTTGTGCAACACCGCGACCACGACGTCGTCATACAGGGCACTGGCCCGCGCGATCACGTCGAGGTGACCCTTGGTGATCGGGTCGTAGGAGCCGGGGCAGACGCACCGCCTGGGATTGCCGGTCATGGAAGGCAACAGTAGTCAGGGCGGGTCACGCGAGGTCTCCCTCGGGTGCGAACTCCGCGAACCAGCAGGTCGTCTCGCCGTACCGCCGCGGCCCGATCAGCTCCACCCCCGCCGGCCAGACGGGCTCGGCGGAGCGGCTGGAGCGTTCGACGACCAGCACGGCGTCGACCGCGAGCGACCCGTGCTCGACCAGCGCCGCCAGCACACCGGCGAGCGCGTCGTCGCCGATCGCGTATGGCGGGTCGGCGAACAGCAGGTCCGCCTGCGGCACGAGCGGTGTCGCGACCACCGTCTCGACAGTGGCCGCGCGCACCTGCACCCCGGCGAGGCCCAGGTGGGTGATGTTCTTGCCGATGGTGGCCGCGGCCCTGCGGTCGGACTCCACCAGCAGCGCCGACGCGGCACCGCGGGACACCGCTTCGAGACCGAGCGCACCGGACCCGGCATACAGGTCCACCACGTGGCTGCCCGCGATCGCGTCCAGATGCTCCAGCCGGCCGAAGAGTGCCTCGCGCACCCGGTCGGACGTCGGGCGGGTGCCCGGCCCCGGCGGGGTCAGCAGGCGGCGACCGCCCGCGGCGCCGGCGATGATGCGCGTCATCCGCGCTCCAGGAAGGCGGCCTGCTCTTCGCTGATCCGCTCGTCGACCAGTTGCGCCAGCCGCGGATGGGTGGTCAGCCCCGGGTCGTCCGCGACGATCTGCGTCGCGTCGTGCCGCGCGAAATCGATCAGCTCGACGTCGGACGGGTGGCTGAGCCGCAGCAGCCGCAACCCGGAGCGGGTGCCGCTCTGCGCGGCGCCGAGCACGTCGCCCTCACGACGCAGCGACAGGTCGAGGTCGGCGAGCCGGAAACCGTCGGTGGTCGCTGCCACGGCCTCCAGCCGCTCGACCGTGTCCGGGTTCTCGGTCTCGGTCACCAGCAGGCACAGTCCTGCAGCGGCCCCGCGGCCGACCCGGCCGCGCAACTGGTGCAGCTGCGAGATGCCGAACCGGTCGGCGTCCATCACGACCATCACCGTCGCGTTGGGCACGTCGACACCGACCTCGATGACGGTCGTGGAGACCAGCACGTCGATGTCGCCGGCGGTGAACACCTGCATCACGGCGTCCTTCTCCTCGGTCGCCATCCGGCCGTGCAGCATCTCGATCCGCAACCCCTGCAGCGCCGGCTCCCCGCGCAACCGCTCCAGCTGCTGGTGGACCCCGATCAGCTCACGCTCGGCCTCCGGCTCCTCGCCCTCGTCGTAGGTCTCCCCCGCCGGCGGCTCCTCGTCGGACGCGACCTCCGGCGAGCCGTCCGCCGGGTCGCCGATGCGCGGGCACACGACGTAGGCCTGGTGCCCGGCGGCCACCTCCTCGGCGACGCGCTCCCAGGTGCGCGTCATCCACGACTCGCGGTTGCCCGGCACGACATGGCTGGCGATGGGTTGCCGGCCACGCGGCAACTCGCTGAGCACCGAGGTGTCCATGTCGCCGAAGACCGTCATCGCGACGGTGCGCGGGATCGGCGTCGCGGTCATCACGAGCACGTGCGGCGGCCGAAGTGCCTTGGCCCGCAACGCGTCCCGCTGCTCGACACCGAAGCGGTGCTGCTCGTCGACCACCACGAGACCGAGGTCGGCGAACATCACGTGCTCCTGGATGAGGGCGTGCGTGCCGATGACGATCCCGACCGGGCCGGTGGTGATGTCCAGCAGGACCTTCTCGCGCTGGGACCTGGTCATCGACCCGGTGAGCAGCGCGACCCGGGTCGCGTTGTCCGCGCCGCCGAGCATGCCCGCCTGCCCCAGCTCGCCGAGCATCGCGCTGATCGAGCGTTCGTGCTGCTGGGCCAGCACCTCCGTCGGGGCGAGCAGCGCCGCCTGCGCGCCGGCGTCGATCGCGGCCAGCATCGCCCGCAGCGCCACGATCGTCTTACCGGAGCCGACCTCGCCCTGCAGCAACCGGTGCATCGGGTGGCCCTGTGCCATGTCGCCCGCGATCTGCTCGCCGACCCGCCGCTGCCCCTCGGTCAGCTCGAACGGCAGTTTCGCGTCGAACGCCTCCAGCAGCCCGCCGGACACCGCCGCCCGAGGTGTCGCCTCCAGCAGCCTGGCCTCGGCGCGCCGCTGCGCGAGCACGGTCTGTATGACGAGCGCCTCGTCATACCGCAGCCGTCGCTTGGCGCGCCCCCAGTCCCTGTCCTGCATCGGGAAGTGCACGTGGTCGTATGCCGTGTGCAGGTCGAGCAGTTTGCGCTCGCCGCGGATCTCCTCCGGCACCGGGTCGTCCAGCTCGACCAGCTCGAGCACCAACCGGATCGCCTGGGACAGCTGCATGTCGGTGACGCCCTTGACAGCCAGGTAGAGCGGGATCAGCCCGCCGCGGTAGACGGGGTCCTCCACGCCGCCGGAGAAGAGCGTGTAGTCCGGATGCGCGAGTTGCAGCTCCTTGCCGTAGGTCTGCAGCTTGCCGCGGAACACCCCGTGCGCGCCGCGCACCAGCCGGTCCTCGTGCCCCCATGCGCTGAAGAACACCAGCGACGCGCGCCGCCCGTCGGCGTCCTCCAGGACGGCGGTGAGCATCTTCTTGCCCTTGCGGTTGCGCATCGGGCGGGTGCGGGCGTCGACGATGGTCGCCACGAGGACCGCGTCCTGACCGATCTGGAAGTCCTCCAGCCGGCCGCTCTTGCTGGCGTCGAGGTAGCGCCGCGGCAGGAAGTCGAGCAGGTCGCCGACCGTGCGCAGGCCGCGCTGCTTCTCGAGGTTGGTGGCGATCTTGCCGATGACGTCCTTCAGGCGGCTCTCCCGGGTGATCGCCACTCACTCCACCCCGATGGTGAGCAGGGCGTCGTCCCCGTCCCCGGTGACCTGCGCGATGTCGAGGTGGGGGCGCTCGGCACGGACCATGGCCACCAGCCCCGCCAGGCGCTCGTCGGACAACGCGTCGCCGGCGACCAGCGTCAGCAGCTCGGCCGCCGAGTCGTCGTCGAGCAGGTCGGACACCTCGTGCATGAGAGCATCCTGGCCGGGATCACCGACAACCCGGACACTGTGCACGTCGTCCACCGCCTCCTCGGCAACACGGCAGATCCGTTCGAAGTCGTCACCGGGATCGATCACCACTGCCGCCGCCGCGACGTCGACCGCACTGTCGCCGACGACCCGCACCTCGCACTCGCCCGTCAGGGTCTGCGCCGCGGCACGGGCCTGCGGGCTGGTGCACAGCACCAGCGTCCGTCTACCGAGCAGCCGGCGCAGCGCCTGCGGCTCACGCCAGTCCTGCACCGGTGTGGCACCACCGGTGGCCCGGACCTGTTGCGCCATACCCGCACCGGAGACGAGCGCCAGCACGCAGACCTGCGGTCTTGCGGCGGCCTGGTCGGCGCCGGCCCGGGCGCCGGCATCCTGGTCGGCGAACCGGGTGATCCGGAAGCGGTGCGGGCGGCCCGCCTCCACACCGGCGTTCAGCGCGGCGGAGACGTCGTCGACGTGCACGTGCACGGAGTACTCGCCGTCGCCGCCGGCGACCACTATCGAGTCGCCGAGCGCGCCGAGGGCGGCCTTGAGGGTGGCCACGGTCTCCGGCGTCGCCCCGTCGAGCAGGTACATCACCTCGTATGACGGCCCTCCGGGCACGCTGTCCGCGCTGCACGCGTCGACCTGCCCGGTCCGGCTCAGCCGCAGCCATTCGGGGATCGATGCTTCGGTGGTCGCGAGCCCGCCCTCGCCGTGCACGACACGCTGCAGCGCCTCCAGCACCACCAGGTACCCCGCGCCGCCGGCGTCGACGACACCGGCGCGGCGCAGCACGTCGTTCTCGGTGCGGGTGCGCAGCAGGGCCTCGCGGGCACCGTCCACCGCGGAGCCGACCACCTGCTCCAGGTCGGCGCCGGCATCGCTGGCGCGGTGCGCCGCCTCGGCCGCCGCAGCGGCGACGGTCAGGATGGTCCCGGGCACCGGGGCGGCGACCCCGTCCTGGGCGAGTTCGGCGGCCCGGGTGAGGACCGCGGCGAGCCGCTCCGGTCCCAGTGGTTGCGGCCCGGCGGCGGAGACGACCTCCGCCACACCGCGGGCCAGCTGGCTGAGGATGACCCCCGAGTTGCCACGCGCCGCCACCAGCATCCCCCGCGCCATCGCCGCCGTCGCGGTGCGGATGTCCTCGGGTGCCTCGTCGTCGAGGGCATCGACCGCGTCACGCATCGTCATCAGCAGGTTGCTGCCGGTGTCGCCGTCCGGCACCGGGAAGACGTTCAGCGCGTTGAGCGCCTCGGCATACGCA
This sequence comes from Flexivirga oryzae, assembly GCF_014190805.1. NCBI lineage: Bacteria > Bacillati > Actinomycetota > Actinomycetes > Micrococcales > Dermacoccaceae > Flexivirga > Flexivirga oryzae. Next base: position 915,840 of record NZ_JACHVQ010000001.1, on the reverse strand, counting down.
TCCAGATCCGCCCGTGCGCTGATCACCCACCGGCGCAGCGCTGCCAGGTCGAGTTCGGCGAGTGGCATGGGACGCTGGACACCTTCCGGTCGACGGCGCGGGCAGCCCGAGCCTAAAGCACCCCTCCGGGATCGCGGCCGTTTTGGTGACCGGAGGGGCCCTCGGCTACGATTGGGCGGTTCCCGCAGACGACGCGTCCTTGTGGCGTGCCTGCGGGCCGGAACGTTCCATCACTTATCCAAGGAGATTCACCGTGGCTGCCACCTGCGACGTCTGCGGCAAGGGACCAGGCTTCGGTCACAACATCTCGCACTCGCACCGCCGCACCAAGCGTCGTTGGAACCCCAACATCCAGCGCGTCCGTGCGCTGGTGGGCGAGGCCGGGGTGACCCCGAAGCGGCTCAACGTGTGCACCTCCTGCCTGAAGGCAGGCAAGGTCAAGCGCTAGTCCTCTCGCCATACCAAACCGGGCCGTCCCTTGCGGGGCGGCCCGTTTCGGTGTGCCGAGACCGGCCCGGCCAGCCACCCCACCGCCCCAACAACCCGCCCAGCCAACCACCGACAGGCTCACCAACCACCGACAGGCCCAGTAATCCACACGAATTTGTGTGCGTATTACTGGGCCTCTCGGTCGTTACTGGGCCTCTCGGTCGTCAGGCGCCGGCGTCGTCACCGTTGACGCCCGAAACGGCCGCTGACGGCGAGAACCCCGAGTGACGGCGCAATATCGGGGTCAACCGCCGTTCTGACCGTCAATGGCCGTGCTGACCGCCACCGGCGCTCGCGCCCGGCCGTTCCGGTATGCCAAGCGCGCCCCCACTCCTGTACGCTGGCGCGCCCCCACTCCATTCCGGTATGCCGAGACCGGGCCAACGCCCCCAACCACCGACAGGCTCACACACGACCGAGAGGCCCAGTAATCCACACGAATTTGGATGCGGATTACTGGGCCTGTCGGTCGTTACTGGGCCTCTCGGTCGTCAGGCGTCGGCGTCGGGGCCGTCGCTGGTGCTGGGGCGCTCGAACTCGGCGGCGGCCTTGTCGCGCTCCAGCTCCACCTCGTCCACCACGATCGGCCGCAGGTAGGCCCACAGCCCCATCAGGACGGCGAAGATGAGCATCCCGAGGCCGGACCAGAGGTTCAGGTTGATGTCGTCGGCCTTCGCCTTGTCGGTATCGGTGAAGTTGACGACACCCATGATGAGCAGCACCAGGCCGTAGATCCCCATCAACGCGGCGATGATGTTGCGCACGTCGAAGATCCCGGCCGTGTGGCTCCGCGGAGCGGTTGTCGTGTCAGCAGTCATGATTCACAGGCTCCTTTCGTATGCCGGGTCAGTGGAAGACCACGTTGAGGATGATAACGAGCAGCAGCGAGACCCCTGCCAGCTTCGCCGGCGACAACCACCAGTGCGCGACCGCCGCCTCGGCGTGGTCCTCCTTCGGCGTCAGCGACTTGACCAGGCCACGCAGTTCGGAGTCCGGTTTGGGCACCGTGAAACCGGTCACGACGACACTGACGATGATGTCCACCACGAAGGCCGCACCGGCGCACACGAAGCTCGCGCCCTGACCAGAGAGGCCGACCCAGCCCTGCGACAGGTTGCCGAGGGCGTCCTGGGAGGCGATGCCGACGATCACCGCGCCGACGGTGCCGGCGACCAGACCCGTCCAACCGGCGGTCGGCGTCATCTTCTTCCAGAACATGCCGAGGATGAACGTCGCGAACAGTGGTGCGTTGAAGAAGCCGAACAGGGTCTGCAGGTAACCCATCACGTTGTTGTACTGGCTGGCGAACGCCGAGGTGCCGATCGCGATGATCGTCGCGATCACGGTCGCGATCCGGCCGAACTCCAGGTAGTACTTGTCGTCCTTGTCCTTGACGACGTAGGTCTGCCAGATGTCGTACGAGACAACGGTGTTGAACGCCGAGATGTTGGCCGCCATACCGGCCATGAACGCGGCGAGCATGCCGGCGATCGCGACGCCGAGCAGGCCGTTGGGCAACAGGTCCCGCATCAGGAAGAGCAGGGCGTTGTTGTAGTCGTGCTCGCCGGAGCCGGAGAAGGCACCGAGCCCCGCCGCCGCCATACCGGGAATGATGATGATGAACGGGATGAACATCTTCGGGAAGGTGCCGATGATCGGCGCCCGCCGCGCGGAGTTCATGTCCTTGCTCACCATCGCCCGCTGGACCTCGACGAAGTTGGTGGTCCAGTATCCGAAGGAGAGCACGAAGCCCAGTCCGAAGACGATGCCGATGACCGACAGCGTCGCGCTGCCGAAGCCGGTGAGCCCCTGACCCGGCCAGGACTTCATCGGGTCGTGCGCGTAACTCATCGAGTGCAACTTGTCGGTCAGGCCGCTCCAGCCGCCGATCTTGTGCATCGCGATGAGGGTCAGCGGCAGCAACGCTGCGACGATCACGAAGAACTGCAGCACCTCGTTGTAGATCGCCGCGGACAGACCGCCGAGGGTGATGTAGGACAGCACGATGATCGCCGCGACGATCGTGGACAGCCAGATGCTCCAGCCGAACAGCGTGTTGACGATGGTCGCCAGCAGGTAGAGGTTGATGCCGGCGATCAGCACCTGGGCGACCGCGAAGCTGATCGCGTTGACCAGGTGCGCCGCCGCGCCGAAGCGGCGGTTCATGAACTCCGGCACGCTGCGCACACCGGAGCCGTAGTAGAAGGGCATCATCACCACGGCGAGGAAGAGCATCGCCGGGATGGCGCCGATCCAGTAGTAGTGGAAGGTCGCCATGCCGATCTGGGCGCCGCTGGCCGACATACCCATGATCTCGGTCGCACCGAGGTTGGCCGAGATGAACGCCAGACCGGTGATCCACGCCGGAAGCGACCGGCCGGACAGGAAGAAGTCGACACTGCTGGACACCTGCCGGCGGGCGACCAGACCGATACCGATGACGAAGACGAAGTAGAGCGCGATGAGGATGTAGTCGACGGGTCCGGCATCGAGTCGGAGCGTGGACGAATCCATGTGCATAGAGCACCTGCGACTTTCTCTCGGCGCGGACCGAGAATCTGATGGTAAGCAGCAATGCGGTCGCCTGAGCGTAACGCACGCCTAACAGATTCAAACGTTCGGTCTTGAGCGTTTCAGTCGGACTTTGCCGAACCGAAATGGTCCCAACCGCTCCGAGAGGGCACTTCACCCCCAACCGTCACGCCCGTCCCGTGTGCGGCCGCGCCGATCACCCGCCAGTCGGCCGGCACGGATCCGGGCGGGAACGTGGCCAACAGACTGTGCTCCTCGCCGCCGGCGAGGACGCAGTCGCGGGCATCGGCCCCCACCGCGACTGCGAGCGCCGCGATGTCCGCCGCGAGCAACGCGGGATCGAACTCCAGGCGCACCCCGCTGGCGCGTGCGATGCGCCCGCCGTCGCGCAGCAGACCGTCGGAGATGTCGAGCATGGCTGTCGCTCCGGCCCGTGCCGCAAGCGGCCCCTGCTCGTATGACGTCGACGGGCGGCGTTGTGCCAGAACGAGATCCGGCGCCTTTTCCGGTGTGCCGCGCTCCAGCAGCAGCAGTCCGGCGGCGGCCCGTCCCAGGGTGCCGTGCACCGCGACCAGGTCTCCCGGCCGGGCACCGGAGCGGAGCACCGGTCGCACGTCGTCCAGCTCACCGAGGGCGGTGATGCTCACCATCCGTACGCCGTCCGGCGCGGACGACAGGTCACCGCCCACCACGACCGTGCCGGCCTCGCGCGCGGCCGCCTCGACGCCGCCGGTGAAGTCGGCGACCCAGGCGAGCGGCGTCCGCGGGCTGGCCACCAGCGTGACCAGCAGCGCCGTGCAACGCCCGCCCATGGCGGCGATGTCCGCGACGTTCTGGACGACCAGCTTGTGCCCGACATCGGCACCCGTCGACCACTCGTCGAGCCAGTCACGTCCCAGCACCATGGTGTCGGTCGTCGCCAGCGACTGCCCGGTCCGCACCCGCAGCAGGGCGGTGTCGTCACCGGGGCCGATCACCACGTCGTCGCTGGTGGCGAAGCGCGGCAGCACGGTGTCGAGCAGCTCCTGCTCCTCGACGTCGGCGAGGGTCCGTGGGTCCGGTGTGTCCGTCATACGGCGTGGTTCCACCCTTCCTCGGCGCGCAGCAGGCACTGCACGGTAGCGTCTCCCCGAGCGCGGCGCCCCCGCCGCCGGCCCGCGGAGTGCGGGACCCGCATCGACGACTCGGGAGATTGATCCTCATGGTTCAGGCCTACATCCTCATCCAGGCGGACCTCGGCAAGGCCACCGAGGTCGCTGTCGCGGTGCGCGCGATCCCCGGCGTGCTGTCCTCGGAGGACGTGACCGGTCCCTACGACGTGATCGCCCGCGCCGAGGCGGAGACCCTGGACGAGCTGGGATCCCTGGTGATCGCCAAGATCCAGGAGGCCCCCGGCATCATGCGCACCCTGACCTGCACCGTGGTCCACCCTTGAGGCGACCGGTCACCTGCACGGCCTGCGCCCTCACCCTCCTCGCAGCCCTGACGGCATGCGGCGACGACACCGTCAAGGCCTCACCCGCCGATCACGCGGCAGATCCCCTCTGCACCAAGGTGTCTCGGCACTGGCCGAAGACCGTCGCGAACCAGGGCGCGCGCGAGGTGAGCACCGACTCCCCCACCGTGCACGCGTGGGGCGACCCGGCCATCATCGCGCGCTGCGGCGTGACGTCACCCGGTCCGACGACCGCCTCGTGCGTGACCGTCGACGGCATCGACTGGGTCGGCACGAAGCTGTCGGACGGGGCCAGCTACGTGACGTTCGGCCGGTCGCCGGCGATCGAGGTGCTGGTGCCCACCAAGTACAACGCGTTGCCCCCGCTGGGTGCGTTCACCGCGGCGGCCAAGCAGGTCCCGCAGGGCACGCACCGCTGCATCGGCAGCTGACCTGGCCTAGCGCAGGCCGGTGCGGCGCTCCAGCGCCAGCTCGATGAGCTCGGTGATCAGGGACGGGTAGTCGACGCCGGACTCGGCCCAGACCCGGGGGAACATCGACGACGGGGTGAAGCCCGGCATCGTGTTGATCTCGTTGAGCATCAGCCGCCCGCCCGGCTCGTAGAACCAGTCGACGCGGGCCAGCCCTTCGCAGCCGGCGGCGTCGAACGCCTTGACCGACAGCTCCCGGATCTCGTCGGCGACCTCGGCCGGCAGGTCCGCGGGGCAGGTGAGTTGCGCGTCGTTGTCGAGGTACTTCGCCTCGAAGTCGTAGAAGGTATGGCGATCGCCGGTCACCGTGATCTCGCCGATCTGGCTGGCACGCGCCGGATCCGAGCCATGGCCCTCCAGCACTCCGCACTCCACCTCGCGACCGGGGATGGCCGCCTCGACGAGCACCTTGGGGTCCGACTCGCGTGCGGTCTCGACGGCCGCCTCCAGCTGGTCGGCCGCGTCGACCTTCACCACCCCGACGCTCGAACCGGCACGCGCAGGCTTGACGAAGACGGGCAGGCCGAGGCCGGCGACACTGTCCAAACAGGCGGCCTTGTCGCGCCGCCACTCCTTGTCCGTGATCACGGCGTGCGGCCCGACCGGCAGGCCGGCGGCGGAGAACACGATCTTCATCAGTGCCTTGTCCATCATCACCGCGGACGCGGCGACACCGGACCCGACATACCGGGTGTCGGCGAGCTCCAGCAGACCCTGCAAGGTGCCGTCCTCACCGAACGGACCGTGCAGCAGCGGGAGTACGACGTCGACGGTGGTCAACCGACGCGGCGGCTCGTCCGGCGGGAAGATCATCACCTCACGGGCACCGGGGTCGGTGGAGATCAGCGCGGTCGTCTCCCCGTGCACGCTCGGTGTGTGGTCCGCGGTCAGCTGCAGGGGCTCGGGGTCGTCGGCCACCAGCACCCAGCGGCCGTCCGGGGCGATGCCGATCGGGACGATGTCGTAGCGGTCGCGGTCGATGGCCCGCAGCACACTGGCCGCCGTCGAACAGGAGACCGCGTGCTCACTGGACCGACCACCGAAAACGATTGCGACGACGGGCTTGCGGTGGGTGTCGGCGCCCGCGGCGGGAGTTGGCGTGCTCATCGCAGCGAGCCTAACGTGCGCAGCGTGGACGCCCACGTTTCACCACGTGTCGGCGTGCCACAGTGGTCATATGCACGACGATGTCACCTACTCCCCCGCCACCCGTCTGGTCGCGCTCGGCCGGCCCACACGCACGCCCGGCGCACCCGCCGCCCCGGGGATCGAGCTCAGCTCGACCTACGTCCTCGGCGACGGGCCGACCTACGGTCGTTTCGGCAACCGCACCTGGTCGACGTTCGAGGGCGTGCTGGGTGACCTGGAGGGCGGTCGGGCGCTGGCTTTCGCCAGCGGTATGGCGGCGATCAGCGCCTGCCTGCTGATGACCCCGCCGCGGGGCACCGTGGTCGTGCCCCAGCACGTCTACAACGGCACGACGTCCCTGATCGACGAGTTGGAGGCGGACGGGAGACTGTCCGCCCGGCGGGTCGATCCGACCGACACCGCGGCGACGATCGCGGCACTGGACGGTGCGGACACCGTGTGGCTGGAGTCCCCGACGAACCCGATGCTGGAGGTGTCCGACCTGCCGGCGTTGCTGCGGGCGGCTCGCGAGCGCGGCGTCCTGTCGATCGTGGACAACACCTTCAACACCCCGCTGCTCAGCCGCCCGCTCGAGCTCGGCGCCGACGTGGTCGTGCATTCGGTCACCAAGTATCTCGCAGGTCATTCGGACGTGGTGCTCGGCGCGGCCGTCACCGCGGACGACGCGATCCACGAGCGGCTGCACCACCACCGGACATTGCGTGGCGCGATCCCCGGGCCGCACGAGACCTGGCTCGCGTTGCGCGGGATGCGCACCCTGCACCTGCGTGTCGCGCGGGCCTGCGCCAACGCCGCCGAGCTCGCGGCCCGGCTTGCTACGCACGACGCGGTCGCGCAGGTCCGTTACCCCGGGTTCGGCGCGATCGTCTGCCTGGAGCCGACCGGTGGGCTCGCCGCGGCCGAGCGCATCGAGGAACGCGTGCGGCTGTGGCTGCCCGCCACGAGTCTCGGCGGCGTCGAGTCGTCCCTGGAGCGCCGCCGGCGGCACGCAGGTGAGCCGGAGAGCGTGCCGGAGGGACTGGTGCGGATGTCGGTCGGTGTCGAGGACGTCGAGGACCTCTGGCAGGACCTGGACGCGGCGTTGCAGCCCTAGTTGGTCTCCAGCTTGCGGGCGCGGGACATCAGGGCACCGACGACGTCCTTCGGCTCGCGGCCCTCGTGCACGACGGCCGCGACGTTCTCGACGATCGGCACGTCGACGTCGACGCTCTCGGCGAGCTGCAGGATGGACTCGCAGGACTTCACGCCCTCGGCGGTCTGCTTGGTGCTCTCGATGACCTCGTCGAGCGACATCCCCGAGCCGAGCCGGTAGCCGAAGGTGCGGTTGCGGGACAGCGGCGACGCGCAGGTCGCGACCAGGTCGCCGACCCCGGCGAGGCCGAGGAAGGTCTGCGGGTCGGCGCCCAAAGCCGTTCCCAACCGGGCGGTCTCAGCCAGACCCCGGGTCAGCAGGCTGGCCATCGTGTTGTCGCCCATGCCCATGCCGGACGCCATACCGACGGCGAGCGCGATGACGTTCTTGGTGGCACCGGCGATCTCGGTGCCGACGACATCGGTGCCCAGGTAGGGCCGGAAGTATGCCGTGGCGCTTGCCTCGGCGACCTTGGCGCGCACCCGCGGGCTGGACGCAGCGACAACGGCGGCGGCCGGTTGCCGCGCCGCGATCTCCGCCGCCAGGTTGGGGCCCGACACCACGACGATGCGGTCGGGATCGACCTCGCCGGCCTCGGCGATCACCTGGCTCATCCGTTCCCCGGTGCCGAGCTCGACACCCTTCATCAACGAGACCACCGGGGCGTCCTTCGGCAACAGGTCCCGCCAGTCGGCCAGGTTGGTGCGCAGGGTCTGCGACGGGACCGCGAGCACGACGATCTCGGCTCCGTCGAGCGCGTCGGCGAAGGACGTCGTCGCGGAAATCGTCTCCGGTAGCTCACGATCGGGGAGATAGCCGGAGTTGACGTGTTGCGTGTTGATCTCGTCGACGACCTCGCCGCGACGTGCCCAGAGGCGCACCGTGCAGCCTGCGTCGGCCATGATCGCTGCGTACGCGGTGCCCCAGTTGCCACCGCCGAGCATCGCCACCCGGGTCATTTCACGTCCTTGGTCGTCGATCCGCCTTCGGAGCTGCCGCTTCCTCGGGCGGGCTGCTGCTTACGGGGGTCGAAGGGCGTCTCCGGCGCACTCTCGCCCCGGATGCCTTCCAACAGTGTGGTGATCTCGTCCATCAGGCGCACCGTGGCTGTTCGCAGCTTCTGGCTGTCCACCGGACCGTCTCGCAGGTCGTCGAGATTGATCGCAGGTCCGGCCGCGACATGGATCAGCTTGCGCGGCAAGAGCTTCGGCACTTTGTCCTTGTAGGGCCACATCATCTCCCGAGTGCCCCAGATCGCGAGCGGCACGAGCGGCACCCCGCTCTCCAGCGCGAGCCGGGCCGCACCGGACTTGCCCACCATCGGCCAGAAGTCGGGTTCGCGGGTGATCGTGCCCTCCGGGTAGACGCAGACACAGGCACCACGCTCGAGGGCCTCGGTCGCAGCCGAAAGTGCCGACGTGGCCTGCGAGGTGCCGCGGTAGACCGGGATCTGTCCGGTGCCGTGCAGGATCTGCCGGACCACCGGTGGTTTGAACAGCGAGGACTTCGCCAGGTAGTGCGGCGCCCGGCCCGCGGCCACCAGGAAGTGCGCCAGCGGGAAGTGGTCCATGTTGGAGATGTGGTTGGACGCCGCGACGAAACCGCCGTCGCGGGGGATGTTCTCCATGCCGGTCCAGTCGCGGAATGTGATGCGCTGCAACACGGGGTACAGCGTCGTGATCACCTTGGAGTACATCGGCTCGATGTTCTCGCTCATCGGGGGGCGCGACACGAGTACTGGCTCCTAACGTGACGTCTGCACGGACGGGTCGATCCTTGGTATCTAATCCCACCGCGGCCCCGCGGCGGAAGTGAACGCCGCGACGAGTGTGTCGCGAGCGTCTGAGAACATCATCTCGTGGAGTCCGCAGTCACCTCGACCTGGCATGTGATCGTTCCGGTCAAGCACAGCGCGAACGGCAAGTCCAGGCTGCGCACGCCGACCGGCGTGCGCCGGGAGGACCTTGCCCTGGCGATCGCCCTGGACACGCTCGGTGCCGTCCTGCAGGTGGTTCCGGCGCACCAGCTGCTGGTGGTCACGTCTGACCCCGAGATCCGGTCGCAGATGCGCGATTTCGGAGCCGTCCTGATCGCCGATCCGGGCCGCGGGCTCAATTCCGCTGTCACCGCCGGCATCGATGCCGCGAGCGAGCGGGCTCCGCACAGCCCGGCTGCGGTGCTGCTCGGGGACCTCCCTGCGCTCACCCCGGCCGAGTTGGCCGACGGGCTCGCCGCGTGTGCCGCTGTCGAGGCCGCGGTGGTCCCCGATCACGAGGGCACCGGGACGGTGCTGATCAGCCATCACGACGGCTCCCGGCTGACGCCGCGGTTCGGCACCGGTTCCGCAGCACGCCATGCGCGTACGGCGACGGTGCTCGACCTGGACCTGCCGCGGCTGCGCACCGACGTCGACAACGACGAGTCACTGCGTCGCGCCGTCGAACTCGGCGTCGGCCGGCGGACCGAGCAGTTGCTCGCGGCCGGTCGCTGACCGCCTTCGCGCAGGGACACCGCTGCGGCCCTAGAGTGTGGGCATGCAGGCAACGGTTCACAGTTTCGACGAGGAGACCGGCTCCGGTGTGGTGTTGACCGACAACGGCCGGCTGCTCACCGTGGATGCTGCGACGTTCAACTCCTCCCACCTGCGCCATCTCCGGTTGGGCCAACGGGTCAGCATCGAGGTCGGCAGCGCCGGCGTCAGCCGGTTGTGGATCGAGGGCATCGGACCCGGCCAGCGGATTCGCTGAGCCCGCACGGGTCCCCACACACGAACGACGGCCCACCCCGTCCAGCACGGAGTGAGCCGTCGTCGTCGTGGCTGACCGTCAGCGACGCGCGCTGCGCTTCGCGGTGCTCTTCTTCGCGGTGGCCTTCTTGGCGGGCGCCTTCTTGGCTGTGGTCTTCTTCGCCGTCGCCGTGGTCTTCTTGGCCGCGGCCTTGGTGGCGGTCGCCTTCTTGGCCGTGGTCTTCTTCGCGGCGGCCTTCGCCGTGGTCTTCTTGGCCGCGGCCTTGGTGGCGGTCGCCTTCTTCGCGGTCGCCTTCTTGGCCGTGGTCTTCTTCGCCGCGGTCTTCTTGGTGGTGTCCGCTGCCGCGCTGGACGCACGGCCACCGGCGTTGCCGGTCTTCGGCAGCGCGCGCGGGTTGGCGACGACGGTCTTGAAGGCCGTGCCGGGCTTGAACTTCGGGACCGACGTCTTCTTGATGCGGACCGTGGTGCCGGTGCGCGGGTTGCGTCCTGTGCGGGCGGCACGCGAGATCTTCTCGAACGTGCCGAAGCCGGTGATGCCGACCTTGTTGCCCTTGGCGACCTCGCGGATGATCGCATCCACGACAGCCTCCAGAGCCTCACTCGCAGCCTTCTTGCTGCCGAGTCGGGTCTCCAGGCTCTCGATGAGCTCTGCCTTGTTCATGGGTCCTATCCCCTTCGGGTGGTGCCGGCGTTCGACCGGGCGTCCGATTGCGTTACCTCAAGCTGACGCTCGATTGAGACAGACGGTATGCCCACGGAGGCGAGTCGGCAACCTGCAACGCCGCGCTATTCGCCCACGGCACAACAGCTTTGGGCCCCTCTGCGGCCCCTCCTGGCCCGGTCGGACGGTGTCGCGGGGACCCGTCGGCGACCGCCTCCACAGCTCGGATGAGTTGTCAAATCATTTGTGTCATAACGCAATTCGCGCGGGCAACCCCGTTCGGGTCACCCGCGCGAAACGCTGACGAAATGTTGATTCAGGCCGGCACCGCAGCCGGTTTCCAGCTCGGTCGCTCGGACTCGAAATTCGTGATCTCATCCGCGTGTCGCAGCGTCAGGCTGATGTCGTCGAGCCCCTCGAGCAGGCGCCAGCGGATGTAGTCGTCGACCTGAAAAGCGAAGACGTGCTCGCCCGCGGTGACGGTCCGCTGCTCCAGGTCGACGGTGACCTGGGTACCCGGCTCGTTCTCCAGCAACTTCCACAGCAGCTCGATGTCCTCCTGCCGCAGCTGCGCGGCGAGCAGTCCTGCCTTACCGGCGTTTCCACGGAAGATGTCGGCGAACCTGGACGAAAGCACAACACGGAAGCCGTAATCCATCAGCGCCCACACCGCGTGCTCCCGCGAGGACCCGGTGCCGAAGTCGGGGCCGGCCACCAGTACCGAGCCGGACGCGTAGGCGGGGTTGTTCAGCACGAAGGTCTCGTCGCCACGCCACGCGGCGAACAGGCCGTCCTCGAAGCCGGTGCGGGTGACCCGCTTGAGGTAGACGGCCGGGATGATCTGGTCGGTGTCGACATTGCTGCGACGCAACGGGACACCGACTCCGGTGTGCTGGGTGAACTTCTCCATCGCTTCTCCTTGATCCTCAGGCCGAAGGCGTCAGGTCGGCCGGGCTGGACAACGTGCCGCGCACCGCGGTGGCTGCGGCCACGAGCGGGCTCACCAGGTGGGTACGACCGCCTTTGCCCTGTCGCCCTTCGAAATTGCGGTTCGACGTCGATGCGCTGCGCTCGCCCGCCGACAACTGGTCCGGGTTCATGCCCAGGCACATCGAGCACCCCGCGAGGCGCCATTCGGCACCGGCGTCCGAGAAGACCTTGTCGAGACCCTCGGCCTCGGCCTGCAGGCGCACCTTGGCCGATCCGGGGACGACGAGCATGCGCACACCGGGAGCGACCTTGCGCCCCTTGATGATTGCCGCCGCGGCGCGCAGGTCCTCGATGCGGCCGTTGGTGCACGACCCGAGGAAGACGGTGTCGACGGAGATCTCGCGCAGCGGCGTGCCCGGGGTCAGACCCATGTATTCGATCGCCCGCTGTGCCGCGGCCTTCTCGTTCTCACCCGAGAACGCCTCCGGGTCAGGCACGTTCGACGACAACGGCAGACCCTGACCGGGGTTCGTCCCCCAGGTCACGAAGGGGGTCAACGCGCTCGCGTCGATGTCGACCTCGGCGTCGAAGACGGCGTCGTCATCGGTGCCCAACTGCGACCAGGCGGCGACCGCGGCGTCCCAGTCGGCACCGGTCGGCGCATGGTCGCGACCCTCGAGGTAGTCGTAGGTCGTCTGGTCGGGAGCGACCATCCCGGCGCGGGCTCCGGCCTCGATCGACATGTTGCACATCGTCATTCGGGCTTCCATCGACATGTTGCGCACTGCCGACCCGCGGTATTCGAGCACGTAGCCCTGCCCACCGCCGGTGCCGATCTTGGCGATCACCGCCAGGATGATGTCCTTGGACGTGACCCCGTCGGGCAACTCGCCCTCGATGTTGATCGCCATGGTCTTGAACGGATTGAGCGGCAGCGTCTGGGTGGCCAGCACGTGCTCGACCTCGCTGGTGCCGATGCCGAACGACAGTGCCCCGAACGCACCGTGCGTCGACGTGTGGCTGTCGCCGCACACGATCGTCATACCCGGCTGGGTCAGACCCAGCTGTGGGCCGATGATGTGCACGATGCCCTGCTCCGCGTCGCCCATCGGGAAGAGCTTGACGCCGAACTCCTTGCAGTTCGTGCGCAGCGTGTCGACCTGGGTCTTGCTCACCGGGTCCGTGATCGGGCCGGGCGTCGTCGGCACGTTGTGGTCCTCGGTCGCGACGGTCAGGTCCGGACGACGGACCGGCCGGCCGGCGAGCCGCAGGCCGTCGAACGCCTGCGGACTGGTGACCTCGTGGATGAGGTGCAGATCGATGTAGAGCAGGTCCGGCTCACCGTCCGCGCGCCGGACGACGTGCTGTTCCCAAACCTTCTGTGCCAACGTCCGTCCCACGCCGGACCCTCCTTCATCGAGCTTGCCCCCGGGGGCGTCCTTGCCCCCGGGTTCGGGTGTCACTGACAGAGCTTGAACCGCAATTTCCGGCCCAGGACTTGCGTCTCGCGGGATGAGACGGCAGTATCAGTGCATGGACAACTCTAGCGGAGTCGGCGTTCTGGACAAGGCCGCCGTCGTTCTTTCCGCTCTCGAAGCAGGCCCGTCAACCCTCGCCCAGCTGGTCGCACACACCGGCCTGGCCCGACCGACAGCGCACCGGCTGGCCGTCGCACTCGAGCACCACCGGCTCGTCGCACGCGACATGCAGGGACGCTTCATCCTCGGACCACGCCTCGCCGAGCTGGCCTCGGCGGCCGGCGAGGACCGCCTCCTCGCAGCCGCCGGCCCCGTGCTCGGGGCGCTGCGCGACCACTGCGGCGAGAGCGCCCAGCTCTACCGCCGCCAGGGCGACCAGCGCATCTGCGTCGCGGCGGCCGACCGCCCGATGGGGCTGCGCGACTCGATCCCGGTCGGGGCGACGCTCACCATGCAGGCAGGATCCGCCGCGCAGGTCCTGCTCGCCTGGGAGGAGCCCGACCGCCTGCACCGTGGCCTGCACGGCGCGAAGTTCACCGCCACCATGCTGTCGGCCGTCCGCCGTCGGGGCTGGGCGCAGAGCGTCAGCGAGCGCGAGCAGGGTGTGGCGTCGGTCTCCGCGCCGGTCCGCGGGCCGTCGGGTCGCGTGATCGCGGCCGTGTCGATCTCCGGCCCGATCGAGCGCGTCTCCCGTCAACCCGGTCGCCTGCACGCCGGGACCGTGGTCGCCGGTGCCAACAAGCTCACCGAGGTGCTCGCCCGCGCCCACGCTGCCTCACAGCGTCGCGGCGAGTCGGCCTGACGCCACCCTTCAGCGGGCGAGCGGCTGCGCGGACGACGCCAGCCGCTCGCGTGCCGTCCGGCCGCGCCGCGTCAGCGGGATCGCGCCCGTCACCCCGGCCAGCCCCCAGTCGGTGAGGTTCCCGTAGGCCGACTCGTGGCCGCCCGCCGGAACGGCATACGTCTCGTGCCAGATCCCGATGCCGTCACGGCCGGCCAGCCGGTGCGCGCGCTGGTAGTAGGCCAACCACGCCGGACGGTGCTCCCGATCCGCGGCATTGGCGTAGCCGTAGAGGTCCTCGGTGCTGCGCCAGTACTGCACGGACACCGGACCACGCGGGCCCACGCAGTTGTACCCGCCGAGGAAGCCGAGCCACTCCTCGGTGCCCGCTTCGGCCCGGGCCTTGTTGCGGTGCAACTCGATCTGCATCCGGCGCATCGCGCTGCTGATCCGGACCCACTGGTCGACCCGCCACGGCCGGCCCACCGTCATACCGATCAGGAAGACGACGAGGTCGCCTTCGTGCGCGTGGGTGCTCATGTCGATCTTCATAGCGTCGTCCTCCCGTGGTTGGATAGTGACACTCCCCAATATTGGCGAGTTCCGCTATCCAGTGTCAAGATCGGTGCATGCGCATCTCCGAGTTGTCGACCAGGACGCAGGTGCCGGTCGCGACCCTGAAGTACTACCTCCGCGAGGGCCTGCTGCCCGCCGGCACCGCGACGAGCCGCACACAGGCGTCGTATGACGCCGGCCACGTGGACCGGGTGCGCCTGATCCGGGCCCTGCTCGAATCCGGCGGGCTCAGCATCGCCCGCGTCCGGCAGGTCCTGGCAGCGCTCGACGGTCCCGAGGTCGGCAGACACCACCTGCTCGGCGTGGCGCAGCAGGCCATCACTCCCCCGCTGCCGGAACATCCCGACCCCGAATGGACGCGGATCGCAACGCAGTTCGTCGAGCAGCGCGGCTGGTGCATCCCACCGGACGAGCCCCTGCTGGTGCTGCTAGGCGAGCAACTGCGGCTGGCCGTCGCCGCCGGGGTGGAATCCGCGGACGAAACGCTGCTGAGCCGCTACGCGGACGTTGCCGATCGATTGGCCGAGATCGACGTCGACTCGGTGCCGGCGGCTCCGGAGCGAGCGCTCCGACAGGTTGCCGTCGGCACCCTCCTCACCGACCCGATGATCCTCACCCTGCGCCGGCTCGCCCAGCAGGCGCTCAGCTCCGAGCGATCGACCCGGTGATCAACGACGCCACGTACTGCGCGGCATCCCCCTCGGCGAGCCCGTGGGACGTGACCAGGCCACGCTCGATGGTGGCCGCGTAGGCCGCCGCCGGAGGGTTCGGCGCCGGACGCGCCGCGGCGAACGTGAACGTGACCACCGGCTCCTCGTCGATCGACCCGACGAGCAGGATCCGGTCGTACCGCCCGCCCCCGCCACACCAGTCACCACCGGCCACGACGTCGTCGATCGGCACGGACCCGCCGACCGGGCGATGGCACTCCTGGGACCAGACGTCGGCGAACTGCTCTGCCGTCAGCCGGTATGCCGTGGCGTATGACGGGCCCGGCCGCGCCGGGTCGTAGAACGCCATACCGCCACCCCAGACCTGCGAGGCGCCGCCGAAGAACACCCGACCCGGCAGGGACGTGGCACGCCGGCCGGTCGGCGCCGTCGTGTCGCGGCAGCCGGCATACGTCCGTAGCGCGCCGTCCGGTCGGCCGCCGCGGACGTAGTTGTCGAAACGCTCGGGCGACAGGTTGGAGCCGTAGGCGGCATACCAGACGAACGAGGCCATCACCCGATCATGGCCGACGGGCGCGGGCGTTCGACCGACCGCGCGGGCGGTGTCGGGCGATCCGACCGGCGTCCGAGCACGCAGGCGACGGCACCGATCAGCAACCCACCGAGCACGCCGACATCGGGCCGCTCGCCGAGCAACGCCCAGCTGAGCACCGCCGCCACGGAGGGTATGACGGCGAACAGCATCGCGACCTGCCCGGCCCCGCCGCGACGCAACGCGGCCAGGTAGAGGCTCATCCCGATCAGCGAGCTGGACACGATCATCGCGCCGACCGACCAGAACGCCTGCTCCGGCCGGTACACGTGCATCGGCGTGGCCAGCGCGAAGACGACGGCCGCCGGGATGGAGACCAGCACGCCGATACCGGTGGCCATGATCGGGTCGACCCCGCGCACGAAGCGCTGCTGGTAGACGCCGCCGAGCGAGAGGCCGAGCAGCGCCACCACCACCGCGGCCGCGCCGATGCCGAGCGACGCCGACCCCAGCCGCCCGGCGAAGGCCACGAAGACCGCTGCCACCGCGAGCACCAACGCGGCGGCACGGCGTCGGTTCAGCCGCTCACCGAGCAGGAACCAGGCCAACGCAGCGGTGACGACCGGGTTCATCGAGATGATCAGCGCGGTCAGCACGGGAGACAGGCCGAGCCGGAACGCCTCGTAGCAGCCGATGAACTGCACTGCCTGCATGAGCAGTCCGGCGACGGCCACGTGCACGAGCAACCGTCCACGGGGCAGGCGGACACCCCGCCGGGCGGCCACCAGCAGCAGGACCGGCGCCGAGACGGTGAAGCGCAGCACCAGCACCGGTCCGGGTGACATGGCCTGCACGGCGAGCGCACCGATCGGATAGCCGAGCGCGTAGAAGAACACGACCGGGATCGACAGCCGCAGCGGAAGTTTCATGGGAGCAATGGTGGACGCGATGACGTCCCCGTGTCCAACAATGATTAGTAATCGCTATCGATCGCGAATGCTCATCGGATAGGCTCGGATCATGACGGCCACCCTCGACATCACCCCACTGCGCTCCCTGGTCGCGATCGCCGGCGCCGGTGGATTCCATCGGGCCGCGACGACGCTGCACCTGACCCAGTCCGCGGTCAGCCAGCACGTGCGCAGACTGGAGCAGGCGACCGGCACACAGCTGGTCGAACGGGTCGGCCGGCAGACCAGATTCACGCCTGCCGGCGAGCAACTGCTGCGCGATGCGCGTCGCATCCTGGCGGCACACGACGACGCGGTGCGGCTCTTCGAGACCAAGGAGTCGCGCACCCTGACCGTCGGCGCCTCGGAGCACGCGGCGGAGATGCTGCTGCCGGAGATCTCGACCGCGTTGCGGGCGTCGCTGCCGGACACGGCCTTCCGCTTCCGGCTGGACCGGACCGCGGAGGTCGAGCAGGCCCTCGCCGACGGCGTCGCCGACCTCATCGTCGTCACCGAACTCGGCGCCGCACCGCCGTCGCACCGCAGTGTGCTGCGGCTGCACTGGTTCGCCGGCCCGGAGTTCGTGCGGCCCGCGTCGGGGCCGCTGCCGGTGATCGCGTTCGACGAGCCGTGCATGCTGCGCCGGCCGACGTTCGACACCCTGCGCTCGGCCGGCATCGAGCACGACGTCGTCGCCGAGGTGACCAACCTGTCCGGCGGTTACTCGGCGGCGCGGGCGGGCATCGGGGTGCTGCTGCTGCCGCAACTGGACCGCACCCCTGAGGGCCTGGTCGAGCGCGAGGATCTGCCGGAGCCGCCGGCGGTGCGTATGTCGGTGCGTGCCGCCGCGGGGACGCCCTCGGCTGCGGTGCGTGCCGTCAACGGCGCAGTGCGCACCGCGATGCAGCGATGAGCCGTTGACGTCATACGACACAGCGAAGCGCCCGAGTCCGTGACGGACTCGGGCGCTTCGACCCAACGTGACCCCAGCGGGATTCGAACCCGCGTTACCGCCGTGAGAGGGCGACGTACTAGGCCGCTATACGATGGGGCCGCGGCTGGTAGAACCTTACCGGTTAGGTGCGATTCCACCGAATCGGCGATCTCTCGCCGATGGCTGGGGTACCAGGACTCGAACCTAGACTAACTGAACCAGAATCAGTCGTGCTGCCAATTACACCATACCCCAAGGGGGTATCACTTCGTCGTCGGCGGAAGCCGGTCCGACGAGGTGAACCGAGGTGAGACCTTACCCGGTCGGGGCCGCACAGCCCAAATCGAGAACGTCCAGGCCGCCCTCCCCCAGCTGCAGCTGGTCGAGCGAGGCGATCGTCGGCACCGGCTCCGGAGCAGCGAGCTCCCCGTCCCTGCGCAGCCAGATCGGTTGCAGCCCGGCACCGAGCGCGCCCTGGACGTCCGCGGCCCACTCGTCACCGATGTATGCCGCAGCGGCGGGCTCGACCCCCAGACCGGCGCAGGCGTGATGGAAAACACGTGGGTCCGGCTTGCCGAAACCGAGCGTGTCCCGCGTGGTGATCGCGCCGAGCCGGCCGGTGAGACCGGTCAGCTCGAACTTCTCCGTCGTCAGCTCGTCCGAGGAGTTGGTCAGCACGGCCACCTGCAGCCCGGCGTCCGCGCACCGCTCGGCGAACGGTATGACGTCGTCGTACTTGCGCTGCGCCGCGGCGAAGACCGGCCGGAAGGCCGCCTCGTAGCGGTCCAGTGCGTCGTCCGGGACCTGGACGCCGTAGACGGTGGCGACGTCCTGCAGTCGCTCGGCGCGCATCACGCGGTAGTCGTTGTCCCCGCGCATGTAGCGGTGGAACGCACCGCCCGGGTCGAGCCGGTAGCGCTCGGCCATCGCCCGGTGCTCGGCGGCCGTGAACTGCGGCCACAGGGCGCCCATCGCGGCCAGGCCCGCTGCCCGCATCGCGCTGGTGTTGTCGACCACCGTGTTGTCCACGTCCAGCAGGACGGCTCGCACCTCCAGCCGAACGGCGGTCGCCCCCTGCGGGATTCGCGACTCAGAGCGTCGCACGCAGTGCCTTCAGCCGCCGCAGCGTCGACTCCTTGCCGAGGATCTCCATCGATTCGAAGAGCGGCGGCGAGATGCGTTGCCCGGAGACGGCGGTGCGGATCGGCCCGAACGCGAGGCGTGGCTTGATGCCGAGCCCGTCGACGATCGCGGCACGCAGCACCTCTTCCAGCCGCTGCGTCGTCCACTCGCGGCCGCTGCCGTCCGGGTTGCCGATGGCACCGCTGATCGGCTGGAGCGCGGCTATGGCTGCGTCCAGCACCTGCGGGGCGCTGTCCTTCAACTGCGTGCGCGCGTCGTCGGCGATCTCCAGCTGGTCGTCCGCGACGTAGAACGGCGCCACCAACGGCGTGGCATCGGACAACAGGTTGATGCGGGTCTGGATGAGCGGCACGATCTCGTTCAGCCTGCCCAGTTGCGGCAGCGACGCCGGCTGCGGCAGCGCACCGTCGCGCTGCAGGAAGGGCAGCAGCCGCTGCGCGAGGTCCTGCTCGGTGAGCTCGCGGATGTAGTGGCCGTTCAGCCAGTTGAGCTTGTCGAGGTTGAACACCGCACCGGCCGGGTTGATCTTGTGCCAGTCGAAGTGCTTGCTGAACTCTTCGAAGCTGAACGTCTCCCGCTCCGACCCATCTTCCTCGATGATCGGCGGATGCCCTTGCAATGCAAGGAAGTTGACCAGCGCCTCCGGGAGATAACCCTGCTCCTGGAACCACGTGAGCTTGGCCCACGGGCTCTTGCGCTTGGAGATCTTGGCCTTCTTCTCGTCACGCAGCAACGGGATGTGCGCGAACTGCGGCGCCTCCCAGCCCAGCCACTGGTAGAGCAGGATGTGCTTGGGGGTTGAGGAGATCCACTCCTGCCCCCGCACCACATGGGTGATCTCCATCAGGTGGTCGTCGACCACGACCGCCAGGTGGTAGGTCGGGAAGCCGTCCGCCTTGAGGATCACCTGGTCGTCGGGCTTGGGGGCCTTGGTCGGCCCCATGATGAGGTCGTCGAACGCCAGCGGCACGTCGTCCGGGATGAGCATGCGCACGACCGGCGTCTCGGTGAAGCCGGGCAGCTGCGACCGCTCCTCCTTGGTCTTGCCCAGGCACATCCGGTCGTAGCCGGTGGGCTGCTTGGTCTTCTGCTGGACCTCGCGCATCTCCTTCAACCGCTCGCTGGAGCACCAGCAGTGGTAGGCGTGCCCGTCGGCGATGAGCTGCTCGACATACGGCTGGTAGGTGTCCAGTCGCTCGGACTGCTTGTACGGCGCGAACGGGCCGTCCTTGTCCGGCCCCTCGTCCCAGTCGAGGTTCAGCCAGTGCAGCGTGTCGTAGAGCTGCTGCTCGCTGTCCGCCTGGAAGCGGGTGCGGTCGGTGTCCTCGATGCGCAGGATGAAGCTGCCACCCTGCTGGCGCGCGAAGGCCAGGTCGAAGATCGAGACGTATGCCGTGCCGACGTGCGGGTCGCCGGTGGGCGACGGCGCGACGCGGAGGCGGGGCTTGCGGACGGTTTCAGACTCGCTCATGATGCCCCAGATGCTACTTGCCCCCTACAACATCGCACCGGCCAGTGACTCCTGCATCCAGGTCAGGAAGTCGTAGTACAGGCCGATGACCACCCGCGGATCCTGCGATCCGTCCACCGCCGCCTGCGCGAGCTCCTGCTGCAGCCGCTCGCTGTCCTCGTCGCTGCGCAGCTCCAGGCGCTCCCCCAGCGCGAGGCGGACGTCCGCCAGCCCGATCAGCAGCGCCTGCGCCTGCCCGACGTCCAGCTCCAGCCTGTCGCGGTGGGCCGGCTGGTCCAGCGCCTCGATCGCCGTCGACAGGTTGGCGGTCTTGCGCTGCCGCAGACCGTGCTCGGTGAGCGCGCGGAACTCGGCCGCCACCTCGGGGTCACCGCGGTGGCCGTCGGGCAGCAGCCGGGCCAGCGCCGGGTCGCGACCCGCGACCTCCTCCGGGTCGGGGGCCGACCCGAGACCGGCGAGCAGGTCCTCCACCGGGTCACCGCTGCTGCCGCCGCTGGGCTCGAGCAGCTGCCGGGTCTGGTCCAGCAGCTCGCGCACGATGGCGCGTTCGTTGTCGTCCAGCCGGGCGACGATGCGGGAACCCTTGCGTTTGAAGGCGGTCGCCATGGTTCAGGTGTCCTTCTCGAACGTTGCCCACAGGCCGTAACCCTGCATCGCCTCGGTGTCGGTCTCCATCCGCTCACGCGGCCCGGACGACACGACCGCCTTGCCCTCCCGGTGCACGGTCATCATCAGCTTCTCGGCCTTGGCCTTCGGGTAGCCGAAATAGCTCTGGAAGACCCACGAGACGTAGGACATCAGGTTGACCGGATCGTTCCAGACGATGGTCACCCAGGGCTTGTCGGTCTCCGCGACCGCGTCGGCGTCGAGGTCGACGTCGGGCGAGGCATGCTCCGGAGGCGCAACAGACACGGTCTCAACGATAGGCAAGAGCAGCGGTGGACCGCGAGGCTGCCCTACAGTGACGCACGTGACGACATCCGCCGGCGTGTCCACCGCGCTGCTGACCGACCACTACGAGCTGACCATGCTCAGCGCCGCACTCCGCGACGGCACCGCGGGACGACGCAGCGTGTTCGAGGCGTTCGGCCGCCGCCTACCCGACGGACGGCGCTACGGCGTGGTCGCCGGCACCGGCCGCCTGCTGGACGCGCTCGCCGACTTCCGCTTCGGTGACGCCGAGCTGTCGTTCCTGCGCGAGCACAAGGTGGTGGACGAGCCGACCCTGGAGTGGCTGTCGTCCTACCGCTTCACCGGCGACGTCTGGGGGTATGCCGAGGGCGAGGTCTACTTCCCCGGCTCCCCGATGCTGATCATCGAGTCGACCTTCGCCGAGGCGGTGGTCCTGGAGACGCTGGTGCTGTCGATCCTCAACCACGACACGGCGATCGCGTCGGCGGCCAGCCGGATGACGGCGGCCGCCGAGGACCGGCCGTGCATCGAGATGGGCTCCCGGCGTACCCATGAGGAGGCCGCGATCGCGGCCGCGCGGGCGGCATACATCGCCGGCTTCACCACGACGTCCAACCTCGAGGCGGGCCGCAGGTACGGCGTGCCGACCACCGGCACCGCGGCGCACGCGTTCACCCTGCTGCACGACGACGAGCGCGCCGCGTTCCAGTCGCAGGTGGACACGTTCGGCACCGACACGACGCTGCTGGTGGACACCTACGACGTGACCAACGCGGTCAACCTGGCCATCGAGATCGCCGGTCCGCAGCTCGGCGCGGTCCGGCTCGACTCCGGCGACCTGCTGCAGCAGGCGCGCGAGGTGCGCGAGCAACTCGACTCGCTCGGTGCGACCAGCACCAGGATCGTGGTCACCTCCGACCTGGACGAGTTCGCGATCGCCGCGCTGCAGGCCGGGCCGGTCGACGGTTACGGCGTCGGCACCCAGCTGGTCACGGGTTCGGGCGCTCCCACCGCCGGTCTGGTCTACAAGCTCGTCGCCCGGGAGGACTCCTCCGGCGAACTGCTGGGCGTGGCGAAGAAGAGCAAGGACAAGACGAGCATCGGTGGGCGCAAGTACGCGTTCCGACGACGCGATCCACGCGGCGTCGCAGAGGCAGAGGTGATCGGCATCGGTGCCGCAGCGGCCAACGACCCTTCGACGGGGCTCAGGACGAGTGCTGACGACCGGACCCTGCTGGTGCCCCTCGTGGAGCACGGTGAGCGGGTGTTCACCGGCACCCTCGACGACGCCCGCAAGCGGCACACGACCTCTCGGGGAGAGCTACCGCCCACGGCCCGGCAGATGTCCCGCGGCGAGCCGGTGATTCCGACGCTCTACCAGCGCGAGGAGAAGGAGAGGATGTCATGACCAGCATCGAGTTGTTGGACGGTGACGCGGCCGAGCCGTATGCCGACCGGATGTTCGATCTGTACGACGAAGTCGTCGGCAGGTTCCCCGAGAAGGTCGACTGGCGGGCAAAACTCTTCGACCGGGACCGGGCGCGCCCGGGGTTCCGTCTCGCGATCGCGCTCGACGGCGAGCGCGTCGCCGGTTTCGCGTGGGGTTACCGCGGCGACCGCGGGCAGCAGTGGCCGGACCTGGTCGCCCGCACGCTGCCGGAGCTTCCGGGCGAGTGGCTGCGCGACCACTTCGAGCTGGTCGAACTCGTCGTCGGTCCCGGTGATCGGCGCCAGGGCATCGGTGGCGGCCTGCACGACGCGGTCCTGCAGGGTCTGACCGGGCGTGCCCTGCTGGGCAGCACCCTCGCCGCCGACGACCCGGCGCTGCGGCTCTACACCAAGCGCGGCTGGAGCACGCTCGGCCACCTCGCAGGCAACCGCCAGGTGATGGGTGCCTACCTGCCGCTCCCCTGACCCGTGACGCGCATCGAGACCGTCGACGGCGCCACCGCCGCGTCGTACACGGACGGCGTGTTCGCCGTGTACGACACGGTGTTCGGCGACCGGCCGGACCAGCTCGTATGGCGCGAGCAGCTCTTCGACCGGCACCGCCGACGGTCCGGTTTCCGCCTCGCACTCGCACTCGACGCGGACCGGGTCCTCGGGTTCTCCTGGGGCTATCGGGGTGCACGCGGTCAGTACTGGCCGGATCTGGTGGCGCGCACGTTGCCGGACGTCGGCGCCGAGTGGGTCGGCGACCACTTCGAGTTCGTCGAGCTCGCCGTCGAGCCGGAGGCTCGTCGGCACGGGTTCGGCCGGCGGCTGCACGACGCCCTGCTCGACGGCCTGACCGGTCGCGCGCTGCTCGGGACCAGCGCGGACGACGCGGACCCGGCCGTCCGGCTCTACCAGTCCCGGGGCTGGCGCACGCTCGGGCTGCTGGACGGCGAGCGCAGGGTCATGGGGGTCCGGCTGCCCACCACGTCGTCGTAGGCTGCCCGCATGGGTCGCGCACTGGTCATCGTCGACGTTCAGAACGACTTCTGCGAGGGTGGTTCGCTCGCCGTCGCGGGCGGCATCGCGGTCGCCGAGCGGATCACCGCGTATGCCGTGGACCACGCCGGCGACTACGACCAGGTCGTGGCGACGGCCGACTGGCACGTCGACCCGGGCGATCATTGGTCGAAAACCCCTGATTGCGTGCACAGCTGGCCGGTGCACTGTGAGGTGGGGACACCCGGTGCCGACTTCCGCGCCGAGGTGCAGCCGGTCATCGCGCAGGCTGCTGCGATCTTCCGTAAGGGCCAGTACGAAGCGGCATACAGCGGTTTCGAGGGCGCGACCGAGGTGGGCACCGGGCTCGCCGAGTGGCTGCACGACCACGAGATCGACGAGGTCGACGTGGTCGGCATCGCGACCGACTACTGCGTGCGCGCCACCGCGCTGGACTCCGCCGGGGCGGGGTTCGGCACCCGGGTGCTGCTCGGCCTCACCGCGGGTGTCGCGCCCGAGTCGACGGCCCGGGCCGTGCAGGACTTCGCGGCGGCCGGCGTCACCGTCGTCCGCGACTGAGACGCGCCCGGGGCGGGAACAACCTCGCGCGGTCGGGAGTTGAGTGACGGTGCCTATCACCGCCCGAGAGGACTTCGTGCGCGAATCCACCACCCACCCCGCCCTGCGGGACGAGCAGGAATTCATCGACCGCGCCCACGCCAGGCGCGACACCCTGTTGGCCGCCGTCGAGCGCGAGCTCGCCGCAGCGCCCCGCGACGACGTGGAGGCCGCCCGCGTCACCGGCCTGCGGCGCCGGCGAGCCGACCTACGACACGCGGAGCAGGGTCTGGTCTTCGGCAGGCTGGACGCCGCCGACGGCAGCAGTCGCCACATCGGGCGCATCGGGCTCCCCGAGCGCGACGACGACTCCGAACCGCTGGTGCTGGACTGGCGGGCGGCCGCGGCGCGGCCGTTCTACACGGCGACGCCATTGGATCCACAGGGTCAGCAGCGCCGGCGACACATCCGCACGCGCGGGCGTGAGGTCGTCGGCGTCGACGACGAGCCGCTCGACCCCGAGGCGGCCGCCGGTGAGCTGGTCGGCGAGGGTGCGCTGTTGCAGGCCCTCTCCGCCCGGCGCACCGGGCGGATGGGTACCGCGGTCGCCACCCTGCAGCGCGAGCAGGACGAGATCGTGCGGTCGGACAGCTCCGGGCCGCTGATCGTGCAGGGCGGGCCCGGCACCGGTAAGACCGTCGTCGCGCTGCACCGGGTCGCCTACCTGCTCTTCAACCGCCCGGAGCTGGCCGGCCAGGGTGTGCTGGTGCTCGGCCCGTCCCCCCGGTTCCTCGACTACATCGCGCAGGTGCTCCCGGCGCTCGGCGAGACCTCGGTCGTGCCCGCCACCTGTGACACGCTGCTGCCGGGTGCCGCGGTCGAGCGCGAGGAGTCGCGGGAGCTCGCCGAGATCAAGGGCCGTGCGCTCTGGCAGCCGACGTTGACGGCGTACATCCGCTCCCTGCTGCCGGCACCGGGCGACCTCGAGTTCCTGGTCGACGGCGAGCGCTACCCGCTGCCGGCGCAGCGGGTGCGCGATGCGCTCGACGGTGCAACGTCCGGTCGTGACGTGCACGCGGCCCGCCGCTGGTTCATCGACAAGGTGCACGACCTGCTGACGGACGCGGTGGTCGAACGACACGAGGAGCTGCTGGCCGGGATGGAGACCGGCTTCGAGGAGATCCTCGCCCGGGTGGACGCCGGCCAGGCCAGGTCCGACGACCGCGGCGTGCACAGCGGAGCGACCGGTGTCGACGTCGACGGAGAGCTCACCGACGACGACGTCGAACGAATCCGTGCGCGGATCTGCAGCGATGCTGGCATCGCTGCACGCATCGACGACTTCTGGCCGGTGTATGACGCCCGCGCCGCGCTGCGGCGGCTCCTCCAGGACGACGCGCTGCTGCGCGAATTCGCGGGCGAGCTGACCGGGGACGAGCGAGCGCTCGTCACCGGCGCACCGGCACCGCTCGCACCCAGCGACATCCCGCTGCTGGACGCCGTCGCCACACTCCTCGGCGCGGTCGACCCACCGCAGGAGCAGGGTGAGTTCCTCGCCGATCGTGCTGCGGCACGCAGGGATTGGGCCTACGGGCACGTGGCCGTCGACGAGGCGCAGGAGCTGTCGGCCATGCAGTGGCACATGGTGCTGCGGCGGGTGCCCAGCCGGTCGATCACGGCCGTCGGGGACATCGACCAGACGGAGGCACCGCATCGTCATACCTCGTGGGAGGAGGCCGTCCAGCCGGTGTTCGGCGACCGGTGGCGCCGCGGCGACCTGACCATCTGCTACCGGACACCGCGGGAGGTCATGGCGCTCACCGAGCCGGTCCTGAAACGGGCCGGCAGCAGCAGCGTCCCACCGCGGGCGGTGCGTGACTCCGGTGTCGAGCCGTGGGTCGTGACGGCGACCGATGCCGAACTCCCAGGAACGGTAGGGCAACTCGCCGCCGAGCTGGCGGCGCGTTGGGAGGGCGGGACCGTCGGCGTGATCGCACCGACGGCCCGCCTGACGACGCTGCGGGCACGACTGCCCGGAACGGTGGTGTTGTCGGCCGGCGAGGCGAAGGGGCTCGAGTGGGATGCCGCCCTGGTCGTCGACCCGGACGGCATCGCCACCGAACCCCGCGGCTGGAACGGCCTCTACGTGGCGCTGACCCGCTGCACCCAGGAGCTCGGCCGGGTGCGCGCGGTCAGTTGACCGTGATCGGAGTGCCGCCCGAGACCAGCCGCCAGTCGATGGTGTGGAACGTCGACGGGTCGATGGTCTTGTTGGCGGTCACCCAGTCGATGATCATCTGGCGGATCTCCCTCTGCTGGTTGTAGACCACCGGAGCCGTCGTGACGTTCGGGAAGCCACCGCCGCCGGACTGCCGGTAGTTGTTGATGGCGATCACGAAGCTGTCGTCATCGCCCACGGCGGTGTCGCCGTAGGCGAGGTTCCGGATGCGGCTGCCGGACGGCACGCTCAGGTCGATGTCGTAGGTGAGCCGTGCGTCGAGCCCGCCCATGACGTCGTAGTTGTAGTCCGGGGTGCCGTTCGGTGCGGCCTCCGTCACGGCGTTGGTCACGTCGTCCATCTCGAACGGCCCGGCGCCGCTCACCTGCTGGAAGTAGATCGCCGAGTACTCCAGGTACTGCTTGACCTGGGCGCCGGTGAACTTGATGCCGAGCAGCGTGTTGTCGTAGATGTACAACCCCGCGACGTCTCGCACGGTCACGTCGCCGGCCGGTATGACGGCGGTCCGGCTGAACGGCGCCGCGATGGACAGCACCGGGGTGTTCTCGTCCGCGGACCCGACGAGGGCGGCCTTGACCGCCTCGGCCTGCACCTGGTTGATCAGGTCGACCGCGGCCGCGTCCTCGACGACGGCGCGGGCACCGCTCATCTCCTCCGTGCAGGTGCCGATGACGCCGTTGACGTAGCTGCGGACCTTCTCGTGCGCCGGCCGCAGCAGCGCCGCGATCTGCGGGTCCTCGGGCGCGGTGTTGGAGTTCAGCAGGGTGGCGGCGGACCCCACCACCTGCCACCGGCCGCGTTCCTTGCGCAGGTCGAGGTCCATGACCGTGACCCGTTCGCCGAAGCACAACGGCTCGGAGAGCACGACCTGCTTGCCGGTCTGCTCGTTGGTCACGAACCGCTGCGGGATCTCGACGTGCGCGTGCCCGACGAGGATCGCGTCGATGTCCGGGACCTGCTGCGCCAGCAGGGTGCTCGCGTTCTCCGGCCAGGGCAGGGCGTCCCCGTAGGAGGAGGACGTGTCGGCCCCCGAGTGGCAGGACACCACGATGACGTCGGCGCCGCGGCGCTTCACCTGCGGGATCACGATCTTGGCCTGCTCGACGATGCCGTTGAACTTGATCTTGTCGGCCACGTTCGCCTTGTCCCAGATGGCCACGCCGGGTGTCACCAGCCCGACGATGCCGACCGTGACCGGTTTGTGGCCGCGGACGTGCACCCGCTTCATCGTGTATGACGGGAAGGCCGGCTTGCCGGTGTTCCAGTCCAGCGCGTTCGCGCCGAGCAGCGGGTGGTGCAACTGGCTCTGGAAGGTCCGCAACAGGTCCATGCCGTAGTTGAACTCGTGGTTGCCGAGCGCTGCGGCGTCATACCCGATCTTGTTCATCGCCAACGCCATCGGGTGCTTCACGGTCTTGCTGATCGGTTCGATCCGCGCGTAGTAGAACGCCAGCGGCGTGCCCTGGATCGTGTCACCGGCGTCGAGCGTGATGCAGCTGTCGGCGCCGCGCTCCTCACGGACGGCCTGGATGAGCGTGGCGCACTTGGCGGCACCGACGTCGTTGTGCGCCGTGTCGTCGTACTCGGCGTCCTTGAAGTAGTCCCAGTTGTAGACGTGACCGTGCAGGTCGGTGGTGCCCAGGATGGTGAGCCGCAGGTCGTGACCGGGTTTCGGACGGCACCGCGGCTTCGCCTCGGCGGCGGGCGCACCGGCCACGCCGACGACGCCGGCTCCTCCGATCATGGTCATGGTGAGCAGCTGTCGTCGGCTGGCGACGTTTCGGACGACGGGGTGCATGGGGGCTCCTTCGGAGTCGGACGGGGACCTGCGGCGGGGTGTCCGCAGGTGAACTGACCGACGTTACCCGCACCCGGACGTCGGGTGGGCCGAACGCGTCACCCGAAAAGCTCAGCGGCCGCCGACCCAGCTCCAGGCGTACTTCCCGTCGTCGACGGCACTGCCGGCCTCACCCAGCTCCATCGGCCGGAAGGTGTCGACCATGACTGCGAGCTCGTCGAACTCGTGGACCCCGATGGACTTCTCGTAGGCGCCCGGCTGCGGGCCGTGCGCGTGCCCGCCCGGGTGCAGCGAGATCGAACCCTTGCCGATGCCGGAGCCCTTGCGCGCCTCGTAGTCGCCGTCGACGTAGAACATGATCTCGTCGCTGTCGACGTTGGAGTGGTAGTAGGGCACCGGGATCGACGCCTCGTGGTAGTCGACCTTGCGCGGCACGAAGTTGCACACCACGAAGTTCGTGCCCTCGAAGACCTGGTGCACCGGCGGCGGCTGGTGCACCTTCCCGGTGATCGGCATGAAGTCGGAGACGTTGAACGCGTAGGGGTAGAGGCAGCCGTCCCAGCCGACGACGTCGAGCGGGTGGTAGGGGTAGGTGTAGACGGTGCCGACGATCGCGCTGCCCGTGCGGTGCTTGACGTAAACCTCTGTCGGAGTGTCGGGTTCGGCGCCGACGTCCTCCGCCAGCAGCGGTCCGGCCGGGCCGCGCAGGTCACGCTCGCAGTACGGCGCATGCTCCAGCAACTGCCCGAAGCGCGACAGGTAGCGCTTGGGCGGTGCGATGTGCGAGTTGCCCTCGATCGCATAGGCCCGCAGTGGTTCGGTGAAGCCGTCGTCACCGGCGGCCACGGGCAGCCAGCGGTGGGTCGCCGCACGCGGCACGATCAGGTAGTCGCCCTCGGCGACGTCGAACGCGCCGAAGACCGTCTCGACGCGTGCCGCGCCGCGCTCGACATACACGCACTCGTCACCGATCCCGTTGCGGTACCACGGACTCGGGGCATCGGCCACGACATACGAGATGCGCACGTCCCCGTTGCCGAGTATCAGACGACGCCCGGTGACGGCGTCGACGCCGGTGTCCGCCTCGGTGAACAGGTCGTGCAGTTTCAGGTGGCGCGGCAGCAGGGGATGGTTGGGGCGGGTCTCCTGGGTCCACCGGAACACCCACGGCTGCGCATCGGAGATCGCCGACGGCAGGCCGCGGTGATAGAGCAGGGACGAATCGCTGGAGAAGCCCTCCTCCCCCATCAGTTCTTCGTAGAAGACGCTGCCGTCCGGCCGGCGCAACGCAGTGTGCCGTTGCCGGGGCAGCTCGCCCATTGCTCGATAGAACGCCATCGTTCGCCTCGCTGTTGACCGGGGAGCTTCTTACCCTTCGAGGCTAGCGAGCGTGTGGCGGAGCCGGGGCGCCGTACGGCGGCTTCGGGGCACGGGAGCGCACGACGTACGTTTTGGCGGCCTTGTCGTGGAGCGATTGCGCGTGCCGGTCGCCGAGGGGCACCAGTCCGTCGACCAGCCCGAAGACCAGGCCGAGCGATCCGAGGAACGGCACGAGCGAGGTGATGGTGTTGACGCCCTTGACCACGGCCCGGATCGCCACCGCGTTGAGGCCGGGTTTGGCGGTCGACTCGCTGCTGCGCACCCGGATGCCGCAGATCAGGTGGCCGACGGTCTGGCCGCGCCAGGCGATCATCGCGATCTCGTAGACCAGGTAGAGCACGGCCGCGATCAGCGGGAACTGCCACGGAACCTGGTAGAGCGCCTCCGGGATCGGCGGCTGCGACCGGCCGGCCTCCGCCGCGTCGAGCAGGTCGTCGTACCAGTTGATGAACGTCGTGGCCCACGGGTGCAGCCAGGTCCAGGACACGGCGACCGCGACGGCCGACAGCAGGATGTTGTCGATGACGTATGCGAACAGGCGGCGCCACCACGACGCGGTCGGCTCACCGTCCGGGGTGACCTTGACCGGGCGCGGTTGGTAGGGCTGCCGGGGGCCGTATGGCGTCTGGCCGTAGCCCTGGTTCCCGGGTTGTCCGTACGGGTCGTGCTCGCCGCGCTGGTAGGGCCGCATCTGCGGCTGCTCCGGATACCGGCTGCGCGCCGAGGCCTGCTCGGCGGCACGCAACCGCTCCTGCTCCTCCTCGTACTGCCGTTTGGCGTCGCCGATGCGCGAATTCTCCAGTCCGGGCTTCACCTTGGGCATCGTGCGGTCGCTCCACAGGATGCCGTCCCAGTAGCGAAGCTGGTCCGGGTCCTGGGGGTCGTCATACCAACCCGACGCACGTTCGCTCATGGCCCCAGATCCTCTCATTGGACGAGCGAACACAGGAGCACGCCCTCTCCCCCGTGACGGGGAAGAGGGCGTGCGGTGAGGCAGTGATCAGTGGCCGCTGGCCAGCTTGCCCTCGTCCTCCTCGATGATCTCCTCGGTCTCGTTGAGGATCTCGTTGACCCGCTCCGACGGCAGCTGGCAGTACCACGCCAGCGCGAAGATGACGGCCGTGAGGATGATGTTGGCCAGGATGCCGCCGTTGAAGCCGTAGACATCCGCCTGACCGGCTTCCTTGTCGGCGGCGCCGGAGTAGCTACCGAGGTAGCTCACCAGCAGGATGCCGGCGAACCACACCAGCACCCACCAACCGTGCTTGAAGTCCAGCTGCGGCGCCCGGCCCTTGTCCATGGCCTGGAAGATGCCCAGGAACACGTAGCCGATGGCGACGGCCACCATCATCTTCCAGACCTGGTCCCAACCGGCCCAGTACATGATCAGGTTGGTCGCCAGCAGGGCGATCGGACCGACCACCCACGCAGCCGTGGTGCGGTAAGGACGCTCCATGTCCGGCAACTGCTTGCGGAAGGTCAGCAACGCGATCGAGCCACTACCGAAGGACAGCACCGTCAGCGAGGTCACGACCTCCACCAGGGCCTGCCAGCTCGGGAACGGCAGGAAGAAGATGCAGCCGGCGATCCAGGCCACGATCAGGCTCGGCCACGGCACACCGTTGTTGTTGACCTTGGCCAGAACGGCCGGTGCGTTGCGGTTGCGGCCCATGGCGTAGGACATACGCGCGGTGACGCTGGTGTAGATCAGACCGGTGTCTCCGGGGCTGATGAACGCGTCCGCGTAGAGCAGACCGGCCAGCCAGCTCATGCCGAGCACGGTGGCCATCGAGGCCAGCGGACTGAAGTTACCGGCGTCGCTACCGGTCTTGATCGCGTCACCGACGTTGGCCCAGCCGTTCTCCGCCAGGTGGGTCGGGTCGAGCGCGCCGATGAAGGCGACCTGCAGCAGGATGTAGAGCACACCACAGATCAGGATCGAACCGATCAGGGTCAGCGGGACGTTCTTCTTCGGGTTGTCGGTCTCACCGGCCAACTCGATGCCCTGGCGCCAGCCGAGGAACGAGAACGCAACACCGGCGGCCGGGATGGCCTCCATGGCGCCCTTGATGCCGTTCGGGGCGAAACCGCCGCCGCCCTTGGCGTCGATGGTGAAGTTGCCGCTGTGGAACGAGGCGATCATGATCGCGGCGATCACCAGGACGATCATGATCAGCTTCCACCACACCAACACGTTGTTGATGCGGGCGAACCACTTCACACCGAAGAAGTTGATCAGCACGAAGACGCCGAGCATCAGGATCGCGATGACCAGACCGGCCGGCTTCAGGGTGCCGTTGTCGTTCTCCAACCAGTGCAGGTAGGAGGTTGCGTAGGTGAGCACCGCGGACACCTCGACCGCGGCGACCGCGGCACAGGCGAGCCAGGTGACCCAACCGAACGAGTAGCTGGCGAACGAGCCCCACGCGTAGTGGGGGTAGCGCGCCACACCACCGCTTCGCGGCATCATCACGCCGAGCTCGGCGTAGCTGAGTCCGATGAACAAGAACATGATCGTGCCGACGATCCACGTCAGGATTGCGGCAGGTCCCGCCAGGCTCGAGGCGTGCAGCGAACTGAACAACCACCCCGACCCGATGATCGAGCCAATGGCGGTGAAGAGGAGACCTACGGTCCCGAACTCCTTTTTGAGGTGCGGGTCGTCTCCGGCGACGTTATCTACCTTCTCGGTATCGACGCTCATAGTTGTGCATCATCCCTTTCGGCTGCCATGCACTTATTCTGTTTCGGTTGTCGTGCACCCCCCGGGCACCACTTGTGAACCGTGACACACTCAGCGAGCGCTAGAACGTTAGTCCCACAAACCACATGCGCGTCAAGCACCACACTCAGCGTTTCCAAGTTGCAACCTGAATGATGCCTGGATCCAGGGCGCTGCGGGTGGGATTCACCCAAGGTCCGTGATAACCGGTGCCGGGATCCGCTGGCCTAGGCTGGCGATCATGCTCAAGCTGTTGCTGCTGTTGCACCTGCTGACGGCGATCTTCGCCGTCGGCCCGCTCGCCCACGCGGTCACCACGGCCTCTCGTGGGCTGCGTCATGCGGATCCTGTTGCGCTGCAGGCGTCTTCGCGGACCGCGAAGGTGTATGCCGCCGCCTCGGTGCTGGTCGTGATCTTCGGCATGGGGCTGATGTCGCAGAAGCGTCGTGGTGAGGAGCTGGGCAGCATCGGCGACACCTGGATCTGGCTTTCCCTGGTGCTGTGGGCAATTGGCGTCGCCATCACCTTCCTGGTCGTCACCCCGAGCCTCGACAAGGCCGCCGAAGAAATCTCTCGCGGGTCCGGCGGGTCGAGTAGCCCATCCCGCGGGTCGAGTGGCCCGGAGGAGCGCAGCGGAGGAGGGCGTATCGAGACCGGCGCCACCCCCGTCTCGTCATACACCGCCCGCGTCGCGGCCTCCGGTGGTGTCGTCGCGCTGATCTTCGCGGTCATCGTGGCGCTGATGGTCTATCGCCCGGGTAGCTGATGACCCCGGGCGAGGTCGCGGACTTCCTGGCAACGCTGCCCGGGTGCACGCAGACAGGCACCCGCGCCATACCTGCCTGGTATGTCGCGGGCCGCGTCGTCGCGCGCCTGGTGGCCGCCGACGAGCTGATGATCCGCTGCGACTTCGCCGAGCGTGAGCGATTGGTGCGGGACGACCCGGAAACGTTCGGCATCCCACCCGAGTACGAGGCACATATGAAGGTGCAGGCGATGCTTGCCGGTGACGCCGACCGGATCAGGTCGGCGCTGCGTGGTGCGTGGGAGTTGCAGCGGAAGCGGTGAGAGTCATGGGCGCGGCCCGGCCCGGTCCGCCACTCGTTCCATCCTCCGCCGCCGTGCGGGCGCGCTCGATCGTCGATCGCAGCAGGGGTGCGACCCCGTAGGGCTGGGCGTAGCCGAGGTAGTCCTCGACCTGTCTGGCCACCGACCCCCACGGCGCCTGGTCGATCGCCCGGATGATCGGGACCCAGTCGCCCAGCGTGCCGCGCTCGATCGCCGCGACCAGCGCTTCGTACGGCCACTGCTCGACGGGTTGGCCGGCGGACCCCAGGACGTTCCGGAACGGCTCGCTCACTGCCAGCCCTCCACGATCCCCGCCGCAAGGTTGATGCCGTGTCAGTTGTGGATGGCAATCCTCGGAAGCCAGTCCTGTTCGCGCAGCGTCTCCCATGCACGACGCACGTGCTCGGGCGTGAAAAGCCGACTCTTGCGCGGGGTCCAGGAGCTCACGAGTTCGGTTGCGATTTCCGGTGATTCAGCGGCACGGTCATCGTGTTCCGCGACCCAGTGCACGCTTGCCAGCAGCTCGAGGCCGTAGGCACTCTCGTAGCCGGACACGACACGAAGCACTCTGTTCAGTCGCTCGCTCAAAATGTCACTCGACATGACTATCTGACGAGTCTCGTCTCCACCGTCGTCGAGGAGTTCGAGTGGCTCGGCCTCCCCCACCTTGGCGCTGCCGTCGCCGAATCCACTGATGTAATGTCCCTCCAACTCGGTCAGGACGTGACGCAGGTTGTCCGCGTACGGCCCATACCGGCCCTTGACGTAGTTGAGCCGGAGTGGCTGCCCTGCTTCCTGGAGGAAATACATCAACTTCTGCACTTCGATGACAGATGGCGCTTCGAGAGTTACTTCGCGATAGCGACTCATAATGCCGAGCAGCGCGGCGCGACCGGGTGTCATTTTCGGCTTCTGCCGGTTCTCAACCATCGCTGCGGCCCGAGGGGCCCCCTTCGGGGGGTAGAGCACAACCTCGATCGGGAGGCCACCAAGGGCCTGGACGATCAGCGGTCGTACCTCGCTCCACTGCAGGCCGCCGTTTCCGCAGCCAAGGGGCGGCAGCGCGATTGACTCGACACCAGCCTCCGAAACGACATGCACCAAAGCCCTCAGCCCGTCACGGATGTCCTCCAGCCTGGAGGGACTTCGCCAGTGCCGCTTGGTCGGGAAATTGATGATCAGGGAGGGTCCGCTCATCGCCTCTGTGTGCCAGACGAACATGCGACCAGGAACGACCTCGCCGGCCTTCGCGGCTCGTGCGTACGCCTTGTACATCTCTGGGTAGGCACGCTTGAACTGCAGCGCGATCCCTTTGCCCATCACGCCAACGGTGTTGACCGTGTTGACCAGAGCATCAACATCGGCCGTCAGCAGATTGCCCTCGGCTTCCCTGATCACTCGTGTCTCCATGTCCTAGAAATACATCTCGGGTCTGACACTCACCCGCATCGGCGCCGCTCCCAGCCTATCGAGCGTGCTCTGCGCTCGCGCGGCGACTTCAGGCGACTTCGCAACGACAGCCAGGATCGCGGTCCACGGTGCCGTGGCATGGACGAGGCACTCCGCCATCCGTCGTTCGCGTCGATCGGGATCCTCTTCGGTATTCGCCCACATGCGCGCTTTCATCAGTTGCCAATCAACGAGCGCACCCAGTCCGTCCTCGTCGGAGCTGAACTCCGCGTAGTCGAGGGCGGCGTTCCGATCGGTGCACGCGAAACGCAAGCGCAGTTCCGCGATCCTCTGCACCGAGGAAACGAGGTAGATCAGATCCTCGCAACCGCCCTGGTAGGTCGGCACGTTGCCACAGTGAATTGAGAACATCATCGGGCTCCGGGGCGCGAAGTAGAAGGGTACGTAGTCGGCAACCACCCCTTCGCGCACGATCGTCTCCAGGTGATCCACGTGGGTGAAGTGGTAGATCCGCGCCGGGTCAGGAAGCGGCATCCGGCTCCCCTGACACCTGCGCCTTCCGTTCCTCCGCGAACGTCGGCGCCATGGCCTCCATCTGGTCGATGACCAGCTTGATCGCGCCCGGCTGCTTGTCGGGCGGGTAACCGTTCTTGACCAGCAGCCGCTTGATCGACGACCGCAGCTTGGCCTTGACGTCGTCACGCACGGTCCAGTCGGTGCGCGTGTCACGGCGCATCACCGCGACCAGGTCACGAGCGATCTGCGCGAGCACGTCACCGCCCATCACGTCGACGGCCGACTCGTTGGTGGAGACGACGTCGTAGAACGCCAGCTCCTTGTCGTCCAGCGGCGGCTGGAAGTGCTTGCCACGGTTGCCTTCCGCGCTGACCTCCTTGGCCATCTCGACCAGCGCTGCGATCACTTCCGCCGACGTCAGCTGCTGGTTGGTGTACTTCGTCATCAACGCCGTCAGCCGCTCGGAGAACTGCTGCTGCCGGATCAGGTTTTGGCCGGTCGACCGCGCCGCTTCCTTCAGGATGCTCGCTCGCAGCGCCTCGATCGCCAGGTGCGGTGTGCTGGACTTCGTTGCCTGGGTGAGAAACTCGGGCGTGAGATCCGCGAGGCTCTGCCGCGGCAGCCCGGACGCCTCGAAGATGTCGAGGATCTCGTCGCTGTCGGTCGCGTCCACGATGATCTTGCCGAGCAGCAGTGCGATGTCCTCGGGCACGGGCTCGCCGTTCGCCTGGCGAAGCTCGGCGTCGTACTTCGCCATCCAGACGCGGACTTCCTCGTAGAACGCGACCTCGTAGCGCACCGCATCCGGCTGGTCACCGCCCGCGCAGAGTGCCCACGCCCGAGCCAGTTGCCCACTGGCCTTCCGGTATGCCGCTGCCAGTGGCAGTGAACCGTCGTCGCTCGCATTCCCCGCCGTCGCGGGGCTGCGCAGGTGGTCTACGACCTGCCGGGCCGCGACGATCCACCCGCGTTTCGGGTCGGCCGCGATGATCTGCTTCCAGTCGACACCGGCGACCATCTCGCGGATCTGGTCCACCAGGTCATGGAGCAGCTCGCCGGCCGCAGCGACGTCCTTGCCGACCGCGTCACGCTGGTCCCGGCCGCCGGCAACCGTGAACTCCTCCAGCGCCCGACTGAGGTCTTCCGCGATCGGGGCGTACGCGACGAGCAGTCCGTCCGGCTTCTGCTTGTAGGTGCGGTTGACCCGCGCGAGCGTCTGCATCAGCAGCGCGCCCTTGATCGGGCGGTCGACATACAGCGTGTGCAGCGGCGGCGAGTCGTAGCCGGTGAGCATCATGTCCTTGACGATCACCAGCTCCAGCTCGTCGTCGGCCTCCTTGAAGCGCTTCTTGATCGCAGCGTTCAGCGAGGGTTTGCGCACGTGCTCGGCGATGATCGGGTTCTGCTCGCTCGGGTCTCCGGAGTAGACGACCTTGAGCTTGCCCTTGTCGACGGCGTCGTTGTGCCAGTCGGGGCGCCGGTCGACGAGCTCGGCGTAGAGCTTGGCGGCGATCTCGCGGGTGGCGCAGACGATCATCGCCTTACCGGGCACGCCCATGAACGGCTCCATCGCCTTGCGGCGCTGCTCCCAGTGCGCGACCAGGTCGTCGGCGAGCTGGGTGAGCCGGGCTGGTGCGCCGTACACGGCATTGAGCACGGCGACGCCCTGCTCGACCTTGGCCCGCTCGGCCTCGTCCAGCCCGGTGGTCGCCTCGTCGGCGGCCTCGTCGACCAGGTTGTCGTCGTACCCTTCGGCGCGCACCACCTTGATCAGCCGCGGCTCGAAATAGACCGGCACGGTCGCGCCGTCGTCGACCGCCCGGTTGAGGTCGTAGATGTCAATGTGGTCGCCGAACACCTTGCGGGTGTTGCGATCCGCGCTGGTGATGGGTGTGCCGGTGAACGCGATCAGCGTCGCGTGCGGCAGTGCGTCCTTGAGGTGCCGGGCGTAACCGTCGAGGTCGTCGTAATGGCTGCGATGCGCCTCGTCGACGATCACGACGACGTTGCGCCGGTCGCACAGCATCGGGTGCGCGGCCCCGGAGTCGCGCTCGGCCTGGGTACGGCCGAACTTTTGCAGCGTGGTGAAGATGATCCCGCCGGAGGAGCGCTGGGACAGCTCGGTGCGCAGCTGTTCGCGCTTGGTGACCTGCAGCGGGTGCTCGGTGAGCAGCAGGCTCTTCGTGAAGGATTCGTAGAGCTGGCCGTCGAGTTCGTTGCGGTCGGTGATGACGACGATCGTCGGGTTGTGCATGGCCGGCTCGCGGGCGATGCGGGCGGCGAAGAGCTCCATCTCCATCGACTTGCCGGAGCCCTGGGTGTGCCAGACGACGCCGGCCTTGCCGTCGCTGCGCATCGCGTCGATGGTGGAGCCGACCGCCTTGGTGACGGCGAAGTACTGGTGCGGCTTGGCGATCCGCATCGCCAGCCCGGTCTTCTCGTCGTTGTCGTATGCCGTGAAGTCGCGCTGCAGCTGCAGGAATCGCTCCTGATTGCACAGCCCTTCGAGGTTGG
This sequence comes from Flexivirga oryzae, assembly GCF_014190805.1. Classification (NCBI taxonomy): domain Bacteria; kingdom Bacillati; phylum Actinomycetota; class Actinomycetes; order Micrococcales; family Dermacoccaceae; genus Flexivirga; species Flexivirga oryzae. The sequence goes on along the minus strand of NZ_JACHVQ010000001.1, from coordinate 878,186 downwards.
TCTCCAGCTCGAAGACCGGCTCAACGTCCGGCCCGGGTTCGCCCATCTCCAGCGGGTGACCGTCGTCGTCGACGTTCCAGCTGGCGAAGTGGTTGTATGGCGTGAACGGCGTGCCGTAGCGCGCCGTGATCCCGTCGCTGGCGATCACGAAGTCCGCCTGGGCGAAGGCCAAAGGGAATTCGCGCACGTAGGTCTGCAGCTGCGCATGGGCGCCGGCGGCCGTCGCCTGCTTGGATCCGGCACGCTTCAACTCGATGATGCTCACCGGCAGCCCGTTGAGGTAGAGCACGATGTCGAAGCGCCGCTCGTGCTCGTGACTGCGAATGGTGAGCTGGTTGGCTGCTACCCAGTCGTTCTCGGAGGGTTCGTGGCTGATCAGCCGGATCGTCGGTGTCTGCTCGATGCCGTTGTGGTCGAGGTATGTCGCCCCGCGGTAGCCGTGCACCAGGACGTCGTGCATCCGGTGGTTCTCGGTCAGCGCGTCCGTCGACGTCGGGCTGAGGATGTCCGAGATCGCTTGCTGGAGAACGTTGTCCGGCACACTCGGGTTGAGTGCGTGAACCCGCTCCAGCAACCGGCCGTGCAGCACCAGGTCCGACCAGGACTGCCGCTCCCCCGACCCCGGTGCCAGCTGCGGACCAGGAATGACCTGCCAGCCCAGCTCACCGAGGGTTTCCAAGGCCAGCTGCTCCCAGTCGGCCTCCTTGAACGCCTTCATCTCTAGACAACCTCCCCGACTTGTTTCTCCGCGTCCTTCACCCGCAGCTTGCCCGACATCAGCAGCGGCAGCAGCCCGTCGCGCGTTGCGGCGAGTGTTTCGTTTTCCTCAACGATGGACGCCCGCAACTCTCCAAGCCTGCCGATACTCTCCGCCGTCTCCGTTGGAAGTGTTCGGACATCAGCGACTTCGGTCGCCATGAGCTCTGCTGGCTTGACCCGCTGATGGCTGCCAGACGTCCCGGCAACCTTGCCTCGTAATGCGACGGAGAATCGCGGATCGTCCAAAGCCGCGGCAAGCACCGAGGTGGTTCCATCCGTGGGGTGGAGGACCACAAACTCCGTCGATGCAAAGCAACGCATGTCCGGAACCGCCGTGACATCCCAGATCCGCGGAATGCGAGGGTTGAGCTTGGAAACGAGGACGCAAGGATCGACCAATTCGAACTTCGCACTCTTGATCTCCGAAGGGTCGGCAACACGCTCAGGCACCCCCACATCGCAGGCCGGTAGACTGAAGTGAAGCACTGGATCATTGCCGAACGCAGTCGGATTCACGGTGGACCGCTTGGCATCCGCGAGGTCAGCGAGTGGCACGCGAGGTTCGACAGCGGAGACCATGAGCGCGGCAAGCTCCCGCGACTGGTCCGCAACGCGGCGATTGGCCGCGATCTTGTTGTCGAGCGCCCCCAGCACCTCCGCGATCGCGATCCTCTCGGCAACGGGCGGGACGTTGAGGATGATCGAATCCAAAGCCCGACGGCTGAGCTTGGGCTGAGCGCTACCAGTCAAGTAACCGCCGATGTCAGCAAGGTTCAAGGCATAGCCGAGAAACTCCGTTTCCTCCGGCGTCGGGCACCTCAACACATGCGCATGATTGTTCACCCAGATCTGACCACGCGTTGTGAACGCTATTGGCGTCGACCTGCTGCGCAGATTTTCCCCGTCTTCAGCAACGAGGAGATATCTCCCATCGTGGGTCTGCCCCTCGACCCAATCGATGACCCCCGACGCCCCGTAGTAAGGGGTCGTCCCGACGACCCGGTCGGACGATTTGATCGGCACACGGAATCGGTCGAAGTTCTCCGCGAGCTCACTGACAGCGACTGGTCGCCAAGTGCTCATGCCAACCGCCCCAACTGCTCACGCACGACCGCATCAAGCCGGGCCGACTCATCCATCGCCGCGAGCAGCTCCTTGGACAGCCGCTCGACCTTCTGCTCGATGGGTTCGCCGTCGTCCTCGACCTCCGGAGCACCGACGAATCGCCCTGGAGTCAGGGCGTATCCCGCATCCTTGATCTCCGCGATGGTTGCGCTCTTGCAGAAGCCGGGGATGTCGGCATACTCGGCAGGAGCGTGCGTACCGCGCCAGGCATGGTAGGTGTCGGCGATCTTGGCGATGTCCTCGTCCGACAGCGCACGGTTGGCGCGGTCCACCATGTGCCCGAGCTCGCGGGCGTCGATGAAGAGCACCTGACCGGTGCGGTCGACCGCGCCCTGCTTGCCCGCAGACTTGTCCTTGGCGAAGAACCACACGCACACCGGGATGCCGGTGCTGCGGAAGAGCTGCGTCGGCAGGGCCACGAGACACGAAACCAGGTCCGCTTCCACCAGATTCGCCCGGATCTGCCCCTCCCCACCGGAGTTGCTGGACATCGACCCGTTGGCCATCACCACACCCGCGGACCCCTTCGGACCGAGCTTGCTGATGATGTGCTGCATCCACGCGTAGTTGGCGTTGCCCTTGGGCGGCACGCCATACACCCAGCGCTTGTCGTCCTCCGCGCGCGACCAATCCTTGATGTTGAACGGCGGATTCGCCATCACGAAGTCCATCTCCAGCCCCGGATGGATGTCCCGCGCGAAGGTGTCCTGCCACGCGGCACCCAGACCACTGGTGTCGATGCCGTGGATCGCGAGGTTCATCTTCGCCATTCGCCAGGTGCGCTCGTTCAGCTCCTGGCCGTAGACCGCCAGGTCCGAGCCGTCCTTGCCGTGCGCCTCCAGGAACTTCTCCGCCTGCACGAACATGCCGCCCGACCCGCAGCACGGGTCGTAGACGCGGCCGTGGTCCGGCTCCAGCACCTCCACCAGCACCCGCACCACCGAGGCGGGCGTGTAGAACTCGCCACCCCGCTTGCCCTCGGCCTGGGCGAACTTCTCCAGGAAGTATTCGTAGACCTCCCCCAGCAGGTCGCGGGCCTTCGTCGCACCCTGCCCGGTGAACCGCGCCGAGTTGAACAGGTCGATCAGCTCACCGAGCCGGCGCTGGTCGACGTTCTGCTTGCCGAAGATGCGCGGCAGCGTGCCCTTCAGCGACGGGTTGGCACCCATCAGCAGATCCATCGCCCCGTCGATGAGGTCGCCGATGGTCTGCGCCACCCGATCGCCCTGCGCCGGGCGGCCTTTCGCGTGATCGGCCAGGAACTGCCAGCGGGCCTCCTCGCCCACCCAGAAGACACCGGCACCGGTGTATTCCTCGACGTCGTCGATCACCGCGCCGATCTGCTCCTCCGACCAGCCGTCCGCCTCCAGGTCGGCGCGGATCTGCCCGCGCCGCTCGTCGAACGCGTCGGACACGTACTTCAGGAAGATCAGCCCGAGGATCACGTCCTTGTACTGCGACGCGTCCATCGACCCACGCAGCTTGTCCGCGGCCTTCCAGAGCGTGTCCTTCAGCTCCTTGGAGGTCGACGCCTTCCTAGCGCTGGACGCGGCAGACGGCTTCCCAGCGCTGGTTGAGTAGGCCGAGCCGCTAGGCGAGGCCGTATCGAAACCAAGCTCCGGCTGCTGTTCATTCACTTGACTGCTTCCTTAGCTATTGACTGTGTTGAATTGTCTTGCATGTCTTGGCTCTTCGCAGGGCGATCGTCGGCGATCCGGACCGACCCGGTGACCACGCCGTCCACGAGGGCGGCCTGCAACTCCTGCACTGCTGCCAGCTCGGCCCGCAACCGCGTCTCCGCATCGGCCAGGGCACCCCACCGCCGGTGCAACGCATCGCGGTCGTCCGACGGCACCAGCCGGATCGGCCAGCTCTCGAACCGGCGCGCCGCCACCGGTTGCGCCAGCAGGTCCGCGGCAAGCACCTCGGGCAGCAGCGTCGCATCGGGTGGCCCGCCGACCAGCCGCAGGATCCGCGCGGGACTCTGCACCACCGAGCCACCCTCCCGGTCGACCTTCGCACCGACCTGCTGACCGGTGGCGAAGACGACGTCGCCCGGCTCGGTCAGTTGGGCCCGCGGGTATGCCGCCGCCAGCTCCAGCAACCCGATCCGCCGTGCGCCCCACGGTGACCGGCCCGCGACCTCCTCCGGGCCGATCACCGCCGCACCGGTCGGACGCAGCACGACGTCGCGCTCGCGGATCCGGTGTCCGGAGACAACGCGCACCCACCCGGCGCGGATCGCCCGCCCGAGCGTGACGGTCGGGACGCTGGTCATCGCGCCGCCCCCGCTGCTGTATGTCGACCAGCCCACGCCGGCGTCACCGGCCTGCATGCGCAGTCGCTCGACGCACTCGGCGAGCGAAGCCGGGTCGGCATACGTGCTCGGAGTGGCGTCGGCGACCAGGCTCCCCGAGCCGGTCAGCAGCCGGGTGGTCGGGATCATCGTCGAGCGGTGGAAGGCGTGCAGCCGGGTCGCGAAGCGCACCGACGTGAGTGAGGTGACAGCGTCGGTCGTCAACTCGTCGAGCACCTCCTCGGTCAGCGTCACGTCGCTCAGGTCGGCCACGACCGTGCCACGGTCGCTCGGCGGCACCTCGCGCGGAGTGGGGCCGAAAACCCACACCGCCAAATGGGTTTGGCCCTGGTGCGGCGCGAGTCCGGTCGGCAGCCTGACCGCCATACGAAGTCGGCCGTCACGGATCACGGCGTCGCGCAACCCGACAAGTCCGGCCGGCAACCGGTCGGTGAGCACGCTGCTCGGTGCGAGCAGCACGCCCCAGTGCTGCGTCGACATCATCAGGGTGATGTCGTTCAGCGCGTCGAGCATCTGCCCGGTGCTCGCGGTCGGCTCCCCCGCACTGGGCAGCGCACCGACGACCAACCCGGGTCCGCCGAGGTCGGGGTCTCCGTCGACCACGGGTAGCGACTCGGCCACCACGTCGCGTGTCAGCAGCCGGCAGCGCGCCAATCGGGTTGCTGCGCAGTCGGTGTCGATGACGCCGTAGTCGGCGACATCGCCCTCGAGCGTGTCCGCCACTCTGGACAGAATCCGTCCGTCGCCGAGCGTCGGGTCGATGAACCGCAAGACCGGCAGCCCCACAGCACGGCCGATCGCCGCCGCCATCGTGGCAACCAGCCGGGTCGCGTCCTCCCTGAGCAGCACGCGGCGGTGGTCGCCGCCCGCGCGACGTGCCGCGTCACGCGCGACCACCCCGATCGCCGCCCGCGGGGAGTACGCCGACTCGGCGAGCTGATCGACATACTCGGCCAGTGCCGTCGATACCGGCAGCGCCGACTCCACCTCCCGGCGCAGGCACCTGTCGTCCGGATCGATGGTTGCCGCGAGATCCGCCAGATCCTCCTCGTCGAGATCGCGAATCAGCTCGTTGCTGCGGTCGGCCAGCGTGAGCAGAGCCACGACCAACCCCGGCGAGACCTCGTCCGCCAGCGCGCCGTGTGGTCGCGCCGCCGCGACGACATCCTCGGCGGCCTCCGGGTTGTTGCCCAGACCGGAGGTGCGCAGGAAGTCCGCGACAGCCTGCGCGTCGAACTCGGGATGGCCGTCCCGGGTTCCGACGGGTTGCGGGAAGGCGACGCCGGCGCGGTTGGTGCGCTTGCGCCACATGGACACCACGGGGCGTTCGACCCGCGCGGCGCGGGCGACATCTGCCAGCGACATACGCAGCAATGAACCGTTCGATGTGTCCACGTCGCCTCCTTCCTGAGTGCTGTCATCACAGTAGCGACTAACGAGATGTTCCGACTGCGTTGCTTTGATAATCCCCTTTATCACTATCTCAAATTGTCACTGTCGATGGCCGAAGGCACAGTGATCGGCATACCCCACACGGGGGCAATTGACCGACAGGAGCACGACATGAACACGAAGACGAAGCACATCATCGGATACTCCGGCACCGCCGTGGTCGCCCTGATCATCGGCGCCGCCGCGGGAAGTGGAGGTTCTTCCGGCACGGCGACGCCGGCCGTCACGAGCACGGTCCGCACCACGGCAACCGTCACCGCGCCGGCCCCAGATGCCCAGCCGGCGAGTGCCGTGACCACCACGGTCCATGCGCCGGCGGTCACCAAGACTGTGCACGCACCGGCGGTGACCAAGACGGTCACGACCACGCCGAAGCCGAAGGCGACCATCCCGGGCGACGGGACCTACCAGGTCGGCACGGACATCCAGCCGGGCACGTACGTCTCGGGCACCCCCGACAGCGGTAACTGCTACTGGGCGCGACTGAAGGGGACGTCCGGTTCGTTCAGCGACATCATCGCCAACAACAACTCGGCCGGCCAGTCCGTCGTCACCATCGCACCGACCGACAAGGTCTTCGAAACCTCCGGCTGCAACGACTGGTCCCGGCGGTGAGCCGTGCGCGTCCGACGTCGCCAGCGGACATGGCTCCGTTGCCGTAAGACGCCCCAACTGCCGCGGTGCGCCGTGTCGGGAAAGATTTGCTACCCCGACACGGCATCCGCCCAGAAGTTCCTCGATCGCGCGCTCACCTCCCAGGAACTCGCCGACGAGTGGCTCGGTGGCCGGGAGTGGAGTGTCCGCCAGGAAAAGCGCATGTACCGGTGCCCGGACTGCGGCCAGTGGCACCTGACGTCGAGGGCATGAGACGCGCCCGCGTGACACTGGCTCCGCACTTGTCCACATGCAGACGTGACTGTGCGCACCTGTGCACAGGATTCGTGTGGGCCCGTCGGCCGAGCCCTCCACAACAGGCAGAGTCTATTTCGCATCACTACGCAATTGGAGGAGCAGACCATGGCCGACTTCATCGAGACTTGTATTACGCTCGCGTTACCGGTGGTTGGCGTGTGGTGGATCGTCATACGTCGTCGGCGGGCGCACCGGCGGGATGCGATGCTCGCCGCCGAGTGGAGCCATGCGCTCGCTCTCAGCCAGAGCAGCAACGCCTCGCTGGTGCAGGTTGCTCGCGTCTATCAACGCGCTCGAACCGGCACCAAGGTCCACATCCGCTGGGCGAACGGTGTCCTGCAGGACGCATGGCTGGAGGACTACGCCGCTGCAAACGGAGCCTGGATCCTCGCGACGGGAGACGTCGGGTACGGCGAGCACAACAAGAACCCGCGGGTCTTTCGAGTCTGGTACGGCAACCTGCACATGACGTTGCCTGCCGGCGCACCCGCGGCATACACACGGCACCTGAAGCGTGTGGCCCGACAGGCCGCACGGCATCGGGTCGCGGCCTGATGAACGAAGGGCAGCCGACGGTACGGCTTGTTCGAAGTTATCCACATCCCCCTTGTTTTGCGAGGGATGTGGATAACATTGGTGAGCGAAAAGTGTTGCATATCAGCAAGTTTCGACTATAATCGAACACATGGACGACACGCAGAAAGATACGATCGACGACGGCGGCCCGGTCGTCGACGCATCCACGCTGCGCACCCTCCTGCACGATGTCGGCGGCGACCTTGCCACCGACGATCCGCTCGCGGAGATCCGCGCCCTCGAAGAACTCAAGAACGCCCTGTGCGCCCGCCAAGCACGACTGACCGTCCAGGCCCACCACCGCCAACGCGACAAGGACACCGCCCGCGGCATCGACCGGGCCACCACCGCACGCTTCGTCGGCTCCCAGATCGCCCTGGCCCAACGCCGCTCACCCCACCTCGGGTCCCGCCTGCTCGGGCTGGCCCACGCCCTCACCGAGGAAATGCCCCACACCTACGCCGCGCTCGCGGCCGGGGTCATCAACGAACGCGACGCCACCGCCCTGGTCGCCCAGACCGCGTACCTGACCCGCGAGGACCGCACCGCCGTGGACGCCGCCCTCGCCGACGACCTCGGGCACACAAGTCACCGCCGCCTGGTCGCCGAAGCGACGAAGCACGCCTACGCCGCCGACCCGCAAGCCTTCGTCCACCGCCGCGCCAAGGCCGAAGCCGACCGGCGGGTCACCCTGCGACCAGCACCGGACTGCATGGCCTGGCTCACCGCGCTCCTGCCGGTCAAAGACGGCGTCGCCTGCTACGCCGCCCTCAAAACCGCGGCCGCCGCACACAGTGACCAACCCCGCGGCCAGGTCATGGCCGACACCCTCGTGCAGCGCGTCACCGGACACGCACCCGCCGACGGCAGCGCCGACATCCACGTCGACCTGCTCATGCCCATCGACACCCTCACCGGCGACACCCCCGCCCACGTACCCGACTACGGGCCCATCCCCGCCGACCTCGCCCGCGAATGGGTCAACACCACCAACGACACCGCTGCGGAGGTGCGCACCCAGATCCGGCGGATCTTCACCTACCCCGACACCGGCGACCTGATCGGCATGGACTCCCACGCCCGCACCTACCCCGGCCTCCTGGCCCACCTGATCCGGCTACGCGACCACACCTGCCGCACACCCTGGTGCGACGCCCCCATCAAACACATCGACCACATCCAAGCCCACGCAACAGGCGGCGAAACCTGCGAACGCAACGGACAAGGCCTGTGCGCCCGCTGCAACCAAGTCAAAGAACACCCCGACATCAACATCACCGGCCACGCCGGCGAAACCACCACCACCACCGGCAGCCTCACCGCCACCAGCAGACCACCCGCACCACCCGGCATGCCACCACCGACTCGATCCCATCTCGATCGAGCGCTCATCGACATCAGCTGGCGAATCCACCGCATTCAATGGCGTGCTGCCTGACCACACACGGCACCACCTCGAGGTGGGGGTTACGGCGCGTCCCGCAGTTCGATGAGTTGCGCCCTGAACTCGCTGACCAAGAGGCGTGCATCGCCCATCATCGTGTGCCGATAGCCCGTCGGCATACCGAGCAGCGTCTGCAACCTGGCCGCCCGCTGGCTCGGTGCGCCAGTCCCGCCGACGGCCTCGGCGAGCATCGCAGCCGTCAGCGGACCATAAGGATTCAGCAGGTCGTTCGCCCGGCCGACCAGCCAGCAGATCGCCGATGCGTTGCTCGTCGGCTTCGACCGCGGCGAAAACCAACCCGGCGCGTCACTCGCGGCCATCGCCAACAGGCGTCGCTGGGCGGTGCGCACCTCGTCGGCTGCCACCGGGTGAGCATCCGCGCCGCGGTCGATGAGCGGCAGCACTGCGGCCACCGCCTCATGTATGGCGTCGGCCACGACGCTCCAGTCGAACTCGTCGGCCGGCAACGGCTCGTCGGTGAGCGCCAACAGCGCTTCCTCCGATCCCACGGTGAAGGGCAATTCGTGATCCGCTATGTCCAACCGAGGACCCCACATCCGCTGGATGCGGCCCACCAGATCGGTGATGTCGAGCCCTACCGGGTCGAAGCCGTCATCGAGTTCCGGTTGGTGGTAGCGCCCCGCGTAGTAGTCGCCGCTCAGCTCATTGATCGCATCCAGCGCGTGACGGATCACCTTTGGCGACATACCGTTTCGCCCCAGAGCGAACCTCACCCAAGCCTCTGCCACCTCCGGAACATCGCTGTCCAGTTCCGGTGCGACCACCTTCCTCGTCCACCATTCGAAGAATTCGTCGACACCACGCGGGCTCCACTCCAGCGGATCTCCCGTGCCGTAGTTGACCGCGAAGTCCACCAGCAGTTCGGCGATCGATCGCGCCGTCTCCGGCGAGACACGCTCCCGGCGCAACCCCATACCTGGCTCCGAGGCCAGGAAGCCATCCAGGAGGGACCCCCGCGCGCGATCATCGATCTCCGGCGTCTCCGGTGGCGCCGCCGGCGGCAGCATCCGCATGACCCACTCCGTCATGGCTCTCGACATCGGCCACGAATCGGTCTCCGGTTGCGGCAGCAACATCGCCGACAACTCGATCCCGGCCTCGACCACCCCACGTGCCGCCGCGCGGTCGACACCGAGCCAGACCACCTCGCCGGCAGGAGCAGCCTGCAACGATCGATGGCGCAAGCCGTCAAGCGTCTCCTCGACGGAGAACGCGTCGGTCACTGCTCGACCCAACCGCCGGTCGACGAACACCAGCATGGAGAAGGCCGGAAGCCCCGGCGACCGCACCTGGAAGACATAATCACCGGCATCCCCGAGTACGTCCTGCATCCGGCCCGCGTCGACCACCTCGGCGTCAGCCAGGCGCGCCACCCAGGGCGGTACCGGATCGCCGCGGCGAGCGGCCTCGTCGGCAGCCCGTGCCGCGTAGGTCCCGGGAGCAAGCTGCGCCAAGACACGGAGCAGTGCCGTGGTCTCAACACCGGCGTCCTCGATGATCATGTCCAGGAACGTGTCCAGATCGGCCGGTGGCCGTTCAGCTCCCGGGCCTTCGTACGTGCGGGCATCCATCACCGCCAACAGGCTGCTCACATCAGCGAGGAACGCCATCGGGTCACTCAACAGCTCGAAATAGTGCTGGCGCAGTGGGGACACGGCCGACTCGACGACACGCAGGCGCGGCGAACCCTTGGCGGTTGCGTTCTTCGGCATCGCACCATGGTGTCATTCACATTCCTGAGAAACACATCGGCCACGACCGGGGCGCTGGTCGTGGCCGATGAGATCAGGGGGCTCAGAGGTTGCCGCGTTTGTCCTGTTCGCGCTCGATCGCCTCGAAGAGTGCCTTGAAGTTGCCCTTGCCGAAGCCGAGCGAACCGTGCCGCTCGATCAACTCGAAGAACACCGTCGGCCGGTCACCCAGCGGCTTGGTGAAGATCTGCAGCAGGTAACCGTCCTCATCCCGGTCCACCAGGATCCCGCGCTTCTGCAGCTCCTCCACCGGCACCCGCACCTGGCCGATACGCGCCCGCAACTCCGGGTCCTCGTAGTAGCTGTCCGGCGTGTTGAGGAACTCGACGCCGTTGCGCCGCAACGCGTCCACCGTCTGGATGATGTCACCGGTCGCGACCGCCAGGTGCTGGGCGCCGGCGCCACGGTAGAACTCCAGGTATTCGTCGATCTGCGACTTCTTCTTCGCGACCGCAGGCTCGTTCAGCGGGAACTTCACCCGGTGGTTGCCGTTGGCCACCACCTTGCTCATCAGCGCCGAGTAGTCGGTGGCGATGTCGTCACCGATGAACTCCGCCATGTTCACAAAGCCCATGACGCGGTTGTAGAACGCAACCCACTCGTCCATCCTGCCCAACTCGACGTTGCCGACGATGTGGTCCAGCGCCTGGAAGAGCCGCTTCGGCTGGCCGTCACGCGGCTCGAAGGTGGAGGTCTGCTCGACATACCCCGGCAGGTAGGGGCCGTCGTACTTCGACCGGTCGACCAGGGTGTGGATCGTCTCGCCGTAGGTCGCGATGGCGGCGATGCGCACCGTGCCGTGCTCGTCGGTGACGTCTTCCGGCTCACGCGCCACGGTGGCGCCCGCCTTGCGCGCCTGCGCGATGCATTTGTCGACGTCCGGCACCTCCAACGCGATGTCCACGACACCGTCGCCGTGCTTGCGGTGATGCTCCACCAGCGGGCTGTCCGGGTCCACGGCACCGTTGATGACGAAGCGGATCGAGCCCGACTTCAGCACGAACGACTTGTGATCGCGATTACCCGTCTCCGGGCCGCTGTACGCGATCAGCTGCATGCCCCACACGGTCTGGTAGTAGAGGGCGGACTGCGTCGCGTTCCCCGACACGAACACGATCGCGTCCCACCCGGTGACCGGGAAGGGGTCCTTGTCGGCGTCGTAGTCGACCAGGCCGACCAACTGCTTCAACTGCTCCAGGTCCTGACCTGCAGCGAGTTCGTCCGGCGTGAGGTTCACAGTCGTTGTCATGCGTCCACTGTGCGGCGCATCACACGATCGCGCAATCGGCATGCGTGACGGTGATCATCATGCGCAATATGCACGGATACCCCTTGGAAATTGTGGTCAGATTGTCCAGTCAGTCGCGGCGGCGCCCGGCCGCACTCACCAGGAACCGCACACCCCGGTCGTACACCGGGTCCGGCAACAGCCGCCGGGCGTATGTCGCGGGCTTCGCACCCGCACCGATCGCGTAGCGCGAGCGCGGATGCTTCGCGCGGACGGCCCGACCGATTGCGTTCGCCACCACCTCGGGGCTCGACCCGCGGAACGGCCCACTGGCTTCGGAGGTGAGGGCCTTCGCGACGCGGCGGGCCGAGTCGGCATACGCACCGCTCCCGGAGCGCTCCAGCAACGCGTCGGCGGCGATCCCTCCCCACTCGGTCTCGATCGCTCCCGGCTCGATGATGACCACCTTGATGCCGAACGGTGCGAGCTCCAGCCGCAACGAGTCACTCAACCCCTCGACCGCGAACTTCGTGGCGTGATACCAGCCGCCGAGCGGCATGTAGAGCTTCCCGCCCATCGACGACACGTTGACGATGTAGCCGTCACCCTGCTCCCGCATGTGCGGGGTCACGAGTTGCGTCAGCCGGGCCAGCCCGAAGATGTTGACGTCGAACTGCCGGCGGGCCTCCTCCGGCGGCACGTCCTCGATCGCGCCGTACGACCCGTAGCCGGCGTTGTTGACCAGGACATCGATGCGGCCGGTGTCCGCGATGATCCGATCCACGCCTGCGGCAGCCGAGGCGTCGTCAGTGACATCCATCGCGATGGGCCGAATTCCCTGCGCTTCCAGCTCTTTCATCCGCTCGACCCGGCGAGCGGCGGCATACACCACAAACCCGAGGTCGGCGAGCTTGCGAGCGGTGGCCATGCCGATCCCGGAGGAAGCGCCCGTGACGAGCGCGGTACGGCGAGTGGTTGCGTCTGACATGGTGATCCTCGTCTGCGATGGGTGGCCCGGCAGTGATCCGGAACTATCGTTCACCTTTTGATTGTGAACTATAGTTCATCTTGTGGCAAGTCCTTCACCCCGTCAGCAGCGCAGCGATGCCGTGCGCAACCGGGCCCGCATCATGCATGCGGCCCGCGAGCAGATCATCGAGCACGGGCCGACCGTCAGCATGTCCGCGATCGCCGACGCCGCCGGTGTGGCGGTGGGCACGCTCTACCGCAACTTCCCGGCGAAGGTCGACCTGGTCAACGCCGTCGTCGAGGAGCACCTCGAGCAGCTCGTCGTCGACGTCGAGCAGACGGCGGCCAGGGTCGCCGACGGTGCCCCGCCCGGCGACGAGTTGCGCGCGCTGGCGCACCGGATCCTCGATGACGCGGCGCGCAACCACGCCGTCAAGGTTGCCGCCGCCGCGTTCGTGGACCCGGACTACTCGGCCGCGGAGCAGCGGGCGGGACGCAGCCTCACCCCGATCCTGCAGTCCTGCATCGACGCCGGGGTGCTGGCGCCGGAGGTCGAAGCGGCCGACTTCCAGCTGCTCATGGTGACCGCCCCGGTCGATCAACCCGAGCAGGTGCGCAACCGCTGGCTGGAGATCTTCCTGGCCGGACTCGCGCCGCACTGACCGACGACCGGACGCCCGCTTCGCTACGTTCGGAGGTATGCCGAAGATCGACCACCTCGATGCACGCCTCATCGCTCTGCTCACCGAGAAGCCACAGATCGGGGTGCTCGGCGCTTCGCGAGAGTTGGCGGTCGCGCGCGGCACGGTCCAGGCACGGCTGGACCGCCTCATCGAGCGCGGCGTCATCTCCTCGCTCGCGCCCACCGTCTCCCCCGCGGCACTCGGCTACCCGGTGATGGCCTTCTGCACACTGCAGATCCAGCAGCGCAAGGGCCGCCAGGCGGTCGTCGACCACCTCGAGGGCATCCCCGAAGTGCTGGAAGTGCACACCATCACCGGCAGCGGTGACCTGCTCGCGCGGATCGTCGGACGCAACAACGCCGACCTCCAGCGGGTCATCGACCAGATCGTCGGGACCGGGCTCGTCGTCCACGCCTCGACCACGATCGCCCTCGCCGAGCTGGTCGCTCACCGCACGCTGCCGCTGGTGCAGGAAGCCGGGAGTCGCTGAGCTACCGCTTACGACCCACGAACCAGTTGCGGATCATGGTGATCCGCTCGGTGACCTCCTCCGACGAAGCACGGTCCAGCGCCGGCCCCCCGCACTTGACCCGCAGCTCGTGGTGCACGTGCGCGTGCGGCTTGCCGGACTTCGTGGAGTATGCCGCCACCAGCGAGTTCAGTTCCTTGCGCTGTGCGGCCAGCGCGCGGTGTGCCGCAACCGGCTGGTCGTCCTTGGGCCGTCTGCGCCCGGTGCGCAGCTGCTTGTCCTGTCGCTGACGCAACAGACTGGTGACCTGCTCCGGCTCCAAGAGCCCTGGCAACCCGAGGTATTCCTCCTCCTCGTCGCTGCCGACGACGGCGCCCAGGCCGAACTGCTGGGCGTCGAAGAGCACGTGGTCGAACTCCGCCTCGGACTCCAGCGCCTCGAACTTGCCCTCCAGCTCACCGGAGGCCTTCTCCTCGCGGTTGGCCTCCTCGAGCAGCCCCTCCTCCTCGGACCAGATCGAATCCTCAGCAGTGTCAGGGCGATCGAGCGCATGATTGCGCTCCTTCTCCATGCTGGCTGCCAGCTCCAGGATGATCGGCACGGTGGGCAGGAAGACCGTCGCGGTCTCGCCGCGCCTCCGGGCGCGCACGAACCGGCCCACGGCCTGCGCGAAGTAGAGCGGGGTCGAGGTCGACGTCGCGAAAACACCGACGGCCAGCCGTGGCACGTCGACACCCTCGGACACCATGCGGACCGCGACCATCCACCGGTCCTCGGAGTCGGCGAACTCCTCGATCCGCGAGGATGCTCCCGAGTCGTCGGACAACACCACCGTCGGGCGAACTCCCGTGGTTTCGTGCAGGATCCGCGCGTAGGCACGCGCCGCAGTCTGATTGGATGCGATCACCAGACCGCCTGCATCCGGCACGTGACGTCGTACTTCGGTCAGCCGCTTGTCGGCCGCACGCAACACCGCCGGGATCCAGGCACCCGTCGGATCCAGCGCTGTCCGCCAGGCCGCAGCCGTCGCGTCCTTGGTCAGCGGCTCCCCGAGCCGCGCGGAGATCTCGTCACCGGCGGACGTGCGCCAGCGCATCGCTCCGCCATACGCCATGAAGAGCACGGGTCGCACCACCCCGTCGCGCAACGCATCGGCGTAGCCGTAGGTGAAGTCGCTGGCCGAGCGGCGGATCCCGTCCGGCCCCTCCTCGTAACGCACGAACGGGATCGGGGCGGTGTCGGAACGAAACGGCGTGCCGGTCAAGCAGATTCGTCGTGTGGCGGGCTCGAACGCCTCGCGGATCGCATCGCCCCAGGACTTGGTGTCGCCGCCGTGGTGCACCTCGTCGAGGATGATCAGGGTCTTCTTGCGCTCGGTGCGGATCCGGTGCAACGCGGGCCTGCTCGCCACCCCGGCATAGGTGACGGCGACGCCGTCGAAATCGGCAGCGTGCTGCTGCTGGGCGTTGGTGAACCGCGGATCGATGTGGATCCCCACCCGTGCCGCGGCATCCGCCCATTGCGTCTTCAGGTGCTCGGTCGGCGCGACGATGGTGATCTGCTCGACGATCCCCCGCTGCATCAGCTCCGTCGCGAGGCGCAACGCGTAGGTGGTCTTACCGGCGCCGGGTGTCGCCACCGCCAGGAAGTCCCGCGGCTGGTCGGCGAAGTACCGGTCCATGGCCGCGGCCTGCCACGCCCGCAGCTTGCCCGCGGTCCCCCACGCCGCCTTCCCGGGAAACGCCGGTGACAGGTGCGAAGCGGCGGAGGTGCTCATAGGCCGACAAGGCTAACCTCCACGTCGGACACTCCCCGGACCGGGGGCACACCTTCCCGCACCCCACCACCGAGAGGCTCACCAACGACCGACAGGCCCAGTCATTCGGCGCCGAAACACGCGAATTACTGAGCCTGTCAGTGGTTTTCTGGGCCTGTCGGTGATGGAGTGCCGACCGGTGAGCTACTTGTCGTCGCCGCCGTCCTGCGGCGCGCGCAATCCGTCGTAGATCTCCTTGCAGGTGGGGCAGACCGGGAACTTCTGCGGGTCACGCCCGGGCACCCACACCTTGCCGCAGAGTGCGGTGACCGGCTCGCCGGACAGCGCGCTCTCCATGATCTTCTCCTTGCGCACGTAGTGCGCGAAGCGCTCGTGATCTCCCGGCTCCTGCAGTTGCTCCTGGGCGTCGGTGCGCTCCAGGGTCGCCGTCGTGGTGCGCGGAGTGCTCGGCGCGCTCTCCGGGGAGGACAACCGGTCCGGTTCGTCAAGAGTGCTCATGTCGCCCCATTGTAGTTTCGTCAGTTGAGGTCGGGATCGGCCGGGAAGCTGGCGACGAACGCCATGGGGTTGCGCTGCCGCCGCAGGACCCGCGCCCACAGCTCGCCCGGATCGCCGCTGAACGCGTCCGTCGTCAGCGCGTCCACGACGAACCACATCCCCGCCTCGATCTCGCCTTCGAGCTGTCCGGCGGCCCAACCGGCATACCCCGCGTAGATCCGCAACGCCGTGACTACCGGCGCCACGATGGGCGGCGGGGCGTCCAGGTCGACGAGGCACATCTCCCCGAAAAGGCTTCGTATGCCGAGTGACTCGTCCTCGTCCCCTGTCGACGACGCGAGCGCGAGTGCCGTATCGAGCGAGACCGGCCCGCCCTGGAAAACACAGTCGGGCGTCGTGACGTGCTCCTGCCAGCCGGGCAGCACCGAGTCGACCTCGGCGTTGAGCGGCCGGTTCAGGATCAGCCCGTGCGCGCCCTCCTCGTCGTGGTGCAGCAGCAGGACGACACTACGGTCGAAGACGTCGCCTTCCGGGACCTCGGCGTCGATCCGAGGCACTGCGACGAGGAGTCGTCCGGTCAGGTCGGTCACCACGCCATTATGGGTGACCGACCCGACCTCGTGCCCGAAGGATCGTTCAGCGGGCGGAGTGACCCCTGCTGAAGCGGTCCCGACCGCCGCGGTAGCCACCCTCACGCCGGCCACGGTCGCCGTAGCGTCCTCGGCCGCCCTGCCGTCCACCGCGATCGCCGTACGACCGGCCGCCGCGGTTCGCTCGCGGCGGGCTGATCAGCCGCTGCAGGTCCTGCTCGGAGATGGGTGCACCGTCCGGACGGCTGCCGCCGGCGGCGCGGATGACGTCGTCGCCCGGACGAGCATTCTGCAGCGTGGTGTCCACGCCCGCCTCGTCCAGCAGACGCTGCATCGTGCGTCGCTGGTGCGGCAGCGCCAGCGTGACGACCGTGCCCTTCTCACCGGCCCGGGCGGTGCGTCCCGCCCGGTGCAGGTAGTCCTTGTGGTCGGCCGGCGGGTCGACCTGCAGCACCACACCGACGTCGTCGACGTGTATGCCGCGCGCCGCCACGTCCGTGGCGACCAGGACCGGGACGACGCCGTTCTTGAACGCCGCCAGCACCTTGTTGCGCTGCCCCTGGCTCAGGCCGCCGTGCAGCGACGCGGCGAGCACGCCCTGGTCGCGCAGCTCACCGGCGACACGGTCGGCGCCCAGCTTGGTGCGCACGAACACGACGGTCCGGCCCGACCGGTTGGCGACCTCCGCGGTCACGGTCTTCTTGTGGCGTGGCTCGATGAGCAGCGCGTGGTGGTCCATCGTGCTGATCGACGCAGTGCCGTCGTCGGTCGCATGCTCCACCGGATCGGTGAGGTAGCGCTCGACGACGGTGTCGATCCCCCGGTCCAGGGTCGCGGAGAACAGCAACCGCTGCCCGTCGGTCGGGACCTGGTCGAGGATCTGCTCGATCGCCTCCAGGAAGCCCATCTCGGCCATGTGGTCGGCCTCGTCGAGCACCGCGATCTCCACGCGGGACAGGTCGGCGGCACCGCGCTCCATCAGGTCGATCAGCCGGCCGGGGGTCGCGATGAGCACGTCGACCCCGCGCTCCAGCGCGGACAGTTGCGGCTCGTACGGCATACCTCCGGCGACCAGCTTGTGGCGCAGGCCGATGACGTGCACCAGCGGCTGCAATGCGTCGCTGACCTGCATCGCCAGCTCCCGCGTCGGCACCAGCACGACCGCGCGCGGCTGACCCGAACGGGCCTTTCCGCCCTTGGCCAGACGCGTCAGCAGCGGCAGCCCGAACGACAGCGTCTTGCCGGAGCCGGTGCGCCCGCGCCCGAGCACGTCACGGCCCTCCAGCGCGTCGGGGATCGTCGCCTCCTGGATCGGGAACGGCGCCGTGATGCCGTCGCGCGCCAGGCGCTCGACCAGGACCTCGGGCAGACCCAGTGCGGCGAAACCGTTGCCCTCCAACGAGATCGGCTCGACGGGACCCTGCTCGCGGGTCGCTGTCACGGCAGTCGCGGGCTCACGGTCGTCCCGGCGGGGGCGGTCGAAGTCACGGCGGGCCGGGCGCTCCCGGCGGTCGTCACGGTATGACGGGCGCCGGTCGTCCCGGTAGCTGCTGCGCCGGGCGGGACGGTCCCCGCCACGGTCGAACCGCTCGCCCCGCCGGTCGTCCCGGAAGCTGCTGCGGCGGTCGTCGCCGTCCCGCCGGTCGTCCCGCCGGTCGTCGCGCCGGAAGCCATCGCGCCGGTCGTCGCGCCGGTCGCCACGGCCGAAGTCGCGGCGGCCACGTCCGTTGTCGTCGGTGTCGCGCCGCGGGCCGCGGTCGCCGTAGCGGCGCTCACCCCGGCGGTCGTCATACCGGCGGTCACCACGACCGTCGTTGTCGTACCGGCGTTCGCCGCCACGCCGCTCGCCGAAGCTCCGCTCGTTGCGGCGGTCGTCGTCGCCGTACCGGCGGTCACCCCGGCGAGCGTCCTGACCCCGGTCCGGGCGGTCGTCATACCGACGATCGCCCCTCCGGTCGTCGTAGCGGCGTTCGCCGCCGCGCCCGCCGTCACGCCGGTCACTGCGCGGGTTCGCGGCGCGGTCGCGCCGTGGGCCGCGGCCCGTCTCGTCGCGCTGGGTGCGCGCACCGGATCGCTTGGCCTCGAGTTTCTGGGCGCGCGTCCAGCGCGCCTTCTTGCCGTCCTTGGGCATGCGTCATTCCTTCGTGTCATCTCTGGTGCTGCTGAGGCACCTCGCGGGGAAAGGCAGGCGGCATCGCCCGTGTCGAAACGGGTGTCGCGCTGCTCGGGGGTCCCTCGCGCCGGAAAGATCTCGGCGCTCACAAAAGGAAAATCAGCAATGAACGCAAGATCGCGTAATAACCCACCAAAGGTATCGGATCGCACCACCGGGGACCAAAACGAGACGGCGCCCGCGGCGGGTGACCTTCGTCGCACCAGCGTCTTGAGCGATCGCTCAAAGTGGGTATATAGTCGTATTTGAGCGATCGCTCAAACAGCAAAGGGAGGCGCGTGATGTACCGGGACCGCTGGATCGCCGAGTCGGCAGCCTTTCTCCTCTGGGGGCTGACCTCCACCGTCGGGCTGCTGGCCTTCTTGACCGTGTTCACGATCGGCATCTTCGTGCTGCCGGTCGCCGTCGTCTTCGTGTGGTGCGCGTTCGCGCTCACGTTCCGCAAGCCGGCGCGTGAGTTCACGATGGTCGGCGTGTTGCTCGGGCCGGCCGTCTGGTCGCTCTACATCGGCATCACCTGGGCGGCACGCGATTTCTCCCCTGACGGTCGGACATCACACCTGGTTCCACTGCGCTTCCTGCCCTACGCCGGGGTCACCGCCGCCTGTCTGGCCACTGCGGTCGCGCTCTTCGTCGTGGTCGGCGTCCGCATACACCGGCGGCCGGACATCGGCGGGAAGTACTTGTGAGTCCGCAGTTGTGCTCACCACTTAGGGTGGGACGCACCATGGCGGACACCAGGACCAAGCTGCTCGACGCAACGATCGACGTGTTGCGCACCGACGGCATCACCGGCGTCTCGGCGCGGGTCGTGGCCGGCCGTGCCGAGGTCAACCAGGCGCTGGTCTTCTACCACTTCGGCACGCTCGCGGGCCTCCTCGACGCGGCGGCGCGGCATGCCGTGGACGCCAGTGCCGACCACTACCGCGCGGCCTTCTCCGAGGTCGAGTCGCTGGCCGCGCTGCTGGGCGTCGGGCGGGAGTTGCACGAGGCGGAGCAGGCATCCGGGAACGTCGCCCTCATGGCGCAACTGATGGCGGGCGGCCAGCACGATCCGGCGCTCGTGGCCGCTGCGCGTTACGGCATGGACCGCTGGATCGGCGAGATCGAGACGGTCGTCGAGCGCGTGCTGCGGACCAGTGTGCTCGCCGGTTTCGCCGACGCACGCGGCCTGGCCCGCACGGTCTGCGCGAGCTTCATCGGCCTCGAGCTGTATGACGGGATCGACCCGGCCGGCGGGGCGACGGCCCTCGAGACGCTGTCGCAGCTCGCCGTGCTCGCCGACGCGATCGACTCACTCGGCCCGGTCGCCCGGCGGGCCGTCGCGGCCCGGCTGAAGGCCGCCGGTCGCCGACCCTAGGCCTTCTGGTCCGCCTCGTCGGCGCGCACCGCCTCGGCGACCGCGTGGGCGACCACCTTGGAGACGTCGGGCTGGAACACACTCGGCACGATGTATGCCGGGTTCAGCTCCTCCGGCTTCACCACGTCTGCCAGCGCGTATGCCGCGGCCAGCATCACGTCGAAGGTCACCCGCGTCGCGGCGGCGTCGAGCAGACCGCGGAAGACGCCCGGGAAGACCAGCACGTTGTTGATCTGGTTGGCGAAATCGCTACGCCCGGTGGCGACCACGGTGGCGTGCTGCGCTGCCGCCGTCGGGTCCACCTCCGGGTCCGGGTTGGCCAGCGCGAAGACGATCGCGTCGTCCGCCATACCGGCGATGTCGTCACCCGTCAGCAGGTTGGGCGCGGAGACCCCGATGAAGACGTCGGCCCCACGCACCGCGTCCTTGAGCGTGCCCGTCAGGCGCTCGGGGTTGGTCGCCGCCGCCAGCTTGGCCAGGTCGCTGTCGGGCGCCGCCTTGATGTCCGGGCGGTTCGGCTCGACGATGCCGTTGATGTCGGCCAGCACGATGTTCGTCGCGCCGGCAGCCATCAGCAGCAACGCGATCGCGGTGCCGGCCGCGCCGGCTCCGGACTGCACGATGCGCACCTCGGCCGGTTCCTTGCCGACGACCCGCAGCGCGTTGCGCAGCGCTGCGAGCACCACGATGGCGGTGCCGTGCTGGTCGTCGTGGAAGACCGGGATGTCGAGTTCGTCCCGCAACCGCCGCTCGATCTCGAAGCAGCGCGGCGCCGAGATGTCCTCCAGGTTGATGCCGGCGAACTCCGGGGCCACGGCCTTGACCGTGCGGATGATCTCCTCGGTGTCCTTGGTGTCCAGGCACAGCGGGAAGGCGTCGATGTCGGCGAACCGCTTGAACAGAGCCGCCTTGCCCTCCATCACCGGCAGCGCGGCCAGCGGGCCGATGTCGCCGAGGCCGAGCACGGCAGTGCCGTCGGTGACGACGGCGACGGTGTTGCGCTTGATCGTCAAACGCCTTGCGTCATCAGGGTTCTCGGCGATGTCGAGGCAGACCCGTGCGACGCCCGGCGTGTAGACCATCGACAGGTCGTCACGGTTGCGGATCGGCACCTTCGACTCGATCTTCAGCTTGCCGCCCAGGTGCGCGAGGAAGGTGCGATCGCTGACCTTGCGGATCTCGACACCGTCGACCGCGCGCATGGCGGTGACCAGCTCCGCGGCGTGGTCGGCGTCGCGGGCCGCCGCGGTGACGTCGATCGTCATCCGGTTGTTGTCGGAGTGGTTGATGTCAAGGGCCGTGACGAGGCCGCCGTTGCGCTCGACCGCGCCACTCAGCTCACTGACGGCGGTGGTCCGCCCCGGCAGGTCGACTCGGACGGTGATCGAATTGGACACGGAAGGCAGCGCAGTCATGGTGCACATTCAAGCCCTTGTATGCCGCGCGGCGCCACTGGGGTTGCCCAGTGGGACGCCGCCGTTACCGAATGCCGTTGGTGACGGCCGTGACTTGGTCTTTGGCGTCGCCGAAGAGCATGCCGGTGTTGTCGCGGTAGAACAGGGGGTTGGGGACGCCGGCGTACCCGGAGGCCATGGAGCGTTTCAGGACGATCACGTCGGCTGCTTCCCACACGCGTAGGACGGGCATGCCCGCGATCGGGGACCCCGGGTCCTCCGCGGCGGCCGGGTTGACCGTGTCGTTCGCACCGATCACCAACACCACATCCGTGCCGGAGAAATCATCATTGATCTCATCCATCTCCAACACGATGTCGTAGGGCACCTTCGCCTCCGCCAACAACACGTTCATGTGCCCCGGCAGGCGCCCGGCGACCGGGTGGATCGCGAACCGCACGTCCTTACCCTTGTCCCGCAACGCCCTGGTCAGGTCCGCCACCCCGTACTGGGCCTGCGCGACCGCCATCCCATACCCCGGCGCAATCACCACACTGCTGGCCGCCGACAGCAACTCGGCGACCTCGTCCACCGTGGTCTCCCGGTGCGACCCCAAATCCTGATCGGCCGCCGGGCCGGCCTCGATACCGAACCCGCCCGCGATCACCGACAGGAACGACCGGTTCATCGCCTGACACATGATGTAGGACAAGAACGCACCCGAAGACCCCACCAGGGCACCGGTCACGATCAACAAATCGTTCTCCAGCAAGAACCCGGACGCGGCCGCCGCCCACCCCGAATAACTGTTCAACATCGACACCACCACCGGCATGTCCCCGCCACCGATCGAGGCCACCAAATGCAACCCGAGTGCCAGGGCCAGGATCGTGACCACGGCCAGCAGCCACAGTTGCGGGTCGACACAGAACCACACCGTCAACGCCACGAACACCACCAGCGCGCCCAGGTTCAAGTAGTTCTTACCCGGCAACATCAACGGCGTGGACTTCATCCGCGCCGACAACTTCAAGAACGCGATGATCGACCCGGTGAAGGTCACCGCACCCACGAACACCCCGATGAACACCTCGGCATGATGGATCCCCAACG
The DNA here is from genome assembly GCF_014190805.1 of Flexivirga oryzae. Taxonomy (NCBI): domain Bacteria; kingdom Bacillati; phylum Actinomycetota; class Actinomycetes; order Micrococcales; family Dermacoccaceae; genus Flexivirga; species Flexivirga oryzae. Next base: position 855,575 of record NZ_JACHVQ010000001.1, on the reverse strand, counting down.
TGCTCAACCCGTCCAGGTGGACCGCCTCGACACCGCGGGGGTCGCGTTCGACCTGCAGGTACCCGTTCCAGCCGACCAGCACCGCCGCCAACCCCACGAACGAGTGCAGCATCGCGATCAACTCCGGCATCCCGGTCATCTCCACCACCCGGGCCCGCCACAACCCGATCGCGGCACCGATGACCATCGCCACCACCAACAACGCCACCCCACTGCCCTGGATGTGCCGGTCGGCCGCCAACGCGATGGTCGCCGCCAACGCCAACACCATCCCCGCAATACCGAAGGAGTTACCCACCTTCGACGTCTCATGGTGCGACAGGCCGTCCAGGGCCAGGATGAACAACAACGCGCCCACGATGTACGCCGCGGACGCCGCAGAAGCAACAGTGATCATGATCGTGTTCCCCCGCCTATGACCGTGCGAACATCGACAGCATGCGGCGGGTCACCGCGAAACCACCGAACACATTGATGGACGCGACCAGGATCGCCACGAACGCCACCACCGTGACCCCGCCGTTGTGCTGCCCGATCTGCAACAACGCACCCACCACGATGATCCCCGAGATCGCGTTCGTCACCGACATCAACGGGGTGTGCAACGCGTGATGCACATTCCGGATCACGTAATACCCGATCACGATCGCCAACAAGAACACCGTCAAATGCGTCGTCAACGCCGCCGGCGAGATCGCCAACAACACGAACAACACCACCGCCGCACCCAACACCAACCCCAACCGGCGACCCGGTGTCACCGGGACCTTCTCCGCCTTCACCACCGGTGCCGCCGCTGCGGCCGCGGGGGTGGGTGCGGCCGATACCTGCACCGGTGGTGGCGGCCACCGCACCTGCCCGTCCCGGGTCACCAGGATGGACCGCTGCACCACATCGTCCTCATCCAAAACCAGCTGCCCGTCCTTACCCGGCGTCAGCAGCTTGAGCAGATTGACCAGGTTCGTGCCGTACAACTGCGACGCCTGCGCCGGCAACCGGCCCGCCAAATCCGTGTACCCGATGATCACCACCCCACCATCGGTGGTCACCACCTCACCGGCCACCGAGCCCTCCACGTTCCCACCGGACCCGGCCGCCATATCCACGATCACACTGCCCGCACGCATCGACGCCACCATCTCCGCGGTGATCAACCGCGGCGCCGGGCGCCCCGGGATCAACGCCGTGGTGATGATGATGTCCACCTCCGCGCACTGGGCGGCATACAACGCCGCCTCCCGGGCCTTGTAGTCCTCGCCCATCTCCTTGGCGTACCCCGTCGCCGACACCTGCGCGTCCTCGTCCTGGATCGACAAGTACTCCCCACCCAGCGACGCGACCTGATCGGCCACCTCCGGGCGCGGGTCCGTGGCCCGCACCACCGCACCCAACGACCCCGCCGTGCCGATCGCCGCCAACCCCGCGACCCCCGCACCACACACCAACACCCTCGCCGGTGGCACCTTCCCCGCCGCCGTCACCTGCCCGGTGAAAAACCGCCCGAACGCATGCGCCGCCTCCACCACCGCCCGATACCCGGCAATGTTCGCCATCGACGACAACACGTCCAACGACTGCGCCCGGCTGATCCGCGGCGCCGCATCCAACGCCAACACGGTGAACGGCCGCCCCACCAGATCCTCCACCAACTCCGGGCTGGTCCGCGGCGCCAGGATCCCCACCACCGTCGCGCCCGGCCTCACCCGGTCCAACTGGTCCGTGGACAACGCATTCACACCCAGCACGACCTCGGCATCCAACGGATCCCCCAGTCCGGCACCCGCCCCGGCATACGCCTCATCGGCGAAACCAGCACGCGCACCCGCGCCCGGCTCCACCACCACCTCATACCCCAACTGCAACAACGCGCCCACAGTGCTCGGCGTCGCCGCAACCCGGGTCTCCCCCGGCACAGCTTCCTTGACAATCCCAATCCGCATGGGTGTCCTCTCGGTCGGGAGGCTCCTTTGCGGTCATCGTAGAGGCGCCGCCCGCATCGTGGGCGTCTCTCCCACGGACTGGGCGGTCCCCCTCAGCCGTCGCCCGGCGTCCGGCGCAACAGGGACCGGCCGAGCGGGACCAGTGCGACCGCGCACGCCGCGAAGCCGACCGCGCTGACCGGCAGCACGGCTGCGATGAACCCGACCGGCAGCAGTGCGGTCAGGGCGAAGCAGATGGCCTGCGGCTTACCGAACAACCCGGCGCCATGGGCGGCGACGGCGAGCGCGATGAAACCGAGGATGATCGCCGGACCGCTCACGTTGAGTGAGATGCGTGGCACCATGTTGGCCTGGTCATACATGTACGCGCCGTCCGCGAGCCGGTCGGACGAGGACAACTGGTAACCGGCGAATTCGATGGCGATGAAGAAGATCGGCCCACACAGGCCGAGCAGCGCGGCGATGCCGCCCAGTGCTGCCAGGCGCGGGGATCGGCGCGCGGCCATCGCCGCGAGTCCCAGGACGGCCAGCATGAGCGCGAACACGCCCATGGGGACGAGGTTGAGGAAGACCTCGGTGCGGGTCGCGTGGGTGGCCATCGCGGCGAGGAAGTCATGACCCCTGAAGTGGTAGATGCCGGTGCCGAGCATGCAGAGCAACGCGAGGAGCGGCGGCGCGACCACCATGCAGACGCCGGTGGGGACACGGCCGGGGAAGCCGGGAGGTGTCAGCGGGTCGGTCGCCGGCTGGCCGGAGGCCGTCGGAAGCGCTGGCTGCCGAGTCGAATGCGTCATGGCAGATCTACCTTCCCTAATTCACTTTATTATCACTCTAATCAAACAAGGTAGACTAAAACGATGTCTTCGGCAAGGACCTATTCGTCACCGCTGCGCGCCCGGCAGGCCGCCGACACCCGGCAGGCGGTGCTGGCCGCCGCACGCCGGCTGTTCGCCGACACGGGGTATGCCGCGACGACCGTCAAGCAGATCGCCGATGCCGCGGGTGTCTCGGCGCCGACGGTCTACAACGGGTTCACCTCCAAGGCGGGCATCGCGCAGGCCCTCATCGACTACACCAACCAGGAGTCCGGTGCGCAGGAGATGGCCCGCGACGTGGCGGCGGCGCGCACGCCGCAGGACATGCTGCGGGCGTCGGTACACCTCGTGTGCGTGCTGCACGAGCGCATCGGCGACTTCATCCGGGTGTTGCTCGAAGCCGCCAGTGTCGATGCCGCGCTGCTGCCCGCCGTGGCAGCCGGACGTGCGAGCCATGCCGGTCCCCAGCAGTTGCTCGCGCGCCGCCTGGACGAGGCCGGCGCGCTGCGACCGGAGGTGAGCCGGGACACCGCCGCCGGGCTGCTGACCGTCAGCACCTCCCCCGACACCATCGAGCGCTACGTCGCCGACCTCGGCTGGGACTACGACCGCATCGAGGAACAGCTCACGGACGCCATGGTGCTGGCCCTGTGCCGGCCGGACATGGCCCGGCAGCCCTGTCTGCCGCCGCTGCGTGGTCGCCCGGACGCATGACAGCGCCGCAGCAGGGAGTCCGTGCTGCGGCGCTGTCGTCGGATGATGGATCACGCGTGGAGGTGGCGGGAATCGAACCCGCGTCCGCTGGCGGCGAGGCAAGGCTTCTCCGGGCGCAGTGCGCTATGGCCTTTCTCGGCCCCAGGGCTCGCACGCACACGTTCCCTGACAGGCCCAGCCGAGTAGGAGTCCCGCGTCGCCCCTCGGCGTGACGACGCAGCGAGTTCCCTAGCTGACGCCAGACACTGAGTCGAGAACTAGCTCAGGCTGACGGACTTCGAGGCTCGCTCAGGCGGCGAGGGCGAAGTCGGTGCGCTTTGAGTTGGCACCTATTGGTTTTGCACGGAGCGTTAGCGAGATAACCGTGCATCCTCGGCCCGCTTCCCCTGCGACGGCGATCAGCGTCGAAACCGATCACCCCCGTGGGTGTTGCAACCGATCCATCATCACTGTTCAGTTGTGCGCTGAAGCATACGGTCAAACGTTCGGCGACGCGAACCGATTCCCGTAGCCTTCGCACCATGAGCTATCCCGAACAGCCGACCGGCAGCCCCGCCTCCCCCACCGCCGCGCAGGATCGCTCGCTGCGCATCATGGCGCTGGCGTTCCTCACCATGACGGTCGTCTTCGGCGTGCTCCTGGACGTCGCCGAGGGCACACCCTCCACGAACGCGCTGTACTTCGTCCTCGCGGTGCTGGTGGTCGTCGCAGGATTTGTGCTCGCGCTGAACCTCGGATATCGCTCCGCGCCCGCCGCCGCCCGGCGACCGGGCACCCCGGACGAGTTCACCGCCGCCTTCTTCCGGCGCCTGGCGATGACCGAGACTCCGGTCTTCATCAACCTGGCGATCGGCTTCATCGCAGGATCGGCGTTGCCCTACTTCGTGGCCTGGCCGTTCGCGGTCGCTTCGATGGCGTTCCACCTGATCCCGTCGGCGGGCATGCACCGCCGCTGGGAAGCGGCGCAGCAGCGCTGAGCCTTTCTACACGCCGAAGTCTGGGCGCAGCGGGTAGGAGCCCGTGCCGTTCGGCTCGACCTTCTCGCCGAGCACCTGGTGCAACTGGATGTGGTTGCGCTCGAAGCCGATCGACGACCCGGCGAGGTACAGGCCCCAGATGCGGGACACCTGCTGGCCCGCGTCCCGCACACACTCGTCCCAGTGTGCGGAGAGGTTCTTGCACCAGGCTCGGGTGGTCCGGGCGTAGTGCTCGCGCAGGTCCTCGCTGTGCCGGATCTCGAAACCCTGGTCCTGCATCCGGGAGATGATCGTGCCGACGCCGGTGATCTCGCCGTCCGGGAAGACGTACCGGTTGATGAAGCCGCCACGGGTGAGCGCCGGAGCCTTGTTGTCGGGCCGGGTGATGCTGTGGTTGAGCATCCGGCCGCCGACCTTGAGCTTGTCGTAGTTGAACTTGAAGTAGCTCGGGTAGTTCTTGACACCGATGTGCTCGGTGAGGCCGATCGAACTGACCGCGTCGAAGTCGGTCTCGGTGATGTCGCGGTAGTCACCGTGGCGCACCTCGGCGCGGTCGTCCAGCCCGTGCTTCTTGAGGTTGTGCTGCGCCCACGAGGCCTGCTCGGCGGACAGCGTGACGCCGAGCGCAGTGACGCCGTAGTTCTCGACAGCGTGCTTGACCATGCCGCCCCAGCCGCAGCCGATGTCCAGCAGCCGCATGCCCGGCTTGAGGTCGAGCTTCTTGCAGACCAGGTCGAACTTGTGCTCCTGCGCCTGCTCCAGCGTGGAGTCGGCCGTCGGGTAGCAGGCGCACGTGTAGGCCATCGACGGTCCGAGCACCAACTCGTAGAAGTCGTTGCTCACGTCGTAGTGGTGATGGATCGCCTCGGCGTCGCGGCGACGAGAATGCCGCAGGCCGCGCAGCCCCTCGACGGTGCGCCGCCACTGCGGCACCACCTCCTGCGCAGGCAGTTCAGGGACCCGGAAACTCTTCAGCCCCAGCGACTTCGCGATGTCCACGAGCTCGCCCGTCGGAGGCCGTTTCGGCCCGAAGCCGTCCAGGAAGAGGCCGAGGAAGTCGTAGGGGTCGCCGGGATCGATGCCCTCGACGTCCAGGTCGCCCATGATGTAGGCGCGCGCCAGCCCCAGCTCACCGGGCGCGGTCACCAGGTACCGCAGCGCGCGCTCGTTCGAGATGTCGATGGTGACGACAGCGTCCGGGTTGCCACCCGTCGAGCCGTCATACGCCTTGACCGCGAAAGGCACATCGGTGCCGAAGATCCGGTCGGAAATCTCGCCGATGCTCAAAGTCATCGCCGCTTCACCGCCTTCGTGTAGAGATCGGGCAACCGCCCGTCCGGGTCGTACTTCTGCTTCACCTTCGCCAGCGTCTCGCCACCGTAGAGGGACCAGAAGGTCTCCTCGTCGTAGTAGGCGTCGCTGTAGAGCGATTTGTGCCCGTCCAACTCGTGCACCACTCGCTCGATGTCCTTGTTGACGTCCCCGTCCTGGCGTCCCGGGATGATCTCCACGGTCGACCAGAATCCGACGTTGACGTAGTTCTCCCCGCGTTTCAGTGGGTAGAGCGGCCACGGTTGATCGCCGTGGTCGTGATCGCGAACAGCCAACGGGCACAACCAGATCGGCTCGATCGGCACGTTGTCGAGGAACCAGTCGAGGAACTCCTCGGTGCGGTCGACGGAGATCTCCACGTCCTGCACGACGCGCTCACGCGGCAGCTTGCCGCGCTTGGCGTCCAGCGCGGCGAAGTAGCCGTGCTTGTTCTCCCAGCGGATGACCTTGCCGTAGACATCGCTGCGCAGGTAGCGCCGCGGCACCAGCCGGCGGATCGCCGGCCGCTGCAGCCCGAACGCCCTGTTGCACCAGAACCAGTCGGTGTCCCAGCGCCAGATGTAGTCCAGCGTCGTCAGGTAGTCCTCGGTGCGCTGCCGGATGGAGCGGTAGTAGATCTCCTGCCCGGTGTAGTCGGAGGTGTACGGCGCGGTGCTCGACCAGCTGCCGAGCACGAGGTAGCTCTCGTCGCGGGAGAAGACGACACCGTCGACGAAGTCGACGTCCTCGCCGGCATGGGAACGCTCCTGGAGCACCTGGCGCAGCGTGTCGATCAGCTCACGCAGCGTCCCGAAGCGAACGTGCCGGAGGTGGACGTATGGCGCGACGCGTTCCAACTTGATCTTCAGCCGTACCGAATAGCCCAGTGAACCATAGGAATTGGGGAAGGTACGGAACAGCTCTGCGTGCTCGTTGTCGTCGCGCGCGGTGACGATCTCGCCGGCGCCGGTCAGCACGTCCATCTCGATGAGCGACTCGTGCGGGAGACCGTTGCGGAACGACGACGACTCGATCCCGAGACCGGTCACCGCGCCGCCGAGCGTGATGGTGCGCAACTGCGGCACGACATACGGCATCAGCCCGTAGCGCAACGTCGCGTCGACCAGGTCCTCGTAGGTCGTCATACCCTGCACATCGGCGGTTCCGGCGCGCGGATCGACCTCGATCACACCGTGGAGCCGGGAGACGTCGAGCCCGGGAACAGGGTTGGCCTCCCGCGGCCGGAAGAGGTTGGACGTGCGCTTCGCCAGCCGAACCGGTGCACCGGGCGGCATGGCCGCCAATTGGCGCTGTAGATCGTCGACCGCTGCCCGATGCCGGTCCCAGCCCACGATCTCACCGTGTGCCCGCGCCACTGTCACCTCCGGTATAGCCCTACAGGTCGCGCCCAGAAACCTACTCCTTCGAACATTGCGGCATGCGCCCAGCCCGAGAACGGAGGTCGTGCGACGGACGTCACGGGAAAAACAGGTTTGCATCGGCCGACGGACGGGTCTACCTTTGAATAGAACGAAACAGTTTCGTTCTATCGGGATCGGGCAGACTGGTCCCGAGAGTGAGCATCGGAAAGGAATGTCATGAACGCCTCAGCGTCCACCGAGGCCGTCAGCAAGCCACGTGTCGAAGGTGACCGCGAGGCAGAGATCCTGAACGGCGTGATCGACACGCTCATCGAGGTCGGCTACGACCGGATGACGTTCGACGCAGTGGCGGCGAAGGTGCGCGCCAGCAAGGCGACCCTCTACCGGAAGTGGCCGACCAAGGCCGACCTGGTGGTGAGTGCTCTGGAGCACCTGAAGGCGCAGGGCGCGCCCGGGGGGCACGAGTTCCCGGACACCGGCAGCCTGGCCGGCGACCTGACCATCCACTACTGCGACGACCCCGACTACAACGACCGCTCGATGCTCGTCTTCGGCTCGGTCGTGTCCGCCATCCACCGCGACCCGGAGCTCACCGCGATCTTCGCCGAGCGCTTCGTCAAGCCACGGATGGAGGAGCTGCGGAAAGTCGTGCTGCGCGCCCAGCAGCGGGGGGAGGTCGGCCCCGACGCGGACGTCGACCAACTCGCGGCGATCGTGCCGTCCGCCATCACCTACCGGGTGCTGACGACCGGCGCGTGCCCGGACGAACCGTTCATCACCAGGGTCATCGACCAGGTCATGCTGCCCGCCTGTCGGGCCAGCGTCTCCGGCAGCGGACAGAGGTAGTCCGCAAGACCCGCTTTGCTTCTGTTTGTCGAAATCGAGCGAGTCCGCTCGACATATCTGTGACAGCCACCACGACCGCCGCTCGGCGGCCGGTTGATCGCACACTCCCACTCACCGGGGTCCGCAACCGCGGGCCGCCGGACGAATACTCCTGTGCCTTTTGACCATCGGCACCGATCAAGGAAGGAACCCTCGATGACCTCAATCGTCGACGTGGTGTCCGAGGAGAAGTCCGCCCCGAAGCGGACCAATCTGACCGTGGCGCTCATCGTGATCGCCATGGCGCAGTTGATGATCGTGCTCGACGGCACGATCGTGAACATCGCGACACCACACATCCTCACCGCATTGAATTTCAGCCAGTCCAGCGTCCAGTGGGTCGTCACGGCATACGCGCTCTCCTTCGGCAGCCTGTTGCTGCTCGGCGGGCGTCTCGGTGACCTCCTCGGCCGCCGCCGCATGTTCGTGCTGGGCGTCACGATCTTCGCGCTGGCATCGCTGCTCGGCGGCATCGCGCCGACCGGCGGGCTGCTGCTCACCGCCCGGGCCCTGCAGGGTGCCGGCGCCGCGCTCGCCTCACCGGCGGCCCTCGCGCTGATCAACACCACCTTCCCCGCCGGGAAGGAGCGCAACCGCGCCATGGCGGTGTACGCCGCCATGTCCGGTGCCGGTGCGGCCGTCGGCCTGATCCTCGGCGGCCTGCTCACCGAAGCGGACTGGCGCTGGACGTTCTTCATCAACGTGCCGCTCGGCCTGGCGGTCGCAGCGCTGGCGCCCCGCGTCCTGATCGAGTCCGAGGGCGGTGACGGCACCCTGGATGTCTGGGGTGCGGTGACCGGCACGGTCGGCCTGTTCGGCATCGTCTACGGGCTGTCCCACGCGGGCCAGCAGGGCGCATCCTGGGGTGACACCGAGACCCTCCTCCCGCTGCTCGGCGGGCTGGTCGTCGTCGCGCTCTTCGTGGTCGTCGAGAGCCGGGTGAAGCACCCGTTGCTCCCGCTGCGCATCCTCGGCGACCGGACCCGTGCGGTGTCGCTCACCGCGATGCTCGTGGTCGGCGCCGCCATGTTCGCGATGTTCTTCTTCCTGGGTCTGTTCGTCCAGCAGGTGCTGGGCTACTCGCCGGTGAAGACCGGATTCGCGTTCCTGCCGTTCAGCGTCGGGATCGTCGCGGCGGCCGGTATCGCCTCCAACCTGGCGGGCCGGGTCGACCCCCGGTGGCTCGCCGGCTTCGGCGGCCTTCTCATGACGGCCAGCCTGTGGGGCTTCACCCAGCTGTCGCTCGACAGCGGCTACGCCTCGCACCTGATGCCGTGGGTGGTCGTCATGGGCTTCGGGATGGGCTTCGTCTTCATCCCGCTGACCCTGACCGCGACCGCGGGCGTCCACAAGGACGACTCGGGCGCAGCCGCCTCAGCGCTCAACACCGCACAGCAGATCGGAGGAGCTGTCGGGATCGCCGCGCTGACCACGGTGTTCACGCACTACGCCACCCAGAAGGGCACCGAGCTCGCCGCCGCCGGCCAGGCCGCGATGGCCAAGGCGACGGCATCGGGCAACCCGCCGAGCAAGGGCCAGATCGCCGAGGCGACGCACCACGCGGCGCTGCAGGCACAGACCTTCGGGTCGACCCAGGCGTTCTGGTTCGCGGCAGGGATGATCCTCGTCGCCACCCTCCTGGTGATCGGCCTGCTCGGCATCAAGCACACCGAGCTCGCCAACGAGGAAGCGGCGGTCGCCGTCGGCTGATCGCCGACAGGACAACAACGGCCGGTGTGGCCCATGGCCCAAACGATGGACAGCAGGGTGCGTTCGATCGCGACGATGGCTTTGAGTTTGCCGCGGCGGGCAGCGATGCGGTGATACCGGGCGCCCAGGCGCGTGTTTCTGGTGCGGGAAACCGACATGGCCGCGATGCCCAGGGCGCCTTTGAGGTGGGAGTCCCCGGGACGGGCCGTGGTCGATCCCGTGCGTCCGGCGGACTCGTTTTGCCCGGGCGCGACCCCGGCCCACGCGGCCAGGTGCCCGGCGGTGGGAAACACGCTCATGTCCGCGCCGGTCTCGGCGATGATCACGTCCGCGACGGTGGTACTGATTCCCGGGATCGCGCAGATCAAGTCCCGGAAGGAGCGAAAGGGTTCGATCTGTGCCTCGATCCGCTGGGTCAACGCGGCGATCGCTGCGTCGTCCTGGGCGATGCGTTCCAGGGACATCCGCACCAAGAACGCGTGATGCTCAGTGAACCGGCCGGTCAGGGCTCGTTGCAGGTCCGGGCGCTTGTTGCGCATGCTGCCGCGGGCCAACTCCGACAGGGCGATCGGGTCGCGTTGCCCGGCGACCATCGCGGTCAGCATGTCGTGACAGGACACCCCGCTCAGGTTGGAGGCCACCGAGGACAGTTTGATCCCGGCGTCCTCCAACTGCTTTTCCAGCCGGGCGATCTTGCGGGTCCGTTCGTGGGTGATCACCTCCCGGGAACGGGTCAGATCCGCAACGCCCGGATCGGTGCCGGCGGCACGAAGCTGGATCGCACCAGCCGGTGTGCGCACAAGTCCGACAGCCAGGTCGCGTCATTGACGTCGCTCTTGCGGCCGGGGATGTTCTTCACGTGCCGGGCATTGGCCAAGATCAGTTCGAACCCGGCGTCCTCGAGCAGGTAGTAGAACGGTTTCCAGTAGTCACTGGTCGATTCCATCAACACCCCGGTCACCTGCTGATCGATCAAGTACTGGCGTAACCCGAGGATGTCATCAGTCATCGAACCCCAGTCCGTGACCTCATACCCGGTCTTGCGGCGGCGAGTGCCTTGTACCCGGACACAGACTTTCGCGCCCTTTTTTGCGATATCGATCCCGGCACACCGGGCGTGTACTACTTCCATCACGGCCTCCTTCAGACCGCCGCCGGCCCGGCCCCAGGACCGGGGTCGGGTGCGTGTTGCGGGGAGGGCAGGAAAGAAATGAAGTCTGTAACGCGTGCTCGTAGCAACAATCCACGGTTCCCGTGGAGCCCTCCGCCACCATGCTCGGTGCCAGGCTCACCATGGCGCTAGAGAGGAACGGCGTCTAACCGCAACACACTCCACCAGTGTCCCGCCAACAGCCCACGAACAGCCAGCCACCACCACCAGAAATCTTCCCCACCCACGGTGGGCCAAGCGAAGCGGCCCGGCAAGCTCGGTGCGTTTCTTGTCCGCTCGGTGGCCGCCGGTGGCACCCCGTAGGGTCGGGTCATGGTCCGGTCGCTGCGTGTCGTCCCGCAACCGCTCGGCGTGGCGCACGTTCCGGGCGGCTCCGACAAGGAGGTGGCCGGTGGAGTGACCGCGCCGTTCGGCGGCGTCGTCACGTTCCACGTGACGCCGGGTGACCAGCTGCCCGAGGGCAGCGTCGTGGCCACCATCGAGGCGATGAAGCTGGAGGCCGCCGTCACCACGCCGTGCGCCGGCCAGGTGGCCCGGCTCGTCATACCCGACGGTGCACTGGTCGAGGGGGGCGACCTGCTGCTGGTGATCGAATGACGCACCCGGGCATGGGGTGGAACGCATTGACGCTTGCTCGGGTCATAATGGGCGTCACCGTGAGCTGAACGAGTGAGCTGAACGACAAGGGGAGTGCATTTCATGGGCATGGCACGCGCGGCATCCGTCGCGGCCTCCGTGGTTGTCGCGGCCGGCCTGCTCGCCGGGTGCGGGGGTTCCGGCAGCAGCGGCACGAAATTGCCCCCCGCCTGGAGCGCGGACGCACCGACCCAGGACGGCCTGGTCAAGGGCACGATGCCCTCGGACCGCAAGGTCGTCGACGGTCAGCAGTGGTCACTCACCCTCACCGACAAGACGAACGCCAACGTGCCGACGTCGCAGTGGCCCAGCGCCGACACCCTGCTCACCGAGGAGCAGTTGAAGGCCGCCGTGCCGGAGGCAACCGCCGTCACCCTCGCGGACTGCGTCAAGGGGGTCAGCGGCCCCAACCACACCTCCAAGAACGCCTCGTGCACCTGGTCGCTCTCCCTGAAAGGCGGCAGCGGCTACTCCAACTCGCTCATCGTGACGGTCGTCGCCATCGGCGCCGACCAGACCGGCTCCGGGGTGACCTCCGCCTGGACCTCGGTGCGCGACAAGAACTTCGAGGGCAAGAGCGGCACCGAGCGCTACTTCACCCAGGGCTCCTTCGGCGCCAAGGGCAGCTACTACCTGGACAACAACCAGTCGTCGGTGCTGATCTCCGACGGCAACATCGCGGCCTGGATCGACCTGACCTTCAAGGGTTTCAACGACCTGCCGGACACCCGCAACACGCTCATGAACGGCATCTTCCCGGTGCTCGCGAAAGACCTCGCCAGCCATCTCCCGCGGAAGTACGCCTGACGTGACGCGGCCGAACCGCAGACTGACGGCGCTGGGCGCGGCGATCGCCGTGAGCGTTGCCGTGACCGTCCCGGCCTACACGGCGTATGCCGCGGGCGGCTCCGGCGTCGCCGCCAAACCGGACAGGACCATGTCCAAGGCCCCGAAATCGACGAAGACGGCCACGCCGACCACACGCGTCACGCCGTACAGTCCGCCCGCGGCGCCCGACGCCGTGACGCCCGGCGCCCCCGCGCAGACGATCACACCCTCCACACACTTCTCGGTGCGCGTCGACCGCACCGGCAAGCGGCCGATGGACGCCACCTGGCCGTCGGCGGACGAGGTGTTCACGCGCACCGAGCTGCAACAGGTGCTCCCGAAACTCACCGCGGTCAAGGCGTCGCAGTGCCGCACCGGCAGTCTGCCCGACGGCGGCTCCACTCATCTGTCCACCGAATGCACGCTCAACCTGATGATCTCCGGTGAGCCGAACGACGACCGCAGCAAACTCATGGTCAACATCCGCGGCTTCGGTCTGCCGCAGCAGATCGGCAGCCAGTGGTCCAAGGACCTGGCCGAGGCGCGGGACCGCTCAGCGGAGCGCCCGGGGCTCTACACCTTCTACGCCAACAAGTCGCTCGGCGTGTCCGCGGCGTTCACCGATGGCACGACCACCAAGGTGCTGCTGCAGAAGGGCGACGTCGCCGGTGAGGTGTGGTTCAGCGGCATCGGCTTCACGACCCTCACCTCCGACTATCTGAAGTCCCGCAAGCTCTACCGTCAGAAGATCGTCCCGGCTCTGGTCCAGTTGCTCGGGGCCAAGCTCACCGATACCGAAAAGGCATCCGCATGAAACGCCTCGCCCTCGTGACCGCCAGTGTCCTTGCCGCCTGCACGCTCGCCGCGTGCGGCAGCGGCAGCGGAGGCACCGCCGCGACCACCGCGACGTCGACGGGGCCCCAGCCGCACCAGCCCTACAAGACCCAGAAGCCGGGCCAGTGGGACTCCCCCGGTGTCGTGGTGGCCAACGACAAGGGCCGCAAGGTCGTGCTCGACAAGAGTCTGCCGGTCTACGACCCGCCCGTGAAGGACGGCGGCGTCGCCCAGTCCGACTGGCCCGTCGCCGGCAGACTGCTGTCCATCAAGGAGCTGCTCGGGGTCTTCCCGGACGCCATCCAGATCGCGTTCAACCCGCAGGGCCCGACCAAGCTGGTCATCACACCGCAGCTGTCCGGCGAATCCGATCCGAAGAAGTACCCCAGCACGATCACCATCACGATCAACGACGTCGGCACCGAGAACACCATCCTGGCAGCCTTCGACAGCAAGCGGGCCAGCGACCGCACCGTCTACACCCAGGCCGGCGGTAAGCCCAGCGACGACTGGATCTACTACAAGGACGGCTCCTACAACACCCAGCGACTTCGCCTGGCGTTCGACGACGACAACGTCTACTACGTCGTCATCGGCAACGGGCGCACCGCCATGCAGCTGAGCATCACGTGGGACGGGTTCCTCTCGCTGGACGGTGACGGGTTCGACTCCGACAAGGTGATGGAGCAGCAGGTGATGCCGCTCATCTTCCAGCTGCTCGCCGCCCGGATGTGAGCTACTCGTCGTCGTCCAGCTCGTAGCGCGGCACCCGCAGGCTGGCGACGAAGCTGGCCACCCCGACCACGACCACCAGGACGCCGATCCACGGCGCCCCCGAGGTCGCGACCGTGATGCCGACGATCACCGCGAGCGCGTTCCACAACAGGGACGGGGTCCGCGCGACGCTGCGGTGTCGCCAGAACCCGAGGGCCAGCAGACCGCTGCACACCGCGAGCGCCAGGACCGTCGCCCCCTCGGTCACCGAACGCCCGGTGTCGTCGGTGCCGCCGGTCGTTCCGGCCACCACCAGGGCCGCCGCGAGCACCACGAGCACCAGGGTCTGGAGGGCGAGCAGGACACCTGGCAAGCGCCAGGTCGAGTCGGTCACGGTCACGGCATGAACGGTATGACGTTGCCCCTCCGAGGGCACACCGGGGCCCGATCAGACGTTGTCAATGTGATCGATAACTCATCTTCGTACTTGAAATTCTTGGTCAAAGTGCTTGTGGATTGTTGTTCGTATCTGTGAAAGTTGGGAACAACGTATGGCGCACAGGCGTTGCCGACTGGTGAGACCAGCTCGCAAGGCCGACGTGATTCCCCATCGCGAGCGCTCCCGGAGGGTGACCCCCGACGGAGCAATCACCACCATCCGAACGGACCGTTGACGCACGCGCCCTGGCGCGTGCAGCTGAGCAAGGAGCGAAACCACATGGATTGGCGCGATCGCGCTGCGTGCCTGGACGAGGACCCGGAGTTGTTCTTCCCCATCGGCAACACCGGACCCGCCTTGCAGCAGATCGAGGACGCCAAACAGGTGTGCCGTCGCTGCGAGGTCATCGACACCTGCCTGAAGTGGGCGCTGGAGTCCGGTCAGGACGCCGGTGTCTGGGGTGGCCTGTCCGAGGACGAGCGGCGTGCCCTGAAGCGCCGGAACGCCCGCGCCCGCCGGGCCGGCTAGGTCTCCTCCCGCAGCCGCGCCACGAAACGCACCTCCGTGCCGTGCGGCTCCAGCCGCGACCAGGTGATCTCGCCCCGCAGGTCCTGCACGAACGACTGCACGATCTGAATTCCGAGACCGGACCGGGACGGGTCGAAGTCCGCCGGTAGACCGGCCCCGTCGTCGGTCACGGTGACCGACAGCACCCCGTCGCCCTGCTCGGTGGTGCGGCGCTCCGCATCGAGCACCACCTCTCCCCCGTGTTCGGCGAAGCCGTGCTCGATGGCGTTCTGGACCAGCTCCGCGATGATCATCGCGACGGCCGTCGCGTCCTCCGCGTGCAGCGAGCCGAAGCTGCCGGTCAGCCGGGCGCTGACGCTCTCCTGGGACCGGTTGCTGATCTCCACGGCCGATCGGACCGCGCTGGTCGCGATCTCGTCGAACGGCAGTGCGTCGTCCCAGCCCCCGCTGAGCGTCTCGTGGACGGCGGCGATGGTGCCGACCCGGCGCACCGCCCCGGCGAGCGCGGCGCGGGCCCGCGGGTCGTCCAGACGCCGCGCCTGCAACCGCAGCACCGCAGCCACGGTCTGCAGGTTGTTCTTGACCCGGTGGTGGATCTCCCGGATCGTCGCGTCCTTGCTGAGCAGCTCACGCTCCCGGCGCCGCAACTCACTGACGTCGCGGACCAGCACGATCGCGCCGATCCGCCGGCCGCCCTCCGACAGCGGGATCGCCCGCGCACTCACGTGCGCACTGCGTGACTCGATCTCGGTACTCCAGGCGACCCGCCCGGTGAGCACCATCATCAGCTCCTCGTCGACCGGGCCCCGCTCGGGCAGCACCGCACCGAGTGCGGCGGCGAGTCGCACACCGACCAGCTGATCATCGTGTCCGAGGCGGTGCATGGCGGACACGGCGTTGGGGCTGGCGTAGGTGACGGTGCCGGCGGCGTCCAGGCGCAGCACACCGTCCCCGACCCGTGGCAGCCCGCGGCGGCTCGCCGGAGGGGCCGCCGAAGCGCTGGGGAACTCCCCCGCGGCGATCATCCTGGCCAGCGCGTCCGCGGTCGCCAGATAGGTGACCTCGAGCCGGCTCGGGGTGCGCATCGACGCCAGGTTGGTGTGCCGGGTCAGGACCGCGATGGCCTTGCCGTCCCGCACCACCGGGATGGCCTCCTCGCGCACCGGCAGGTCGTCGCGCCAGGTGGTCGCGTGGGACCGGACGATCTGCGGTCCGTCATACGCCTGCACGACCGTGCGCTGCCGGGTGTGGTCGATGCGGGCGCCGACCACGTCGTTGACGAAGACCCCGACGCCGGTCGTCGGCCGCACGTGTGCGGCGGCGACCCAGCTGCGGTCGCGGGTCGGCACCCACAGCACCAGGTCCGCGAAGGACAGGTCGGCGAGCAGCTGCCAGTCGCTCACCAGCAGGTGCAGCCAGTCCCACGCGGCCTGGTCCAGCCTCGTGTGCTCGCTCAGCACGTCGTTCATCGACGGCATGCTGAGAACCTATATCCGGCTACCGTGCCGAGCCCGACCGGACCACCGAACGCAGCGTCCGCAGCGCGACGGACAGCGGGGCGAGGCCGGCCTCGTCCAGTTCCGCGACACCGACGAGTGCCTGCTGAGCACGGTTGATCGACTCGGTGTTCTCCGCAGCCCACCGGTCCAGCCGCTGCTCCGCGGTCTCCTCCGACGGGGTGTCGGCGATGACCGCCGCGGTGAACGAGTCGAGCACGGCATACAGGTCGTCACGGACCGCACCGCGGGCCAGCGCGTCCCAGCGGTCGTCGCGCGGCAACCGCGAGACGGCCGACAGGATCCGGTCGATGCCGAGCCGCTCGGAGAGCATGAAGTAGACGGCTGCGACGTCGGCCACCGGTGTGTCGGTGCTGATCGCCTGCTCGGTGATGTCCAGCAGCGAGTAGGAGTCCAGCAGGGCGGCCGCCCAGCCGGTCAGCTGCGGCGGAACACCGCCCTCGCTCATCTCCTCACGCCGGGACCGCCAGCGCTCGCGTTCGGAGCCCTGCAGCAGCTCCGGCAGCTTCGGGGTGAGTTCCCGCATCACCGGTTCGAAGCGCTCGATCTCGCTCGTGACGTCCAACCGTGCCGGCCTGCTGTGCACCAGCCAGCGGGTCGCCCGGTCCAGCAGCCGGCGGAACTCCAGGTAGAGCGTGGTCTGCGCGTCGGTCGGGACCTTGTTGTCCAGGGCCTCCACCTGCTTGACGAACTCCGCGAGCCCGAACACCTCCCGCGCGACCACGAAGGCGCGGGCGATCTGCTCCGGCCCGGCCCCGGTCTCCTCGGCGACCCGGAAGGCGAACGTGATGCCGCCCCGGTTGACCATCGAGTTGACGACCTGGTTGATCACGATCTGCCGCCGCAGCGGGTGGTCGGTCAACTCGGCGGAGTACTGCTGCCGGACGGGCGCCGGGAAGTATGCCGCCAGACGGTCGCCGAACCACGGGTCCTCGGTGAGGTCGGAGTGCGCGAGGTCGGCCTTCATCGCCAGCTTCGAGTAGGCGACCAGGACCGAGAACTCCGGGGAGGTGAGCCCGTCACCGGCAGCGGACCGCTGGGCGATCTGGGTGTCGCTGGGCAGGAACTCCAGCTCGCGGTCGAGCTCGCCCCGCTGCTCCAGCCAGTGGATCAGCCGCTGGTGCACCGGGAGCATCGCGTGTGTCTGGGCCCGGGCGTTGCCGAGCAGGACGTTCTGCTCGTAGTTGTCCCGCAGCACCTGGTCGGCGATCTCGTCGGTCATCGAGTGCAGCAACGTGTTGCGCTGCTCCAGGTCGAAGCGGCCCTGGCGCATCAGGTCGGTGACCAGGATCTTGATGTTGACCTCGTGGTCGGAGGTGTCCACCCCGGCGGAGTTGTCGATGGCGTCGGTGTTGATGCGGACGCCGCCCTCGGCGGCCTCGATGCGGCCCAGTTGGCTGGCGCCCAGGTTGCCGCCCTCACCGACCACCTTGACCCGCAGCTCGTTGCCGTTGACACGGATCTGGTCATTGGCGCGGTCGCCGATGTCGGCGGCCGTCTCGGCGGACGCCTTGATGTAGGTGCCGATGCCGCCGTTCCAGAACAGGTCGACCGGCGCCAGCAGGATCGCTCGCATCAGCTCGTTCGGTGTCAGCTTGCTGACGTCGTCGGCCAGCCCCAGTGCGGCCCTGATCTGCGGGGTGATGGTGATCGACTTCGCCGTGCGCGGGTAGACACCGCCGCCCTCGGAGATCAGCGATGTGTCGTAGTCGCCCCAGGAGGACCGCGGCAGGTCGAAGAGCCGGCGCCGTTCGGCATACGAGGTAGCGGCCACCGGAGTGGGGTCGACGAAGATGTGCCGGTGGTCGAACGCGGCGACCAGCCGGATGTGCTCCGACAGCAGCATGCCGTTGCCGAAGACGTCCCCGCTCATGTCGCCGACGCCGACGACGGTGAACTCCTGCGTCTGGGTGTCGACACCGAGCTCGCGGAAGTGCCGCTTGACCGACTCCCACGCACCGCGCGCGGTGATGCCCATCGCCTTGTGGTCGTAGCCGGCCGAGCCGCCGGACGCGAACGCGTCGTCGAGCCAGTACCCGTAGGACTGGGCCACGCCGTTGGCGATGTCGCTGAAGGTCGCCGTGCCCTTGTCGGCGGCGACCACCAGGTAGGTGTCGTCCGGGTCGTGGCGCACGACGCTCTTCGGCGGGACGACGTCACCGGAGACGAGGTTGTCGGTGACGTCGAGCAGACCGGAGATGAACAGCTTGTATGACGCGATGCCCTCGGCCATCCAGGCCTCGCGGTCGCTCGGGTCCGGCAGCCGCTTGGCGACGAAACCGCCCTTGGAGCCGGTGGGCACGATGACGGCGTTCTTGACCATCTGCGCCTTGACCAGGCCGAGGATCTCGGTGCGGAAGTCCTCCGGCCGGTCGCTCCACCGCAGGCCGCCTCGGGCGACCATGCCGAACCGCAGGTGCACGCCCTCGACCCGCGGGCCGTAGACCCAGATCTCGAACTTCGGCTTCGGGCTCGGCAGCCCGGGCACCGACGCACAGTCGATCTTGAAACTCATCACCTGGCTGGGGCGGCCGTCCTCGTCACGCTGGAACGCGTTGGTGCGCAACGTCGCCCGGATGACACCCATCATCGTGCGGATGATGCGGTCGTGGTCCAGGCTGCTCACCTCGTCCAGGCGCGCCTCGATGCCGGCCACCAGCTCCGCCTCGGCCGACTCCCGGCCGTCCGCCGCCTGCGCCGGGTCGAAGCGGGCGTCGAAGAGGTCGACGAGGGCGCGCGCGAGGTCGACGTTGGCCCGCAGCGCCTGCTCGATGTAGTTCTGGCTGAAGGTGAACCCGATCTGGCGCAGGTACTTGCTGATCCCACGCAGCATCATCACCTCCCGCGAGGTCAGCCCCGCCTGCAGCACGAGCGCGCCGAGGCCGTCGCTCTCGGCGTCGCCCTCCCACGCGTCGCTGAACGCCTGCTGGAAGCGCTCACGCACCTCGGTCGTCGACGCGTCGTCGGTGCCCCAGACGTCCTCGCCGTCGGCGCGCAGGCCGAAGTCGTAGATGTGCACGACGACGCCGTCGGCGCGCTTCATCGAGTAGGGCCGCTCGTCGGTGACCTTGACACCGAGATTGGTGAACACCGGCAGGACGTCGGTGAGGACCACCGGGTCGCGGCGGAACAGTTTGAACCGGCGGTCCCGGGCGTCGGCGCCGGGGTCCCGGTAGAGCGTCAGCAACGTGTGGTCGTCGGACTCCAGCGCCTCGATGCGCCGCAGGTCGGCGACGCCCTGCCGGGGGCTGAAGTCCTCCTTGTACGCCTCCGGGAAGGCGCGGGCGTAGAGGCTCATCACGCGTGCGGAGGCGTTCTCGCCGTCCTCCTCCAGCGACACCTCGCCCAGGCGTTCGTCCCAGCTCAGGCTGCTCTCCAGCAGCTTGGCCTGCAGATCCTGCTCGTCCACCTCCGGGACCTCGGACCCCTGCGGCAGGCGCACCACGAAATGGATCAGCGCCAGGGTCGACTCGGCGATGCGGGTGGTGTAGTCGACCGCTTCGGCGTGGTAGGCGTCGCGCAGCAGGCGCTCGATGCGCAGCCGGACGCTGGTGTTGTAGCGGTCGCGCGGCAGGTAGACCAGCACCGACACGAACCGGCCGAACTCGTCGACGCGTGGGAACAGCTGCGACTGCCGGCGCTCCTGCAGTCGCAGGACCGTGGTCGAGATCTCGTAGAGGTCCTTGCTGGAGGTCTGGAAGAGCTCGTCGCGCGGGTAGTTCTCCAGCACCTCCAGCAGGTCCTTGCCCGAGTGGCTGTCCGGCGAGAAACCGGTGCGCGCAAGGACTTTCGCGACGCGTTCGCGGACGACAGGCACCCGGCGCACCGACTCGGTGTAGGCGCTGGAGGTGAACAGGCCGAGGAAGCGCTTCTCCCCGGTCACGTTCCCCTGGGCGTCGAAGGTGCGGACGCCGATGTAGTCCAGGAAGGACGGGCGGTGCACCGTCGCGCGCGAGTTCGCCTTGGTGATCGTCAGCAGCCGCGGCTGGCGGGCGGTCGCCCGGCCACGGGAGCTGAGCTTGCTGAACGACTGCGAGGACGGCTTGTCGTAGCGCAGGATGCCCAGACCGGACCCGGTCTTGACCCGCAGCACGTCCTCGCCGTCGACGGTGTCGAGGTTGTACTCGCGATAGCCCAGGAAGGTGAAGTGGTTGTCGGCCAGCCAGCGCAGGAAGCCCTGTGCCTGCTCGACGGCCTTCGACGGGACCGAGTCGGGTCGTTCCGTGTCGAGATCGGCGATGATCTGCTCGCACTCGTCGTGCATCTTCGACCAGTCGTCGACCGCGTTGCGCACATCTCCGAGGACGCGCTCCACGTCGGCGACCAGCGCGTCGTCGGCGGCGTCGTCGACGCCCAGGTCGATCTCGAAGTGCATCCACGACTCACTGGCCGGCGCCAACCCGTCCGCACCCGGCTCGGGCAGCGTGTCGCTGTCGTAGACCTGCACCAGCTTTCCGGCCGCGTCGCGCTGCACGAACAGCTGCGGGTGGATCACGGCGTGCACGGCGCGGTCGTGCCGGTTGAGCTCGGCGATCACCGAGTCGACGAGGAACGGCATGTCGTCGGTGACGATCTGCAGGATGGCGTAGGGGCAGGACCATCCATCGGACTCGACGGTCGGGTGGAAGATGCGCACCTTCGTGGTGCCGGGCGCCCGGTCGGTGGCCAGCTCCTTGTGCGACAGCAGTGTGCCGCGCAGCCGGTCCGGGCCGTAGCCGACGATGTCGTCGTCGGCCACATGTCGGTAGTAGCGCTCCAGCAGCCACGTGGGGACGTCCCCCTCGTGCTCCTTGGAGCATTCACGCAAGATTTCTGAACGGGTAACGGTGTCCACGGACATAGTTGTTCTTCGGCCCTCGTCGCGACTCTCGGAACGACGTCGTTGTCGCCCCACGGCTGAGGGTAGTCCCGAGGGTGGCCTGGGACACACCCGGGAGCGAAGGCTGTCGGGTATGTCGTGCACAGCCCACGGGCGCGGCTTGCGCGAATGGGTGCCCGCGGCGTTAGTCTGCCGGGGATGCAGACGAGCGACCTGACCCGAGGAGTCGCACTGCTGGTGCCCCGTCTGCTCAGCATCCAGGCGGATCCGGCCGAGTTCGAGACGGCCGACGCGGTCTCCGATGCGATCGAGCGTTCCGCGGAGGCATTGCTGCGCTGGCACGACGAGTTGGCCGACATACGCAGCCACAGCGTCCCGTCGTCCTCCGGTCCTGACCCGGTCCTGCTGGACCACGCCGCGAATCGCCCCGCGCACGCGAGCCCGCGGCTGGCGGAGCGGGTCCACGCAGGCGGCATACCGGCGGACCCGGCCAGTCTGGAGTACGCCGCCGGCGAGTTGCACAGCATCTGCGAGACGATCAGGCGGACGGCCGCTGGGTGTCCGCGCGAGCCGATCGCGGTTCGTGGCAACGAGATTGCCGACGCGCTGGATCGGCTGTCCGGAGCGTTGCGGGCGCTCGCCGACACCCTGCGCGGCGAGGCGCGACGGCTCGCCGACGACGTCGTCGGCGGGGCCGACCAGGTGCTCGCGCGCGTGGTGCGCGCCGAGCACGCGGCGCGCCTCACCGCCGCTACGACGCTGGTCGCCGGAGCTTCCCACTAGTCTCCTGCCCATGAAGATCCAGGAGAAGTGGACGTACGACGCTCCGGCGGACCGGGTGCTGCAGATGGTGCTCGACCCGAAGTTCCAGGAGGCCAAGTGCGCGGCGGCGGCTGCCCTGACCTACTCGGCGTCGGTGGAGGAGCAGCCATCGGGACACGTCGTGAAGACCGAGCGGGAGATGTCGACCGACGGCTTCCCCGACAACGTTGCGCGCCTGGTCGGAAAAACCTTGCAGATCATCGAGACCCAGCGGTGGGGCGAGCCGGCCGAGGACGGCTCGTGTACCGCCGACCTCGACGTGTCGATCAGCGGCCTGCCGATCCGTTACACCGGCACCATCGAGTTGACTGCGAACGGTGACACCACCGGGATGAACGTGCAGGGCGACCTGCGCGCCAACATCCCGCTCTTCGGCGGCAAGATCGAATCCGCCGCAGCCCCAGGCATTTCCAGCGGTGTGCGGATCGAGGCCGAGACCGGTCAGAAGTACCTCGCCGGCTGACCCACCACCTGCTCAGCCGGCGAGGGCACGCGCGAGCGACGCCACGATCTTCGGGCGTAGCTCCGAGGCCGCGACCACCTCGTCGACCGAACCGACCTGCACCGCACGGTGGATGTCGTGCACGGAGTCGAACTCCGCGGCGACCTCGGCGATCTTGGCGGACCGCAGGTTCGCCTGGAGCTCGGCGAGTTCGACCGCCAGCGCTGCGCGTTCGGCACCGTGCGCACCGTCGATGCGCTGCTGCAACTCCGCCAGCGCCGGGTCCGCGGCGGCACGCTTGGCGACCTCGGAGGAGAACACCACCGCGGCCGCCGGCGCACCACCCAGCACCGACGCGAACGAGCCGTCGACGGCGAGCACGGTCATCTGCGGGTTGAGCCGCTTGGAGAAGACCACGAAGGCGCCGCCGTGGTAGCGGGAGATGACGCAGAAGACGATCGGGCCCTCGAAGTTGACGATGGCCCGGCCGATCTCGGCGCCGTACTCCAGCTGCAGGTTGCGCATCGACTCCGGTGAGCCGTCGAAGCCGGACAGGTTGGCCAGCACCACGACCGGGCGGTTGCCGGACGCCGCGTTGATCGCCCGCGCGACCTTCTTCGACGAGCGCGGGAAGAGCGTGCCCGCGGTGTAGGTATCCGGGCCATCGGTGGGTGGGAACCCTTGGCGGGCAACGGGTTTGGACTCGATGCCGATCAGCGTCACCGGGAACCCACCGATGCGTGTGTCGACGGTGACCGCGGTCTCCGCATCCGCCATACCCGCCCAGCGCTCGAGCATCGAGTGATCCTGGTCGGCCACCGCACGCATCACGCTGCGTATGTCGAACGCGCGCTTGCGGTCCGGGTTGAGTTCGCGGGAGAAGATGTCGCCGACGGTGTCGAAGTCACCCTCGTGCGGACTCGTCGAGATGTCCCGGTCGACCGGGTCCGAGGTGTGCGAGCGGCGCGGCCCCGACTCCCCCGGCACGACATACGTGTGCTCGTAGTGGTGCATCAACAGACTCAGCGCGGCCGCGAGGTCGGGCACCCAGTACTGGGCCTGGCCGTTCGGGCCCATCACCCGGTCGTAACCGCCGATGCCGAAGTTGTCCTCGGCCGACACACTGCCCGCGAAGTCGAGCGTCTGCTTGCCGGTCAGCACCATCGCACTGTCCGGTGTCATGACCAGGATGCCCTTGGTGTGCATGAGCATCGTGGCCTCGGCGTTCCAGTAGGGCTGGCCACCGACGTTGATGCCCGCGACGACGATGTTGATCTCACCGCCCGCCTGGGTGAACTCCACGATGCGTTTGAGGCCGACGGCGACCCAGTCGAGGTTCTCGCTGCCGCTGCGCATGGAGACGCGCGCACCGGCGGAGACCGCGAACCACTCGACCGGCACCTGCATTCGCCGGGCGAGGTCGAGCGCTGCCACCACCCGGCTGCACTCCGGCTCGGCGAGCGCGCCCAGCGACTTGATCGGGTCGCCGGCGAGCACCACGCGGGTGACCCCTTCGGGGTAGAGCTCGGTCGGTGTGCTGACGACGCCGACGACGATGCCCGCGGTGTTCTGCCCCCGCGGCCGGTCGACCGGCACCAGGTTGTTGCCGTCGTCGAAGTCGTATTCGACGAACGACCCGCTCCCGGCGAGCGACGGCTCCAGTTCGTAGGGGTAGACCAGCCCGCGGCGACGGGCGCGCAGCACCTTGGCGGCGTAGTCGTCCAGCGGTGCCAGCGGCTCGGTGGGCGGCTCGATGACATCGGCGGACACACCCGCACCGGGTGTGGCGTGGAAGCGGATCGCGATCGGGACCGGGTTGCCGTCCGCGTCCTCGACCCGGCCCTGTGCGAGCACCTCTTCGATGCCGGCACCCTCGGTCAGCGGGGTGATCTTGGACTGCAACGCCGCCAGGTGCGCGATGTCGGCCTCGACCGGCGGCCAGACCGTCACCCACACGTGGTTGACGTCCAGCGGCGACCGGCCGCGCCCGTGGGAGGCACGCACCCGCCGGATCGCCTCGAGACAGTTCTCGACGGCACGCTCGGCGTGCGGCAGGGCGACGACCTTGCCCGCATCGTCGCGGACGACGGCGAGCTGCCGGACCTGTGCCAGGGCGACCAGCCGCCGGTCCGAGGGGTTGCTGCGGGCGACACAGTCGAGCAGCAGCACGTCCTCGGGTGCTTCCAGCCGGGTGACGTCGAACTCGCGCAGGCGCCAGAGGTTCAGCCGGCGGCCGACCATCGGGTGCATCCCGCGCACGACGTCGTCCTCGCGCCAGCTGCCGTCGTCGGCCGGGCGGAACGTGAAGTAGTCGACGGCCCGTGGTGCGGGCGGGCACACGGCGAACGACACCCGGCGCGGGGTCGGCGCGAACGGGTGCTGCGGCAACAGGTCGAGCAACGCGTCGCGGACGGCCTCCGGCTGCTCCGGCAGGTCCGGCCAGCGCAGATAGATCTCCACGACGTTGTCGTGGTCGGTCGTCAGCAGTTCGCTGATCTCCGCCGACAACGAGCCGTCGCGCAGCTGGCCGATGTCGCCGACGGTCGTCACGACCCGGGTCTGGCCGTGGGTGTCGGACTGGTACTCGGCGCGCGCCGCGGGTCGCCCGGCGCCCTGCGCGGTCCGCAGGTCGCGCAGCTGGTACTCCAGGTAGTGCCGACGGATCAGCACCTCGAGCATCGGCTCGTAGGCGCTCTCGATGGTGCTCGGCTGCGCGTAGAGCCGGTCACGCAGGAACCCCACCAACTGCTCCGGTATGGCGGTCAGCGCCCCGATCCGGGCGTCACGGTCCGGGGCATCGGGGTCGGTCAGGGCCTGGATCTCATCGGCCACCCCGCCGAGCACACTGGACCGCTCCTCGTCGACGATCGGCTGGTCGAACCAGCCGAACCGCACCGACCGGGCGACGTCGCCGACCACGGAGAACCGGCGCTGCGTCGCACGCACCACTCGTTCCAGCAGCGCACGTGCCTCCGAGGTGTCGGTCGGTGCCGGCACCGACAGCCAGCTCCGCAGCAGCTGGACCGCGACGTCGACGTCGCCGACCTCCTGCTGGGCCAGGAAGATCCGGAACAACGCCTCCTCCAGCTGCGGCGTGCGGTCCAGGGCTTCGATGCCGTAGTGCCGCAGCACGCGCAACAACCTGCACCGGAACGACTCGGGCAGGTCACCGCGCTCGAGATCCAACGTGCGCAGATAGGTCCGGAAGTGCTCGCGGGAGCTGTGCACCCGCAGCTCGGCGTGGTTCTCCTCGAGAGCCGGGCGGTTGCGGCTGAGTTCGGCGAAGTCGGCGAACATGTCCAGCAGCGCGAGCTCGTCGGCGCTCGGCGGGGCCGAGGTGTCCCGCTCGTCCAGGTAGGCGTGCAGCGTGGCGAGCCGGTCAGGGGCGCTGACGTCATACCCCATCAGCGCGGAGCGCAGCGTGCTCATCGCGGCGGCGTCGCGCTCGGCCCGGGTGCGCACGCGTCCGTCGGTCGGCAGCCCGAGGTCGCTCTCGGCGACCTCGACGGCGGCTTCTTCCTCTTCCCCGGTGGGCTCCAACCGGACCAGTGCGGCACCGGTCTCGACCTGGGTGCCGGCGTGGACGAGCAACTCCTTGATGCGGCCGCTGAACGGAGCCGGCAGCACCGTCTCCATCTTCATCGACTCCAGCACCAGCACGGGCTCGCCGGCCGCAACCTCGTCGCCGACGGCCACCGGAGTCGCGACGACCAGCGCCGGCGCGGGTGCGCGCATCACGCCGCCCTCGTCGCGGCTGATGCGATGGGTGACGCCGTTGACCTCGATCAGCTGGCTCGGGCCGTGCGACGCGCTCACCACGCGGAACGCCTCGCCGTCGACCACGAGCCGGCTGTGCACGTCGTCCAACCGGTGCAGCGACGCGCCCACCGTGCGGGTCGTGGCACCGCTCGTCACGGTCACCCGGTAACCGGCCGGGCTGACCCGGCGAACGGTCACGGCGAACGTCTCGCCGCGCAGTTTCAGCTCCGTGGTGCTGTCGGGGTCGTGGTGCACCTGCGGGCGGCCGCCGTATGCCGTGTCGAGGAACCCGGCGATCTCGGCGCGCTCGCTCTCGGCATACCCCTCGATGGCGGCGGCGACGAGTGCGACGCCGGCGTTCGGGTGGTCGGCCAGCCGGCCCGCGGAACGCATCCGGTCGATCCAGCCGGTGTCCGCCCACTCGGGCTCGCCGCGGGTGATCTCGGGCTGGGCGAGCAGCTCGAGCACGAAGCTCTTGTTGCTGACGCCGCCGTCGATGATGACCGTGGTCTCGTCCATCGCCCGGCGCAGTCGCGCGAGCGCCTCGTCCCGGTCGGCGCCGTGGGCGATGATCTTGGCGATCATCGAGTCGAAGTCGGCCGGGATGGTGTCGCCCTCGGACACGCCGGTGTCGACGCGTATGCCGGGCCCGGCGGGCAGCTCCAACCGGCTGATCCGGCCGGGGGCGGGTGCGAAGTCGCGGTCCGGGTCCTCGGCGTTCAACCGGGCCTCGACGGCGTGGCCGCGCTCGGCCGGACGCTCCCCCGCGAGCGGCTGCCCGGCGGCGACCTGCAACTGCAGCGCGACCAGGTCCAGCCCCGTGACGGTTTCGGTGATCGGGTGCTCGACCTGCAGACGGGTGTTGACCTCCAGGAAGGCGAAGGTGCGTTCGCCCGGGTGGTAGAGGAACTCGACCGTGCCGGCGCCGCGGTAGTCGACGGCGAGCGCCAGGCGTTCGGCGCTCGCCTTCAGCTCACCGGTCTGCTGCTCGTCCAGCAGTGGCGAGGCGGACTCCTCGATGATCTTCTGGTTGCGGCGTTGCACCGAGCAGTCACGCACCCCGACCGCCCAGGCGGTGCCCTGGCCGTCGGCGATGACCTGGACCTCGACGTGGCGCGCACCGGTGACGAGCTTCTCCAGGAAGACCACCCCGGACCCGAAGGCCCGCTCGGCCTCGTCGCGGGTGCGCTGGTAGGCGTCCTCGAGGTCGCCGGGGCCGGAGACCTTGCGTATGCCGCGCCCGCCGCCACCCGCCGTGGCCTTGAGCATCAGCGGGTAGCCGATGCGTTCGGCGGCGTCGAGGGCGTCCTGCAGGGTGTCGACCCCGCCGCGGCTCCACGGGGCGACCGGCACGCCGACCTCTTCGGCGATCAGCTTGGAGCCGATCTTGTCGCCCAGGCGGCGCATCGCCTCCGCCGACGGACCGATGAAGACGACCCCCAGCGACTCGCACAACTCGGCGAACGCCGGATCCTCCGCGACGAATCCCCAGCCGACCCAGCATGCGTCGGCGCGGGTCTCGGTGAGCGCGCGCTCCAGCGCCGCCAGGTCGAGGTAGGGACGGTCTGCGGCGGCACCCAGCAGGTGTGCCTCGTCGGCCTCACGGACGAAGGCGGCGTCGGCATCCACGTCGGTGTGGAGCGCGATGGTCCGCAGTTGTTGCGCGTCTCCTGCGAGGGCACGCCGGGCGTTGACGTCTCGCACCGCGTGGACGAGGCGCATCGCGGCCTCTCCACGGTTGACGATGGCGATGCGGTTCATGGTTCGGGGGACGGATTGCACAGTGCGACTTTGCCATCTTTGGCGGGTTACTCCACAGTCCCCCACCCAATTGATTGAAATTGGTGCGCGACCACGGCCGCTCGTCGACCTCAGTCGATCGTGTGCAGCACCAGCGCCAGCTCGGTGGCGTCGTACCAGGACAGCTCGAGGTCGGCGTCCACGTCACGCTCACCCGGTGGGTCCAGCAGATGGAAGCTGGCGATGTGCTGTTGCGGAAGCGCACCGGAAATCCGCACTGCGCAAGCGGATTCGGCATCCGGCAGATCCGTCAGGTCCTCGTCGTCCAGGTCGACCGCCGCCACCACCCGCAGTCCGCGGGCAGCGGCCTCGGTGGCCGCGTCCTGGGTGGCGAGGTATTCGAGTCCCTCGGTGTCCTCCGTGGGAGCCGACGCCCGCAACCGGTCGGTGACGGCGAACACCGTCCGGGTCCCGGCGGGGAGTTCGCGCGTCTGCTCCAGCGCGCGCAACTCGGCCGTGTCGACCGGTAGGTAGGTCCTGATCCGGCGAGTCATGCCCGTGTCTCCGTTTCGTCGAGTAGTTCGGCGAGCGCGTCGTGCAGGCACTGCCCGAACAGCTCCAGGTCCGGCATCGCGTCGCGGTCGGCGTTGAGACCGTAGTCAACGCGCCCGTTGTACGACGTGAGGCCGATCGACAGCGTCTGGCCCTTGGGCAACGGGATCACCGGGTAGGTCTCGGCCATCGGCGCGTCCCCGGCATACAGCACGCGTTGCGGCCCGGGCACGTTGGTGACCACCAGGTTGAACACCCGCCGCGACATGGCGTTGCCCAGTCTCGCGCCCAGCGAGTGCAGGGTCGGCGGCGCGAAGCCGGCCAGGCCGGCGATCGACGTCGCGTCGATCGCGCCGCCCCCGTCCAGCTGGGCGGCGGTCGCGTAGGAGATCTGGTGCAGCCGCATCATCGGGCGCGCCTCGCCAACCGGCAGGTCGACGAACATCGGTGACACCTCTTCGCCGAGTTGCGCCGCGACGCCCTCGGGCTCGACGCTGAGTGGGACCAGCGCCCGGACGTTCTCGGTGGCGGCGACCACCTCGCCGCGGGCCAGCAGCCACCCGCGCAGCGCGCCGGTGATGGTCGCGAGCACCACGTCGTGCACGGTGACCGTCTCGGGGCACTGTGCTCGGATCCGCCGGTAGTCGTCCAGCGCGCTGGAGACCATCATGAACCGGCGGTGCACGCTCACCGCGCGGTTCAGCGGGCTGTCCGGTGCTGGGTGGGTGGCCACCCGCGCGAGCACTCCCGCCGCCGATGCGGCACCGGACGCGCCGCGCCGGGCCAGCCGGTGCACCTCGCCGACCGTGCCCTGCACGCCGTTGCGCACCAGGTGGGCGGCCGTCAGCGGATTGCGCGCGACGTCCCCTGCGGCGCCGAGCAGGAGTTCCAGGCCACTGGGTGGGCGCCGCGCGCGCCAGGTCTGCGGGATCGGGTGCTCTCGTGTCGCGTCCGGGTCGACGATGATCTGGCCGATGTCGATCGCGTGGATGCCGTCGACCAGCGCGATGTGCGTCTTGGTGACGATCGCGACGCGTCCACCCTCCAGGCCCTCGACGAGGTACAGCTCCCACAGCGGCCGCTGCAGGTCGAGCGGACGAGCCTGGATCCGGCCGACGAACTCCTCCAACTGGGTCGGCGTGCCGGGTTTGGGCAGCGCCGAGCGTCGCACGTGGTAGCTGACGTCGAAGTGTTCGTCGTCGACCCACACCGGCGGGAGCAGCCGGCCCGGCAGTTGACGCACCCGCTGCCGGTAGCGCGGCACGAAGGCGATCCGGTTGCTCACCAGGCTGACGAGGTGCTCGTACTCGAAGCCGCCCTCGGGCGGGTCGAACAGCATCACCGATCCCACGTGCATCGGCGTCGAACGGTCCTGCAGGTAGAAGAAGGACGCGTCCAGTGCGCTCAGTCGGTCGGCCACGACGTCATGTTCCCACGCACTCACTTCCGGCCGGCGAACCAGCTGCGGCGACTGGTCGCCGTGACCCCGGTCAGCTCGGTGGCGAGCGCGACGATCGCCTTGCGCGCCGCCGAACCGGTCGCATGCTCGGCCAGCACCTTGCCCGCGAGGAGCGCGCCGTCGCAGGCCGCTCGGTCGTCCGGGATCATGCGCACCACGCGCACCGCGGCGAACCGTTGCAGTGCCTCGGCGACCCGGTGTTCCGGGTCACTTCCGACCGCCGACGCCCGCACCCGGTTGGCCACCACGAGCGGCGGCTCAGGGACCACCGCACGCAGGTCGTCCAGGCCGCGCACCAGCCGCTGCAGCCCGACGGGGTCCGCCGACCCGACCGCCAGCACCGTGGTCGCAACGTCCAGCGCGGCCAGTGTCGCGGCGTTACGGCGCGGTGCGGCCGTGTCATAGCTGAGCTCCTCGTCGTCCTCCAGCGGAGCCGCCACGTCGACCACCACGAGCCGGGCCAGCTGCCGGCACTGCTCGAGGACCGCGGTCAGCGCGTCGTCGCGGATCTCCGGCCACCGGTCGGCGCGCGGCAGCCCAGTCAGGACGCGGAGCCCGGGAGAAACCTCCGGTGCGGCCGCCGCGAGCGAACGAAGGTCCAGGTGGCCGGCGTCGGCCAGTCGGGTCGCCGCCGCGACCCCGGGTGCCTCGTCGAGCAGCGCCAGATGCTGGGCGACGCAGGCCGCGTGGGTGTCGGCGTCGACCAGGACGGTCGGCACACCGAGCCGTGCCGACTCGGCCGCGAGGTTGACCGCCAGCGTGGTGCGTCCGGGGGCACCGCCCGGGCCCCAGACGACCACGACCGGTGCGGGGGCGGGCGCGGCTGCCGGGTCCGGGCCGGGGTCGAGGAACGGGTTGCGCGGAACGTATGGCGAGCCGTCGCCGGTCAGCACCGCGAGCTCGTCGTCCAGGGAGGCGGCGGCTGCATCGGACGGCGGCTCGTCGCCGTCGGCGGCGGGCACGGCACCGGGCGCGCTCCCGGCCACTGCGAGCGCGGCTGCGCCGAACTCCGCGGGAGTGGCGTCGATCGCGAGCTGTGCCGTCACGCCCCACTGGCTGAGGACCTGCTGCTCCTCCGCCGCGCCCGGCCGATGGACACCGATGAGGCCGGTGCCGGAACGGCGCATTGCGGCGACGGCGCTGCGGTCCAGACCCGGGAAGTCCGGTGACATCACGGCGATGTCCGCGCGACCCGCGGCGCACACGGCCAGCAGATCGGCGACGTCGGCACAGCGGCGGGTCAGCCGCACACCGGCTGCCTGACCGAGAGCCGCGGCGACGGGCGCCTCGTGTGCCGCACCGATCGCCGTCACCACCGTGATGGCCATCAGTCGCCCTTCAGCGGCGACCCGGCGGCGGGCACCAGGTCGACCTTCGCACCCTGGTGGATGGCGCCCAGCACCTCGGGGATGTTCGCGTCCGGCACCAGCACGTGCACGGCACCACTGTCGGATGCCACGGTGAAGCCGCTGCCGCCGCTCGGGACACGAGCGACCACTGCGCGCTCCAGGACGCGGGTCGGCTCGTCATACGACACCTGACCGGCATCGCCGCTCTTCTTGCGGGAGACCCAGATGTCCACGACCGATCCCTTCACGAGGGTGGCGGACTGGGCCGAATCGACAGGGATCGCAACGGCCTTCACGTGGACCGACCGGCCGTCACCGACCGCTGAACGGGGAACGAGTTCGCCCTGCCGGACCTCGCGAAGCACCTCGCCCTTCGGCAGCGGATCGTCGGCGCTGAAGTAGGTTGCGCCGGCCTGGTCGATGCGCACCTTGACGGCATGCACGTCCGAGGCCTTGATCCCCTGTCCGGGGACCAGCGCGTGGGATGCCTGCAGCACCTCGATCGAATTGTCGTAGTGCCGCATCGCGGCCGCTCCACCGATCGTTGCCAGGAGCACGAGCAGGACCCCGGCAACCAGACGGCTGTCACGCCAGGAGGGGCGCTGGAGCCGACGGGCCGCCGGTTTCGGCAGCTCGTTCTCCGCCGGGCGTCGACTCTCCATGCTGCGCTCCCCTCCGCCCGCACGTCTGCGGCCCCTTGGTCCCGTGCTCACGCACTGTAGAGACTTCGTGCGTGCTCGTGGGGTGTTTGTCCACAGGCGATCTGCGGCGATGTGGGACGGATGCGACACAATGAGGCATTGCCAGCTGCGATCCACCAGGAGGGCGCCACCCGTGCCAGCACGATTCGTGTCCATCACCGACGTGGCCGAGACACTCAGCATCTCCTCCCGTCAGGCGTACGGCCTGGTGACGAGTGGTGAGCTGCCGGCCATCAAGGTCGGCAAGTCCTGGCGGATCGAGCTGACCGAGCTGGAGGCCTACATCCAGCGGCAGTATGCCGATGCGAAGGCCCGCGTCGCCGCGGGTGACTTCGGCGACGACGAGGCCTGAGGGCGCTACTGGCCGTCGGCGCGGAACGGGTTCACGACCCGGACGCCTCGCAGCGAACTCCCGTGGGAGAGGTCCTCGGTCCACAACTCGCTGCATCCGGCGAGCACCGCAGCCTCGAGAACCATGGCATCGAATATCGACAGCGCGTGCTCATCGGCGGTCCGCGCCGCACGCCGTACGAGGGACGCGTCCGCCGGGACGACGTCGAGTTCCAGCGCGTCCAGCACCTGCCGCGCCTGTGCCCGGCTTCGCCCGAGCTTCCGGGTGAGCACGGCGTGCAGTTCGAGCAACACCTGGGTGCTCACCACCGCCTCGGATGCCGACTCGAGGAAGACCTGCCTCGCCCGTGCTTGACGTGTCGGCTCGGCGTCGTCGAACTGGTAGGCGAGCAGGTTCGTGTCGAAAAAGACCGTCACCGGGGTGCATCCGTACCGAGACGATCAGCGTAGAGGTCCGCACGGCTCCAGGATTCGCCGTGGCTGCTACCGGCGACCTCCCGCGACAACGCGACAAACCGTTCCGCGGCCCGTACCTTGCGCTCGTGTTCCTCGCCGGACGAGGCATATTCGCGCAGCCGCTCCGCGAGGTACTGGTTGACCGACTCACCCCGTTCGAGGGCGCGGATGCGCGCGCGCTTCAGCGTCTCCGAGTCGACGGTGATCGTCAGGTTCGCCATACTTCAGCGTAGCACTGAAGTCGTGCTACACGGGTCTAAGCCCGGCGCACGATGCCGATAGCCGCGAACGGGACCACCCGGTGCCCGGTGAGCGCGGCGTCCCGGCGCATCGTGTCGGCGGGGTGCTCGGCCAGATCCAGGTGATCGGCGCCGACCCTGTCGATCGTGCCGGTGGCCAGCCCGCCCGCCACATCGTGCACGGCGACCGGGGCCCGATCACGCGCGATCGCCCGGAGGGCGACGCCGATCCCGAAGCGTCTGCCCATGCCGCGATCGTCGTCGCTGCGCGTCGCCAGCCCGACCATCGCGGTGACCCCGGACAGTGGCACCAGCGCCGCGTGACGGCCGTGCTCCTGCACCAGCAGCCAGTCGTTGCCGACGTCCTCCAGCACCCCACGCACCGGCCCGGCTGCCGTCACGACCGTCACCACACGGCCGAGTGATCGCACGGCACGGTCCAGGACCGTGACCTCGGCGCGCTCGCGCCGGGTGCGGTCGGCGACCTCCGCCTGCAACTCACGTCGTTGCTCGGCAAGGAGCTGCGCCTCCAGGTCCGCGAACAAGTCCTGCCACCGCACGGCGCAACCGTAGCCGCAACGACCAGCCGTGGACAATGCCGGATTTATGTGTTTAAGTGCATTTAATGTCAGTTGATGTCGTTTGATGCATTTTTCTACGCGGCGGCTGACTCGTCATCACAGGAGGGAGCCGAAGATGCGGAACGGGAGACCCACCGATCGGAGTCACCGCGCACGAGCAATGGCCGCGGGTGCGTTCGGAACGGTGGTGACGGTGATCGGTGCAGGTGCCGCCTGGCACGGCCTCGTCGCGCGGCTGCACCGCTTGGAGCAGCGCAGCACGCTGCACACCCTCGACGCGGTGCCGGTCCTGCTGTGGGCCGCCCTCGTGCTCGCCCTGCTGTGGGCGGCCCTACTGATCGCGATGGCGACGTGCTCGATGCGGTGCACCGACGGTGGCAGCAGAGCGGGCTCGCCGGGCGACGACCAATGGTCTGCACCCGGTGGGCTGGTGGGTCGACTGGCCGGCATCCTGCTCGCGATCACTGCGGTTTCGTCGCTGTCGGCGACGGCACCCGCGTTCGCGGCGACGTCCTCGACCACGGCGACCGTGGCCGGCACAGCCACCAGCCGGACCGTTGCGCTCGCCCGGGTCGATGCCGTCGGCAATGCGAAACACGCTGCAGAAACATCGGATTCGTGCATGCAGGATGTCCCCCTCCCCGGATGGGTGCCGCGCAGACCGGCGCGGACCGATCAACTCGCTCGCGAGTGCGCACCGCTAGTCACGGGCAAACCTGTAGCAGACGACTCAGGCGAGGTGGTGGTCCATCGCGGCGACACGCTCTGGTCGATCGCGGCCGCGCACCTCGGTCCGCACGCCGATGCGCAGGCGATCGCGGCCGAATGGCCGCGGTGGTATGCCGCCAACCGGCACGTCATCGGCGACGACCCGGACCTGCTGTGCATCGGCACCCGCCTGCGGTCCCCCGACCACGCGCTGGAAGGGAGCGGCCCCCGATGAGCATCTCCCCGGCCCAGCCGTTGCAGCTGCGCCCCGCGTCCGGTTGGCTGCCGCCCGCGCTCGACGAGAGCGCCGTCGATGTCCTCTACGACGACCTCGTGGCGGCCTCGCGTCATCGGCGGCGACGCGGCTACTCCCAGCCGATGCTTCGAGTGCTGGTCAACTCCGACCAGGTCGACCCGCAGTTCGGCCCCCAGGCCACCGCTGCGCATGTTCTTCCGGAGCCGCGCGCCTGGGTGCAGCGACTGGCCGGCGCGCTGCTCGAATGCATGACCGGGGTCCGGTCCACCTCCCAGATCAGCCGCTGGGTCAGTCCGCTGGTCTACGAGCGGATCAACGCGCGAGCGGTCATCGCCAAACGCCGCGGGGCGCGGCCGATGCACCGGTCCCTCGTGCGCAAGGTCCACGTGTGCGCGCCGGACGACGGCGTGGTCGAGGCAAGCGTCGTCATCCAACACGACGGCCGCGTCCGCGCGATGGCACTCCGGCTGGTCGGCGTCGACGGCCGGTGGATGATCACCGCCATGGAGCTGGGCTGAGCGCCATACCCACTCCACCGACAGGCCCACATACAACCGACAGGCTCACGAAACGCCGGGTCAGGGACCCGGAAGATGCCTGAATTTCTGAGCCTTTCGGGATTGTGTGGGCCTGTCGGTGCATTGGGCGACCCGGGGAAGGGTCAGCTCTTGGACTTGGCCTTCTCGCGGCCGGCCTTCTTCTTCGCCTTCTTCTTGGCGCGACGCTGGGCGCGCGGCAGGTCGGAATCGTCGTCACCGACCACCCGGCCGGCGTCGTCGACCTCGTGGGCGGTCGCCTGGCCGTCCTCGCCGGGCGCCAGGAAGGTCATCTTCTCCTTGGGCTGCGGCAGGGAGGCGGCGATCTCCTCCGGGTTGACCTCGACGTGGAAGAGGTGCTGGACCGACTCCTCCTTGATCGCCTCGTTCATCGCGCTGAAGAGCGCGAAGCCCTCGTGCTGGTATTCGACCAGCGGGTCCTTCTGGGCGTACTGCCGCAGGTGGATGCCCTCCTTGAGGTAGTCCATCTCGTAGAGGTGCTCGCGCCACTTGCGGTCCAGGACGGTGAGCACGACACGTCGCTCCACCTCGCGGGCGACCCGGTCACCGAGCTCCGTCTCGCGGGCGTCGTAGGCGTGCTGGGCGTCCGAGCGCAGCTCCTCGGCCAGCAGGTCGGCCTGCAGACCGGCCCGGCCGCCGACCTCCTCCTCGATCTCGTCCAGACCGATCGACACCGGGTAGAGACCGCGCAGCGCCTCCCACAGCGTCTCCAGGTCCCAGTCGTCGGAGAAGCCCTCGGCCGTGGCGCCCTCGACATACGCATCGACGGTGTCGTTGATGAAGTGCCGCACCTGCTCCTCCAGGTCGGCACCCTCCAGGACCTTGCGCCGCTCGCTGTAGATGACCTCGCGCTGCCGGTTGAGCACGTCGTCGTACTTCAGGACGTTCTTGCGGATCTCGAAGTTCTGGCTCTCCACCTGGCTCTGCGCGCTCTGGATGGAGCGACTGACCATCTTGGACTCGATCGGGACCTCGTCCTCGATCTTGGCCGTCTGCATGAACCGGTCGACCATCGCAGCGTTGAACAGCCGCATCAGGTCGTCCTGCAGCGACAGGTAGAAGCGGCTCTCGCCCGGGTCGCCCTGGCGACCGGCACGACCGCGCAGCTGGTTGTCGATGCGGCGCGACTCGTGCCGCTCGGTGCCCAGCACGTAGAGACCGCCGAGCTCGACGACCTCGTCGTGCTGCTTGGCGACGGCCTTCTCGGCCTTCTCCAGCGCCTCGTCCCAGGCGGCCTCGTAGTCCTCCGGGGTCTCCTCCGGCGACAGGCCCTTGCGCTTCAGCGCCGCCATGGCGATGAACTCCGGGTTGCCGCCGAGCATGATGTCGGTGCCGCGGCCGGCCATGTTGGTCGACACGGTGACGGCGCCCTTGCGACCGGCCTGCGCGACGATCGCGGCCTCGCTCTCGTTGTGCTTGGCGTTGAGCACCTCGTGCGGGATCCCCTTGCGGCGCAACTGTTCGGAGAGGTATTCGCTCTTCTCCACGCTGGTCGTGCCGACCAGCACCGGCTGGCCCTCCTTGTGCCGGCCGACGATGTCGTCGACGACGGCCTTGAACTTGGCCTTCTCGGTCCGGTAGATCAGGTCCGGCTGGTCCGCGCGGATCATCGGCATGTTGGTCGGGATCGTCACCACGCCGAGCTTGTAGATCTGGTAGAGCTCGGCGGCCTCGGTCTGGGCGGTGCCCGTCATACCCGAGAGCTTCTCGTACATGCGGAAGTAGTTCTGCAGGGTGACCGTGGCGAGCGTCTGGTTCTCGTTCTGGATCTCGACGCCTTCCTTGGCCTCGATCGCCTGGTGCATGCCCTCGTTGTACCGGCGGCCGGGCAGCATGCGGCCGGTGTGCTCGTCGACGATGAGGATCTCGCCGTTCATCACGACGTAGTCCTTGTCGTTCTTGAACAGCTCCTTGGCCTTGATGGCGTTGTTGAGGTAACCGATCAGCGGGGTGTTCTCCGCCTGGTAGAGGTTGTCGATGCCGAGCAGGTCCTCGACGATCTCGATGCCCGATTCGAGCAGGCCGACGGTCTTCTTCTTCTCGTCGACCTCGTAGTCGCCGTCGCCGGGCAGGGAGTTCTCCTTCTTCGGCGAGCGCTTCAGGTGCTGCACGATCTTGGCGAACTCGACATACCAACGGGTCGCCTCATCGGCCGGCCCGCTGATGATCAGCGGGGTGCGCGCCTCGTCGATCAGGATCGAGTCGACCTCGTCGACGATCGCGTAGTGGTGGCCGCGCTGCACCAGCTCCTCGTCGGACCACGCCATGTTGTCGCGCAGGTAGTCGAAGCCGAACTCGTTGTTGGTGCCGTAGGTGATGTCCTTGTTGTATTCGACCCGGCGCTCGTCCGGGGTCATCGAGGACAGGATGCAGCCGGTCTCCAGCCCGAGCGCGCGGTGCACGCGGCCCATCTGCTCGGCCTGCGTCTCGGCCAGGTAGTCGTTGGTCGTGATGACGTGGACGCCCTTGCCCTCCAGGGCGTTGAGGTATGACGGCAGCGTCGCGACGAGCGTCTTGCCCTCACCGGTGCGCATCTCGGCGACGTTGCCGAAGTGCAGCGCCGCCCCACCGGCCAGCTGCACGTCGAAGTGCCGCTTGCCGATCGTGCGCTTGCTCGCCTCCCGGACCGCAGCGAACGCCTCGGGCAGCAGGTCGTCGAGGGATTCGCCGTCGGCGAGCCGCTTCTTGAACTTGCCGGTCTCCTCCCGCAGCTCCGCGTCGGTCAGCCCGGCGAAGTCCTCCTCCAGCAGATTGACCTGTGCTGCGTAGGCCTGCAGCTTCTTGAGGGTGCGGCCCTCGCCGGCACGCAGGACCTTCTCGACAACCTTGGGCACAGACTCTCCCCGTAGATGGACGGCCCGGATCGGCCGCCTCGACTTGTAGACAGACTCACCCATGCTAATGGTCGGGAGGGTGTGCTGGGTTCCCGGCGCCTAGGACGGTGGTGTCGACCAGGCACGCCACAGCCGCGCGTAGCTCGCGCCGGCGGCCACCAGTTCGTCGTGGGTGCCGGACTCGACGACGCGGCCACCGTCCATGACGAGGACCTGGTCGGCCCGCGCCGACTGGGTCAACCGGTGCGCGACGACCAGCGCGGTGCGGCCCCGGGTGACGGCCTCGGCCGCGGCCTCCAGCACCCGCGCACCCTGCGAGCCGGCCTCGGCCGTCGCCTGTCGAGGACGACGACGCGCGGGTCGCGGAGCTGCACCCTGGCCAGGGCCAGTTGCTGTGCCTGGGCGGCGGTCAGCGGGTGCGCGCCGTCGCCGACGCGGGTGTCCAGCCCGGCGGGCAGCGCCCCGACCCATCCCGCAGCACCGACCTGCTCGAGCGCGTCGTGCAGCCGCTCGTCGTCGGCGGCGCCGTCGGCCAGCAGCAGGTTCTCCCGCACGGTCGCGGCGAAGACGTGCACCTCCTAGCTGACGATCACGACCTCCTCGCGCAACCGCTGCTCGGGCAGCGGGCCGTCGCCGATCGACACGCAGCCGCCGGTCGGACGCAGCACGCCGGCCGCCAGTGCGCCGAGGGTGGTCTTCCCGGCCCCGGTCCGGCCGACGACCGCCACCCGCCGGCCCGCGGGGATCGTCAGGTCGACGTCGACCACGGCCGGTGCGGCCGTGGCGTCGTACCGGAAGGTGACGCCCGCCAATCGCAGGTCACCGGCGGCCGGCGCCGCGCCGGCCGGGTCGGCGGCAGGACGTGGCAGCAGCGCCACCCCTGCCAGCCGGGCGAGCGCGGCCACGCCGGCCTGCAGGTCGTCGAAGAGTCCGAGCAGTGCACCGATCGGGTTGAACAGCCGGTGGAAGAGCAGTGCGGCGGCCGTGACGGCACCGACCGTGGTGAGGTCGGAACGCACCAGCGCGAACCCGGCGCCGAGGATGCACGCCAGGCCGATGTACTCGGCGCGGTTGTTGCGCCCGAAGAAGCGGGTGAGCATCCCGAAGACGTCCAGGCTGATCCGGCGCGCCCGGTCCGATGCGGTGTCGATCAGGGACAGGTGCGCCGCCGACCAGCCGAAGGCGCGGATCGTCCGCGACTCCTGCACGCCGTCCAGCACGGCCTGGGCGCGCTCACCCTGCGCGATCCGCTGCTCCGCGTAGAACGCACTCGAATGCCGCAGGTACCACCGCAGGGAGGCGTAGTAGAACGGCGCCGTCACCAGGCCGGCGAGGGCCAGCCGCCAGTCGATCGCGACCAGGCCGACGACGGTCAGCACGACGGCGACGGCCGATTGCGCCAGCACCGGCACCACGTCGACCAGCGCCTCCGACACCGACTGCACGTCGTCGCCCACCCGGGAGAGCAGATCGCCCGCGCCCGCCTCCTCGACCCGGGACGCGTCCAGCGCGAGCGCCTGCTCGAACACTTCTTCCCGGGTCGCGGCCAGCGCAGGCTCGGAGAAGCTCGCCAGTGCCGACATCGCCACCCAGGTCAGCAGTCCGCCGATCACGGCGGAGATCCCGGTGCCGACCGCGGCCACGACCGCTGCGTGCTCTCCGGTGCCGGCCCGGACGGCGTCGACCAGCCTCCCGATCAGCCACGGCGGCACCAGACCGGCAAGTCCTGCCCCGACGAAGGCGAGAACGGTCACCGCCAGCGGCAGGCGCCGGTCCCGGACCAACGACCAGGCGAAGCTGCCGGTGTCCCTGGCCGTCGCGGTCGGCAGCAACTGCGATCTCACCGGATCACCGCCTGCTGGTAGTCGTCTCGCGCCAGCAGGTCCGCGTGCGTGCCCGCGACCACGGTGTCGGTAGCGAAGAAGAAGACCCGGTCCGCGGTGGCCAGCAGGGCCGGCGAACTGGTGATGACGACCGTTGCCCGGCGCGAACTGTCACCGTGACGAAATTGTCTGATGCCGTTGGCGATCCGCTGCTCGGTGACCGCGTCGACCGCGGTCGTCGGGTCCTGCAGGATCAACAGCGGACGGTCGGCGGCGAGCGCCCGCGCCAGCGCGATGCGCTGGCGCTGACCGCCCGACAGGGCACCGCCACCGGAGTCGGTCGGATGGTCGAGACCTTCCTCGAACAGGTCCACCAGCTCGTCCGCTGCGGACGCAGCGAGCGCTGCATCGGTCGTGCCGTCCGGCGCGCCGATGTTGCTGCGAATGGACCCCGCGAAGACCGCCGCGTGGTGGGGAGCGACCAGCAATCGCCGGCGCACCTCCGGCAGGCGGACGTCCCCGAGCGGGGTTCCGTCCAGCGCGACGGTCCACGTCTCGTCGTCGCCGCCCAGCGAACTCAGCAGCCCGTCCGCGACGACCGGCTCGGGGATGACGAAGGCGGCGAAGGAGCCGGGCTCGACGCACACCTCGTCGCCGGTGGCCGGCCCGATCCGCAGTGCCGGTGCGTCCTGCGACGAACCGCCGAGGCCCATCGGACCGTCGGCCGTCAACGGCGGAGCCTGCAGGAACCGCGCGATCCGCCCGGCGGAGGCGTGCGCGGACGCCGCCGTCGCGCTGATCGCGCCGAGCGACCCGAGCGGCTCCGCCAGGAACTGCGCGATGCCGACCACGGCGATCAGGTCGCCGAGGGTGATGTCGCCGTGCGCCGCCAGCGCCCCGGAGAGCCCGGCGACGACCGCGAGGTAGACACCGGACAGTGCGGTGCTGGCACCGCGCAGTTCACCGAGCGAGCGGGCCGTGCGGATGCCGGAGTCCTGGGCGGCACGCGAAGCAGACCGGTAGGTCGCGAGAGCGACGGCCTCCCCGCCGATGCCCTTCAGGGGACGCAGGCCCCGGACGAAGTCGGTCGCCATACCGGAGGCGCGTGCGATCGTCTCCTGCTGGGCTCCCGAGTGTGCCGAGATCCGCGGTGACAGGGCCCGGATGGCGAGCAGCACGACCACCGAGCCGACCACCGTCACCACGCCGAGCAGGACGTCGATCCGCAGCAGCAGGACGCACGCGAGCACCACCGCTCCCAGCGCGGCGACTCCGGTGGCGATGACGCGGGCGCCGGCCCCGACCCGCTCGGTGTCGGAGGTCGCGAGCGACAGCACCTCCCCCGCCGACAGATCGGTGCGGACTCCCCGGTCGGACAACACACGGTGCGTGATCTCCAGACGCAACTGGTGCATCTCGTCCTGGCCGACCGCGAATCCGAGACGCGAGCCGAAGCGGTAGCACAACGACAGACAGAGGAACAGCGCGCCGAATCCCGCCAGCCACCAGACCAGTGCGTCGAACTCACCCGTGACGACCGCGTGGTCCACGACCAGCCCGATGAACACCGGGACGGAGGTCTCGCAGGCCTGCCAGACGGTCAGCAGCGCCGTGCTGGCGGCCAGCCGACCGCGGTGCCGGTGCAGGCTCCGGCGGAGCAGTCCGAGCGACGTCAATGACATGTTAGGTGAGCCTAACTTACGGTAACTGGATCGCGAGCGGCGGCCGCGACATGGTTTGCTGCCACGCATGGCGGTCTTCCCCGACGACGTCCCCGTGCTCACCGATGGTGTGGTGACCGTGCGTGCGCACCGCGAGTCCGACCTGCCCCGGATCGTGGAGTTCGCGAACGACCCGCGGTCGAGGGCGGGCGTGCCGCTCCCGTCGCCGTACGGCATGGAGCAGGCGCACGAGTTCTTCGGCAAGGTGCGCGACACGTGGGAGTCCGGGACGCACGAGGGCGCGTGGGCGATCGAGGTGGACGGGCGCTGGGCCGGCTCCATCAGTCTGCACCCGCGCGCGCCCCGCACCTCGGAGATCGGCTACAGCGCCCATCCCGACATGCGCGGCAAAGGGGTGGTCACCGCGGCCGGCCGGCTACTGGTCGCCCATGCCTTCGACACCCTCGGTCTGCGGACGTTGGTATGGCGGGCAGCCCGCGGCAACTGGGCCTCCCGCCGGGTGGCGTGGGCGCTCGGCTTCACGCTCGACGGCATGTGGCCCGCGACCCATCACGGCCCCGACGGCGGGGCGACCGGCACCTGGTTTGGCCACCTGCACGCCGGCGAACCCCGTGAACCGCAACTGCCGTGGCGGGAGCCGGCTACCCTGCGCAGCGGCCGGATCCGGTTGCGACCCTGGACCGCTGCCGATGCGCCGGACGAACCGCTCGACGAGGGGCTCACCCGCTTCATGCTCGGATCCGCCCCGGCGGCAGACGATTTCGATGAGTGGCTGATCGGGCGCCGCGAGCGGATGGCGGGTGGCGAGGCGATCGTCTGGTGCATCGCCGACGCGGCCACCGATCGCGCCCTGGGCGGCATTCAGCTCTTCCGGATGAACCTGTCAATGGTGCGCGGCAGCGCGATGGTCGCGTACTGGTTGCAGCCGTCCGCCCGCGGCCAGGGACATCTCGCGGACGCGCTGGACCTGGTGGTCGCCCATGCCTTCGCCCCGGCCGGTGACGGCGGCCTCGGCCTGCGACGTCTCGGCGCGAACGTCGACATCGAGAACCTCCCGTCCCAACGGGTGCTGCGCAGCGGCGGCTTCCGGGCCATCGGCACGATCACGGGTCTGCCCGCCTACGACGACGGATCCGTGAGCGACGAGACCGAGTTCGAGCTGCTGGCCACCGACGACCGGGAGGCACAGCGACGCGTCGCCATACCCCTGCCGCAGCTGCGCACCCAGCGGCTCGTCCTGCGAGCCTGGGGCGAACACGACGCGCCGGACACCGAGCCCCGGCCCGATGCACAGGCCGCCGCGTTCATGGGCATCGAGCCACGGCCGCCCGCCGCGTCCTACCGCAGCTGGCTCGCCCGCGAGCGCCGCGACGACCTCAAGGGCAACTCCGTGCGGTGGTGCATCGCCGACCGGGAGACCGACCGGCCGCTCGGCTCGATCAGCATCCGCGGTCTTGGCGGCCCCTTGCGCAGCGGTACCGTCGGCTACTGGCTGTATGACGAGTCACGCGGTCGCGGTGTTGCCGGCGAGGCACTGAAAGCCGTTGTCGAACACGCATTCTCACCCGTTGGACTGGACCTGCTGCGGCTCGACGCAGCGACCGTGGACGGCAACCACCCTTCGATGCTGACGCTGGCAGCAGCCGGTTTCCGGCAGT
This sequence comes from Flexivirga oryzae, assembly GCF_014190805.1. Lineage (NCBI taxonomy): Bacteria > Bacillati > Actinomycetota > Actinomycetes > Micrococcales > Dermacoccaceae > Flexivirga > Flexivirga oryzae. The sequence goes on along the minus strand of NZ_JACHVQ010000001.1, from coordinate 812,386 downwards.
ACGGACAGGACCACGGCTCGTTCACGGCCTACGACGGCAGCACGACCGACACGGCGTACTTCGAGCTCCTGGCCACCGAGCACCGCGGCGAGGAGACTCCGTGACGGTGCCGAAAGTGCTGGAGACACAGTCGCTTCGGCTGCGTCCGTGGCGGGACGACGACGCGCGCTTTGTGCAGGAACCGGACGAGGCGAGCCGCCTGATGGCGACGAGGATGCAACCGACGCCGGGCACCTATGACCAGTGGCTGCGTGACCGACGGGAGTGCATGGAGTCCGGGGCGGCCCTCTATTGGTGCATCGCCGACGCCGGGTCCGACGAGCCACTCGGTTACGTCAGATTGGCACGCCTGGACCAGGAATTCACCCGCGGCAGCGGCGAGCTCGGCTACTGGCTCTACCCGCACGCCCGCGGGCGCGGCGTGATGGCGGAGACGGTCGAGGCGGTGCGGCAGCACGCCTTCGCGCCCCGCGCCGCGGGCGGTCTGGGTCTGCACCGGCTGCAGGCCGGCACCAACGCCGCCAACCTCGCGTCAGCACGCGTGCTGCGTCGCGCCGGATTCCGCATGTGGGGCATCGAGCGATCCGTGCTCGCGCACCCCGGCGGGCCATCGTCGGACGCACTCAACTGGGAATTGCTCGCGACGGATGACGTTGACAGTCAACGAATCTCACCCCTCCATGTGCCCACGATCGAGCTGGACGGGATCCGGCTCCGGGCCTGGCGCGACGACGACGCCGACCTGCTCCCCGACGAACCGGACGAGTTGGCCCGGCAGTATCTGCCCGCCCCCTCCCAACTCACCAAGGCGTCCTACGCCGGCTGGCTGGAGCGGCAGCGGTACTTGGTGGACGAAGCGACCGCGGTGCCCTGGTGCATCGCCGACACGGAGACGGACGCCCCGCTCGGGAGCATCACGGTCTTCAACATCGGCGAGGGGACGGCGACCTCCGCCGAGGTCGGGTACTGGCTGCTGCCCGCCGGCAGAGGGCGTGGCCTGTTGTCCGCGGCGGTCGAAGCGGTTGTCTCCCATTCGTTCTCGGCGCAGCAGCGGGGCGGGCTCGGGCTGACGAGGCTGTACGCCGAGACCGACCTGGACAACGTCGCGTCGCAGTCCGCGCTGCGCGGCGCGGGGTTCCGCAAGTGGGGCGAGGACCGGCAGGCCTACACCGCCGCGGACGGGCGCATCACCGACGGCGCCTACTTCGAACTGCTGGCGAGCGACGACCGCGAGGCACAACGTGCGGTCGACCCACCGGTGCTCGACTTCCCGGCGATTCGCCTGCGGCCGTTGCGTCGTGCCGACGCCGAGTCGATCGCCGCGACGTTCGCCGATCCGCAGGTCCGGCACTGGTTGTCGACACCGAGCGACGACCTGGCCGGGCGGGCAGCGTCGTACGTCGCCCGCAAGCGGCACGTCGACCTTGCCTCGCACGGCAGCTGGTGGGTGATCTGTCCCGCGGGAAGCGACGACTTCCACGGCGTCATCGGGTTGCAGAACTTCACCGAGGGCAACGCCGAGGTCGGCTACTGGCTGGCCACCGAGGCGCGGGGGCGCGGCCTGACGCGTGCCGCCCTGGACACCGTGCGCAACTACGCCTTCATGTCACCGGCCACCGGGGGTCTCGGCCTGCGGCGCCTGCACCTCGGTGTGGCCGACGGCAACCACCCGTCCCAGCGGGCGGCGCTCGGTGCGGGATTCGTGCAGTACGGCACGGCGCACGCGGCGGAGGTGCTCGGCGACGGGTCCGTGGTGGACCTGCTGCTCTACGAGTGCCTCGCCCCGCAGGCCGGTTGAGTCGGCTCAGTGGGTGTCGTGCGCCGGGTCGTCGATCAGGCCACCGCGCACGGCATACATCGCGGCCTCGGTGCGGCTGCCCAGGTGCAGCTTGTCGAGTATGTTGCGCACGTGGTTCTTGACGGTGTTCTCGGCGATGAAGAGCTCCTCGGCGACCTTACGGTTCGACCAGCCCCGGGCGACCAGTCCGAGCACTTCCCGCTCCCGGTCGGTCAGCTCGGTCACCTGCCCGGACTCCCGCGCGGGCGCGCCACGGACCACCGCGGACAGCTCACCCATCAGGGTGGCTGCCAGCGCGGGCGACACCTGCGGCTGGCCCAGCGCGGTCGCCCGGATGGACACGGCGAGCTGGTCGGGTGCGATGTCCTTGAGCAGGTAACCCGTCGCGCCGGCCTTGATCGCCTCGACCAGGTCCGAGTCGTCCTCCGACGCACTCAGGATCAGCACCCGGGCGGTGGGCAGCCGCTGCGTGATCTCCCGGCAGACCGCGATGCCGCTGCCGTCCGGGAAGTAGATGTCCAGCACGACCACGTCGGGCTGCAGCTCGGTCGCCACCTGCATCGCCTGTTGCGCGGTTGATGTCTGGCCGACGACCACGATGTCGTCCTCGAGCTCGAGGATCATCCGCAGCCCGTGCCGGTAGATCTCGTAGTCATCGGCGAGCAGGACCCGGATCGGCTCGGCACGCGCAGGCAGCGGGGCCGGTGATTCACCGGCCCCGCTGCGCTGCTCGGAGATCTCAGTCACGGGTGGCCATCATGCGGTGCTTGCTGCGGGTGCCTCGTCCACCACGTCGAGTTGGATGACGCCGTAGGACCAGCCACGCCGACGATAGACCACGCTCGGTTTGCCGGTCTCGGCGTCCTGGTAGAGGTAGAAGTCGTGTCCGACCAACTCCATCTCGTTGAGGGCCTGGTCGACCCCCATCGGTGCACTGGCGTGGACCTTCTCCCGCAGCTGGATGGGGCAGTCCTCGTCACCGCCGACCTTGGCGATGTGTGCCGGCAGCGGAGTCTCCGCGACCGGTTGTTCCTCCGGTGGCACGGTGATGGCCGAGGTGGCGTCGTGCACCGACTTCGGCTGCTTCCTGCCGCGGTGGACCCGGCGCTTGTCGTTGACGCGGCGCAACCGCTCTCCGAGCCGGGTCATTGCTACGTCGAGTGCGCCGTAGACGTCGTCCGCGCTCGCCTCCGCGCGGATCACCGACCTCTTGGCGTGACAGGTGATCTCTATGCGTTCCGCTTCCTTGGCCTGCCGCGGGTTGGCCTCGTGCGTGACAACGACATCGCAGCGACTGACCCGTGGGTCCAGCTGAGGAACCTTGCTCAGCTTGTCCTCGATGTGCCGACGAAAGCGCTCGGGAACCGTGACATGACGTCCGGTAACGGTGATCTCCATGGTGCACTCCTGGTCTCGACTGCATGGCGTGAGGCGGGACGGCATCCCTCATGGGCCGCTCGACCACCTCCTCCAGGAGGGCGGGCGGAGCAGTCCGTGGCACGGGGTTGAACGCACCATGTGCTCCATGCACAGACGTTAAACCACCGACCCCGCACGCGTAAACGGGTGGGTCGGAGTATGGCGCTGCGTCGCCGCGACGGTCGCTGCCGCGACACACCGGGCTCCCGCCGCTACCAACGCCGTTCGAGCTTCGGCCAGCGACGAACCGGTGGTGACGATGTCGTCCAGCACGACACAGACCCGCCCTTCGACCAGCCGCCGGCCGGCCGCCGTAGGACGCATCGTGCCGAGCACGTTGACCGAGCGCTCGGCAGCTCCGAGCCCGGCCTGGTCCCTGCCGTGCCCGGTCACCCGCAGCAGTTTGTGCACGACGACCGCGCGGGTTCCACGCGCAGCATGCCGCGCCAACTCGACCGCGGGCTCGCGCCCCCGCTCCCGGATCGAGGCAGCACGGCTCGGCATCGGGCACAGCAGCACCTGCTCCCCGGCGACGAGCGCCTCCCGGCAGCCGTCGTGGTGCGCGACCAGACCGGCGAGCGCGCAGCGGAGCAGGCCACCGAGCCACGGCCCGACATTGCGCCGCCCGGAGTCCTTGAACGCCCGCAGCAACTCGGCCACCGTTCCGTCATACGGCACCTGTGACCAGGTCGTCGGGAAGCCCGGCGGGCACGGCTGCGGGATCGCGGCGAACGGGGCAGCGGCGCCGGCCCGGTGGACCGTGGCTCGGCACTGCGCACACAGGGCGTGGCCGGTGGCCCCGCAGCCGGCGCAGCAGCGCGGCAGCGCGAGGTCACAGGCAGCCTGCAGCGCGGGGACGGGGACACCGAGCACCAGCGAAGTATCGGCGCCGCGCCGGCAGCGCCGCACCCCACCACACCCGCGCTCGTGGACGGCTCGCCGTCCGCGATGGGGATGTGGACGAGTCAGGTGCCGGACGCGACGATCGCGGTGATGCCGTCGATCTTCTGCCAGGTCGCGCCGACCTTGGTCAGGACGGTGTCGTCGCCGGTCTCGACATACATGCTGTTGGCACCCGCGCCGGTGGCGATCAGGTGCTCTCCCCCGGGTGCGTCACCGAGGCTGGTGCTCAGCCCGCCGATCGGCACGGTGATCGGCTGCACCCGGTAGTCCCCCGCGCGGCTGAGGACCGCGAGCGTCACGTAGTCGAGCCAGCCCACGTCGAGCACGTCGGTGACCCTCGGTGCGACACGCAACGGGCTGGTGAGGGACTGCGCGTGACCCTTCTTGTCACGGACGATCCCGGCGACGTAGACCCTGGACGAGCCCGCGTCCGTCTGCGCGGCGACCGCGATGCGCTCGCCGTCGGGCGAGACGCGGATGGCGCGAATCGTCATATCGCGCAACCACGACGCGCTCACCGGCTGCGGCTGCGCGTCCGACACGGGCAGGTCGGCGTCGAGCACCCAGATCGTGCCGCTGGTCGACGCTCCGCTGCTGTCCTTGGCGACGGACTGCCCGGCGACCCACAGCTCGTTCATCGGGCTGCCGGTCGTGGTCCGCGCCGAGCTGAAACTTGGGGTGACCAGGCCGGTGCCGAACCCGCTGACCTTGGTCAGCCGCCCACCGACCCACCGACCCAGTGTGCTGTTGGCGCCGTCGACGGCCGCTACCTGGGTGCCCTCGCCGGACACCGCGAGCCGGTACCAGTTGCGGTCGAGCACCGGCAGGCTGGGCTGGGTCTTGGACCGGCTCTTGCTGCGCAGGTCCGTGCCGGCGTCGTCGGGGTCGGTCCACTGCAGGTGGCTGACGCTGGTGCGGGCGACCAGTTGCACGGGGTTGCCGCTGACCGCGGTGTAGTCCAGATCGGACGGTGAGGTGGGCTGGCCCGGCAGGTTGGCGGTCTGCAGCCGTGCGCCGTCCACCAGGACGACGACGCGGCGCACCTCGCTGACCTGCTCCAGGGTGGCGAGCATGCTCGCCCAGAGGCCGGTGCGTTGTGCCGTTGTCGCGGACAGGACCTGGTCGCTGAGGTTGACCGAGGCGACGCCGTTGTTGTCGACCGAGACCGACGAACCCTTCACCAGTTCGCTGCCCTTGGGCAGCGCCGGCAGCGTCATACCATCCATCCAGGACGGCCCGCCGCGCACGACCGCCGCCGCCAGCGAGCTGACCAGACCCGTTTGCGTGTACCACTGCGTGTCGGGCACGAGGGTGTGGCCGTTGGCCGCCGGGTAGTAGATCTCCTGCGGCTGATAGACGCGCTTGAACTGTTGCTCGTTCATCCACAGGCCGAAACCCTTGGGCAGCTTCGCGATGCGCCACTGCCCACCGACCTTGGTGAGGCTGAACTCGGCCGAGGTGATCTTCCCCTCCGGCTGCTCGGTGAGATGTGCCGACGCGTCCAGGACCGCCGCCGTACCCTCCGTCACGGTCAGCGTGTTGTTGGCCGACACCATCAGGTCGCGGGTCCCGGTGGTCACGACCACGGTGCTCGGTTGCCAGGAGCTGCTCGCAGCATCGGTCAGGTATTCGCGGGCCCTCTCGTAGTTCTGGTTGGTGCCCGCCGTGGCGTCGAGGAACCCGAAGACGATGTCCTTCGGGCTCGCGCCGGGTGCCGGGGCGGGGTATTCGATGTTGCCGGTGGGCGCCGCGTGGTTGTCGATGGCCTGACCCGCCCGGACACCGCTCGTGGTCGGCAGCCCGCTGCAGCCCGCCACCGCCAGCACGGTGATGGTCAGCAGGCTCCCGGCGAGCGCCCGGCACCGCCTCATCGGCCGCCTCCCGGCCCCTTGGTCGGTGTGGGCGGCGGCGTCGGGGCGGGCGAGGCACCGGCGGCGCGGGTGCCGATGGTCAGGCTGTTGCCCTTCGGCATCGCGAGGCCGACGCTGGAGTCGTCCGGCGCGAGCGTGACGGGTGATCGGACGATCGGCTGCCCGGCCCGGACCGGCAGGGTGAGCCGGAAACAGGCGCCGTTGCCCGGCTCACCCCAGGCCTGCAGCCAGCCGTCGTGCAGCCGGGCGTCCTCCAGCGAGATCGACAGGCCGAGGCCGGTGCCACCGGTGGTGCGGGCACGCGCCGGGTCGGCCCGCCAGAACCGGTTGAAGACCTGGTCGGCGTCGCCGGGCCGCAGACCGACGCCGTAGTCGCGCACGGCCACGGCGACCGCCGTGTTGTTGGCGGCGACGGTGATGTCGACCGGCTTGTGCTCGGCGTGCTCGATGGCATTGGTGACCAGGTTGCGCACGATGCGCTCGATCCGGCGGGCGTCCATCGGCGCCACGGCCTCCCGGCGGGAGTGCATCCGCAGCTTGACACCCTGGGTCTCCGCCAACGACTCGCACCCGTCGACGACCCGGGCGACGACGTCTCGCAGGTCGACCGGCTCGTGGGCCGTGGCGGTGGCGCCGGCGTCGAACCTGCTGATCTCGAGCAGGTCGGTCAGCAGTGTCTCGAACCGGTCCAGCTCCCGGCTGAGCAGCTCGGCCGAGCGGGCGACCGGCGCGGCGAAGTCGTCCCGGCTGGCGTGGATCATGTCCGACGCCATACGGATCGTCGTCAGCGGGGTCCGCAGCTCGTGCGACACGTCCGAGGTGAACCGCTGCTGGAGCTGGGACAGGTCCTCCAGCTGCCTGATCTGCCGCTGCAGGCTGTCGGCCATGGCGTTGAAGGACGTGGCCAGCCGCGCCAGGTCGTCCTCGCCGGTCACCTGCATCCGCTCGTTGAGCGCACCGGCGGTGAGCCGCTCGGAGACGTGCGCGGCGTCCCGGACCGGGCTGACCACCATGCGCGTGACCAGATAGGCGATGCCGGCCAGCAGCAGCGTCAGCGCCAGGCCACCGAGCAGGAACGTCGTGCGGACGATGCCGAGCATCTGCGATTCCGCGCTCATCGGCGAGATGAGGTAGAAGTCGTAGTTGCCTGCGTTCGGTATGACGATCCGGGCCCCGACGATGACGGCCGGCACCTGCTTGCCGTCGACGCGCACGGTCGCGATCTGCAGTTGCGCGTGCCTCGGGTCCTTCTCGACCGCCGACTGCAGGCCGGCCGGGATCTGCTGGGCGTCACCCGCCTCGGTGAAGAAGGTCCCCAGGGACGGGAAGGTGTTGCCCGGCGAGCGTTTGATGACGACCCGGTCGTTCTGCTCCCCCGCCTCCTGGGGGTGCGTGCCGGTCACCGGTGCGGCAACCTGCTGGCCGATGGCCCGCAACGACGCGATGTCGGTGCGGGGGGCGTTGTTGAACTGGCTCTGTGCGTAGTCGCGCTGGCTCAGCGCCTGCTGCTCGGCGATGTTGGTCGCGCGGGAGGTGAGGCCGCTGCCGATGCGCTGGTACATGTACGTGCCCAGCCCGAGCGCGACGAACGTGCCCAGGAAGACCGTGATGACGACGACCCGGAAGTGCAAGGAGCGACGCCACAACCGGGCGACCGCAGCAGCGCATCGAACGCCGAGACGTTCGATGCGGCGCCAGAGTTCGTGGACCAATCCGTGCTCCGTCAGGCCTTTCCGGCCTTGTAGCCGACCCCGCGCACGGTGAGCACGATCTCGGGGTTCTCCGGGTCCTTCTCGACCTTGGACCGCAGCCGCTGCACGTGGACGTTGACCAGCCGGGTGTCACCGGCGTGCCGGTAGCCCCACACCTGCTCCAGCAGGGTCTCGCGGGAGAACACCTGCCACGGCTTGCGCGCGAGCGCGACCAGCAGGTCGAACTCGAGCGGGGTCAGCAGGATCGTGCGGTCCGAGCGCTTCACGACGTGCCCGGGCACGTCGATCGTGAGGTCGCCGAGTTGCAACGTCTCGGCCTCCGACTCGTCGCCGCGCCGGAGCCTGGCGCGCACCCGCGCGACGAGTTCCTGCGGCTTGAACGGTTTGGTGACGTAGTCGTCGGCACCTGACTCCAGGCCCAGCACCACGTCCACCGTGTCGGTGCGTGCCGTGAGCATCACGATCGGGACCGTCGACTCGGCCCGGATCTGGCGGCACACCTCGACACCGTCGATCCCGGGCAGCATGACGTCCAGCAGCACGATGTCCGGCTTGCTGTCCTGGAAGGCACGCAGCGCGAGATCACCCGCGGAGCAGACGGTCACCTCCAGGCCCTCCCCCTGGAGGATGATGCTGAGCATCTCGGCGAGCGATGGGTCGTCGTCGACGACGAGGACGCGTCCAGTGGTCACGTGTGTCGATCCTTTCGCGAACGAGCCGCACCCCCCGTAGCGTTGCGGCGTTGGGACAAGGGTATGTCGTGGCGGGGTTCCGGCGCCGCACCACCGCGTGCGCAGTAGTGTCGGGGGGTGAGCATCAAAGTCGATCCCGACGGTCTGTCCGCGGCGCTGGCCGACTACGGCAGCGCCCACGTGCTGTCCACCGACGGCAGCCAGGTCCGGACGGTCTGCGCGGACGTCGACCTGGTCGACGGCGTCTTCCACGTGCCGTGGAGCAAGAGCACCGCCAGGAACATCGGCGGTCATCCGACCGTCACCCTGCTGTTCCCGCCGCCGCAGCACCACGGCTACTCACTGATCGTCGACGGCACCGCCGACGACACCGGTGAGGAGCTGCTGGTGACCCCGACCAACGCCGTCCTGCACCGGCCCGCGTCCCACGCCGACGGTCCGATCGCACCGGGTGGCGCGTGCGAGCACGACTGCCGGCACATCTAGCCGCTCGCGGTCGCCAGGCCGGCCTGGAACGCGAACACGACCAGGCCCGCCCGGTCGCGGGCGCCGACCTTGGTCATCGCCCGGCTGACGTGCGTCTTCGCGGTCATCGGGCTGATCACCATGTGTTCGGCGATCTCGTCGTTGGTCAGACCCTGGGCCACCAGTGCGACCACTTCCCGCTCGCGGTTGGTCAGCTCGGCCGCCGCGTCGGCGTCCAGGTGGGTCTCCGGGCGCGCCACGAACTCGCTGATCAGCCGGCGGGTGATGGCCGGTGACAGCAGGGCGTCGCCGGCCATCGCGACACGGAGCGCCTGCAGCAGGTCGGCGGGTTCGGTGTCCTTCATCACGAACCCGCACGCCCCGGCCCGCAGTGCGTTGAACACGTATTCGTCGATGCCGTAGTTGGTGAGCATCACCACGTGGATGTCCGCGCTGCGCGGGTCCGCCACGATGCGACGCGTCGCCTCGATGCCGTCCAGCTGCGGCATCTGCACGTCCATCAGCACGATGTCCGGCCGGTGCTCGGTCGCGAGCTGCACGGCCGCCAGGCCGTCGGCTCCTTCGGCGACGACCTCGATGTCGTCCTCGGCGTCGAGCAGTGCCCGGATGCCGCTGCGGATCAGCGCCTGGTCGTCGACCAGCACGACCCGGATCACGACGCGGAGCCCGCGGGCAGCTGGGCCAGCACGCTGAAACCGCTGTCCGGCCCGGGCTCGGCCCGCAGGGTGCCGCCGACACCGGTGACGCGTTCACGCATGCCGACCAGGCCGTAGCCGGGCACCGCCGACGGGCGGGCCGGACCCGTGCCGTCGTCGTCGACACGGACGGTCACCGTGTGCTCGTCATACACGACCTCCACGGTGACCGAGGCGTCGCCCGCGTGCCGGACGGCGTTGGTCAGCGCCTCCTGCGCGACCCGGTAGGCGACCCGGTCCACCTCGGTGGGCAGGCGGCGTACGGCGCCGCGCACCCGGTAGGTGGTGGCCAGGCCGGCCGCGCGTGTTCGTTGCACGAGGGCCGGCAGCCGGTCGAGTCCGGCGCGCCCGCCGGCGTCCGAATCCTCCCGGCGCAACACGTCGAGCGTGGCCCGCAACTCCCGGGCCGCGTCCCCGCTCGCCTCCTGGATGGCGAGCAGCGCCTCCGATGGCTCGCCGCCCTCCTTACGCGTCAGGTGTGCCGCCACTCCGGCCTGCACCTTGATGACCGAGATGCTGTGGGTCAGCGAGTCGTGCAGTTCGCGCGCGATGCGCAACCGTTCCTCCGCGGCCCGGCGACGCGCCTCCTCCTCCCTCGACCGCTCGGCGGCCTCGGCGCGCTGCTCGGCCTCGTGCAGCCGCGCCTTCCACTGCAGCCCCGCGATGACGCCGACGGCCCCGAAGAGCATCCAGCCGACCCCGGCGGCACTGACCGTCCGTGCTTTGACCATGCTCACGAGCTTAGGAGGATCGGCGGCCCGGCACGTCCCTCCGCGGGAGTAGTCCGCGACTACTCCTCGCGCGGTAGCCCGGCTCGCCGTCCGGCACCCCGACCCGACGCCGAAGTGACTCCCCTGGGGCGATGCGCCAGTGGGTACGCCCGGGCAGCCTTGTGTGACAACGAATTCCACCCACGATCCACCTCGAAGGAGAGACCATGGTCTTCAATCCGACCACGTTGCCCGACTCGTTGCGTCCCGGTGACGAGGGGTATGACGAGGCATCGCGTGTGCTCTTCGCGACAGGTCGCCCCGCCGTGGTGATGCGTCCGGAGACGAGGGGCGAGGTGGCGGATGCGGTGCTGCACGCGCGACGGGCGGGAATGCCGCTCGCGGTCCGTGGCGGTGGCCACGGCCTGCTCGGCCACGGGACGGCCGACGGCGGCCTGGTGCTGGACCTCGCACGGCTCGATCACGTCGTGGTGCTCGACAAGGGACGCCGCATCGTGCGCGTCGGTGGCGGCGCGACCTGGGGCCGGGTCGACCGCGTGTTGCGTCCGCTCGGCTGGGCCATCTCGTCCGGTGACACCGCCGGGGTCGGTGTCGGGGGTCTCACGCTCGGCGGCGGCTTCGGTTGGATGGTGCGCAGACACGGGTTGGCGATCGACAATCTGGTCGCAGCCCGGGTGGTCCTCGCGGACGGTTCGATGGTCACCGCTTCTGCGGCACGGCACCCCGAGTTGTTCTGGGCGCTGCGCGGTGGCGGCGGAAACTTCGGCGTGGTGGTCGACTTCGACTTCCGCGCGGCCGTCGTCCCCAGCGCGCACTTCGGCGAGATCGTCTACGGTGCAACAGATCCCGCGACGGTGCTGCGCGGCTGGCGTCATGCCATGCGGCGGGCGCCCGTCGAGCTCACCAGTGCGGTCGTCCTGCCACCCACCGGCATGCAGGACGCGCCGTCCGCGACGGTCATGCTGTGCGTGACGGGTTGCGGTGAGACGCAGGCGGATTCGGTGATCGACCCGCTGCTGGGCCTCGGTGAGGTCACGCGTGCCACCATCGAGGAGCGGTCGTACGGCGACATCCTCGAGCCGGGCGGCCCGCTGCCGGCCGGGCTGCGGTTGTTCGCACGCAACATGCTGGTGCGCCGGCTGGATGCGTCGGTGCTCGCCGCCGTGGACCAGTTCCGGCGCCGGTCGGCGATGTCCAGCGTGATCATCCGGTCACTCGGTGGCCGGTTCGGACGGATTCCCAGTGCCGCCACGGCTTTCCCACACCGGGACGCCGAGGCGATGGTGCTGGCCATGGCGATGGTTCCGGAGTCTGCTGCCGGTGCCGAGGCGGAGTTCGACGCGGCGTGGGCCGGGCTCGCGGCCCACCGCCACGGGGTCTACCTCAATTTTCAGGGACGCGCGAGAGCGGACGACCTGGCCGCGGCATACCCGCCGGCGACCTACGCGAGGCTGGTCGAGGTGAAACGGAGGTACGACCCGGACAACGTCTTCCGGCACAATCACAACATCGCGCCGGAAGACGTCCGGAGGGCTCAGTAGCGGTAGTGGTCCGGCTTGTAGGGGCCGGCCACGTCGACGCCGATGTATTCGGCCTGCTGCTTGGTGAGCTCGGTCAGCTGGGCGCCGAGCGCCGGCAGGTGCAGCCGGGCGACCTTCTCGTCCAGGTGCTTGGGCAGCACGTAGACCTGCTTGTCGTAGTCGCCCTGCTTGGTGAACAGCTCGATCTGCGCGATCGTCTGGTTGGCGAACGAGTTGGACATCACGAAGCTCGGGTGGCCGGTGGCGTTGCCGAGGTTCATCAGCCGGCCCTCGGACAGCACGATGATCGAGTTGCCGCCCGGGAAGGTCCACTCGTGGACCTGGGGCTTGATCTCGGTCTTGACGATGCCGGGGATCTTGGCCAGGCCGGCCATGTCGAGCTCGTTGTCGAAGTGACCGATGTTGGCGACGATCGCCTTGTTCTTCATCTGCTGCATCTGCTCGGCGGAGATGATGCCGAAGTTGCCGGTGGTGGTGATGAAGATGTCACCCTGGCCGATGACGTCGTCCAGGCGGGCGACCTGGAAGCCCTCCATCGCGGCCTGCAACGCACAGATCGGGTCGATCTCGGTGACGATCACCCGGGCACCCTGGCCGGCGAGGGCCGCGGCGCAGCCCTTGCCGACGTCGCCGTACCCGCAGATGACCGCGACCTTGCCGCCGATCAGCACGTCGGTGGCGCGGTTGAGGCCGTCGATCACCGAGTGGCGGCAGCCGTACTTGTTGTCGAACTTGCTCTTGGTGACCGAGTCGTTGACGTTGATCGCCGGGAAGAGCAGGTCACCGGTCTTGGCCAGCTCGTAGAGCCGGTGCACGCCGGTGGTGGTCTCCTCGGTGACACCCTTGACCTGGGCCGCGATCTCGGTCCACTTCTGCGGGTCCTGCGTGAGGGTGCGGCGTACGAGCGCCTTGAAGACCTGGAACTCCTCGGCGTCCTCGTCGGTGGTGGCCGGAACGGCCCCGGCGGCCTCCCACTCCTTGCCCTTGTGGACCAGCATGGTGGCGTCGCCGCCGTCGTCGAGGATCATGTTCGGGCCGTCGCCCCCCGGCCAGCTGAGGGCCAGGTCGGTGCAGTCCCAGTACTCTTCGAGAGTCTCGCCCTTCCAGGCGAAAACCGGTGACCCCTGCGGGTTCTCGGGGGTGCCGTGCGGGCCGACGACGACCGCTGCGGCCGCCTCGTCCTGGGTGGAGTAGATGTTGCACGAGGCCCAGCGGACCTCGGCGCCGAGCGCGGTCAGCGTCTCGATGAGCACGGCGGTCTGCACGGTCATGTGCAGGGAGCCGGTGATCTTGGCGCCCTTGAGCGGCTGGCTCGCGGCATACTCCTCGCGCAACGCCATCAGGCCGGGCATCTCGTGCTCGGCGAGGCGCAGCTGGTGCCGGCCTGCTTCGTGCAGGCTCAGATCTTTGACCTTGAAGTCGAAGGACATGGGTGTCCCTTTCCCTGATCGTTGCTGTCGGTTCCTCGCCGGCGCGCCCTTCTGGGCTGCTGTCGCACAAGGGTCATCACCCACGCCGGTGCGCCCGGAAGTCTACCGTTCCGGCACCTGGGCACCCACATCGTGCAGGTGGTGTGCCAGGTCGTGCAGGCAGTACTGCCCCAGGGTGAGGACGGTGAAGTGCGAGCCGTTGCTGCGCAGCCCGCGCCGCTGCCACGCGTCACCACGCACCTCGTCGTAGTCGTCGGCGAGCGCGCCGGCGCCCGCTTGTATGGCGTCCGCGACCGCGAGCGGATCCTCCAGTGCGTAGTTGCCGGCTTCCGCGGCGGCGTCCTGGTCCCAGTTCTCGAAGACGGCGTCGTCGGTCGTCAGCATCAGCGTCAGGCGGTCGTCGAAGACCCTGCAGACGTCGCGGACGTGGGCGCCGTACTCCAGGCGGGACCACTTGTCGGGCGTATCCCGCACATTGGCGTCCGGTGACGCGAGCAGCCGCGTCCAGGGGTCGGCGGCCGCGCGGATCAGCGCGCCGAGCTGGTCGCCGGTGACCTGCGAGGCGTCGAAACCACATTCGGGGCAGCGTCTTTCGATCACCCAGGTCCAGTCCTTGGTGTCCGGGGCTATTGCATCAGCCATGGGCGCTCCTTGGTTGTGGTGTTGCGGTGATGGCGGCCAGCGCGAGCTCGAGTCCGTGGTCGAACGCGGCCGCGGCGCCGCGGGTGGGCAGGTCGGCGAGTCGCCTGTTCTGTTCGTCTCCGACCGACCCGAGCACGTGGTGGACGAGCAGATCGGTTGCTGCGCCAGGATCCGCGGCGAGCTCCCCGACCAGTCGGCGCAGCTGCCCGAAGACCGGGCTGGAGTCCGGGTCGAGCGCATAGCCGAGCGCGACCACGTCCGAGCCGTCCGGGACCGGCAGCACCGCGGCGCGGATCGCCTTCGCGAGCCGGCGGATGTCCGTGACCGGGCTGCCGCTGCCCCTGATCGTGATCTCGGAGAGCACCCGGCCCGCGACCTGGACGAGCAGCGTCTGCTTGTTGTCGACGTGCCAGTAGAGCGCACCGGGCTGCACCTGGAGTTCGCGGGCGAGGCGGCGCATCGTCAGGTCGGCGAGGCCGTGCGTGCGCAGCAACTCGACGGCAGCATCGATCACCTCGTCGTGCGTCAACGCCATCCGTGGCACCTCCGGCTCGCAGGTGTGTCGCCCGTCACGGCATACTTGAACGGTGTTCAATACCGTGACGTCGCTCGACGACCGTGTCAGTGAGATTCTTGCAGGCGACCCGGCAACGCCCGAGGACGCGCTCGCCGTGCTGCTGACGCCGGACCAGGACGTGCTCGCCCTCACCGCGTCCGTCGCACGGTTGCGGCGCCGCTATTTCGGCGACACGGTGAAGGTGAACTACCTGGTCAACCTCAAGTCCGGCCTCTGCCCCGAGGACTGCCACTACTGCTCGCAGGCGCTCGGCTCGCAGGCGGACATCCTGAAGTACAAGTGGCTGCGGACCGACGAGGCGATCGACCAGGCCACGGCGGGCGTGCGCGGGGGCGCGTCACGGGTCTGTCTGGTCAGCAGCGGGCGTGGCCCGACGAACCGCGATGTCGACCGGGTGAGCGCGATGGTCAGCGCCCTGAAGGACAGTCACCCGCAGGTCGAGGTCTGTGCGTGTCTCGGCCTGCTGCAGGACGGCCAGGCGGAGAAGCTGCGGGCGGCCGGCGTCGATGCGTACAACCACAACATCAACACCGCTGAGTCGCATCACGATTCGATCGTGACGACACACACCTACGCCGACCGCGTCGACACCATCGGGAAGGCGACGGAGGCCGGCCTCTCCCCCTGCTCCGGACTCATCGCCGGGCTCGGTGAGACCGACGAGCAACTGGTGGAGGCACTCTTCGCGTTGCGTGAACTGGACTCCGCCTCGATCCCGGTCAACTTCCTGATGCCCTTCGACGGGACCCCGCTGGAGGGCACCTGGGAGCTCACGCCGCTGCGCTGCCTGCGCATCCTGGCCATGGCGCGAATGGTGTGTCCCGACAAGGAGATCCGCATCGCTGGCGGCCGGGAGCTGCACCTGCGGTCACTGCAGGGGCAGGCCCTGCACCTGGCGAACTCGATCTTCCTCGGCGACTACCTGACGTCCGAGGGCCAGGCCGCCACGGACGACCTGGCGCTCATCGAGGACAACGGCTTCGCGGTGCTCGGCGCGGAGGCGACGCCGGAGCGGGACGCGGGTCGTGATCCGTCCATCCGCCGTCGCGGTGCGGGCACCGGACTGCGACCCAATGCCTGAGCGTGCGCTGCTCGACCGCGATCAGGGACTGGTGTGGCATCCGTATGCACCGCTGGACGGGCCTGCACCGTATGTCGTTTCGGCCGCGTCCGGGGCACGGTTGACCCTGCAGTGTGCGGACGGAACGGTGACCGAGGTTGTCGACGCCATGGCGTCGTGGTGGTGCGCGGTGCACGGCTATCGGCACCCGGTGCTGGACGGGGCCGCACACGCACAGGTCGACAGTTTCAGCCACGTGATGTTCGGCGGACTGACGCACGAGCCGGCGGTCGGCCTCGCGGAACGGTTGGTCCGCCTGGCACCGGGCCCGATGGCGCACGTCTTCTTCGCCGACTCCGGGTCGGTCTCGGTGGAGGTCGCACTGAAGCTGGCGCTGCAGTACCAGGCCGCGGTGGGCCGACCCGACCGGCAGAGCTTCCTAACAGTGCGCGGCGGTTATCACGGCGACACCTTCGCGGCGATGAGCGTGTGCGACCCGGTGGACGGGATGCACTCGGCCTTTCCGGGCGTCCTCGCGACCCAGGTCTTCGCGCCGCGGCCACCCATCGCGGTTCTCGACGCCGACGGACGATGGGAGTCCGACGAATCCGCGATGGCGAGGTGGGAGTCGTCCTTCCGGGCTCTGGCGGCGGCGCACGCCGGTGAGCTCGCGGCGATCATCGTGGAGCCGATCCTGCAAGGGGCGGGCGGGATGCGGCCCTACCACCCGCGCTGCCTGCAGGTCATGCGTGAGGTGGCCGACGAGCACGGCATGTTGTTGATCGCCGACGAGATCGCCACCGGATTCGGCCGCACCGGAACGCTCTTCGCGTGTGAATGGGCAAATGTGTCGCCGGACGTCATCTGTGTGGGCAAGGCCCTCACCGGCGGCTACCTGTCGCTCGCGGCAGTGCTGACGACCGCGCAGGTCGGCGCCGCGATCACCGGGTCCCCTTTCCGTGCACTGCTGCACGGACCGACCTTCATGGCCAATCCGTTGGCCTGCGCCATCGCGAACGCCTCCCTCGACCTGCTCGAGCGCACCTGGAGTCGCGATGTCGCACGTGTGGGCGACGCGTTACGGCATGGTCTGGCTCCGGCGACCGACCTCACCTCCGTGGTGGACGTGCGCACCGTCGGCGCCGTCGGCGTCATACAACTCGGGCGACCTGTCGACGTGCCGGCGGTGACCGCTGCCGCGGTGCGGAACGGCGTGTGGGTCAGGCCGTTCCGCGATCTGGTCTATGCGATGCCGCCATACATCTGCAGCGACGAGGAGGTCGCAACGATCTGTCGTGGCATGGTGGCGGCGGTCGAGGAGGTGCACGGATGAGGTGGTCCGCATGGCTCGCGGAGCGGGACGCGCTGCGCGCGGAACGTGGTGTGCAACGCGCTGATCCGGTCGTTCGGGACGACACGATCGTCGACCTGGCTTCGAACGACTACCTGGGGTTGTCGCGCGACCCGCGGGTGATTGCCGGTGCTGTGGAGGCGGCCGAGCGATATGGGGCGGGCGCGGGCGCATCACGGCTGGTCACGGGCACACTTCCGGTGCATCACGAACTCGAAGCGAGTTTGTGTGGGTTGACCGGTTGGCCTGCAGCCCTTGTCTTTTCGACCGGGTATGCCGCGAACCTCGGCGTCGTGAGCGCTCTCACCGGACGGGGTGCGCACATCCTGTTGGACGCGCACGCGCATGCCTCGCTGCACGATGCGGCCAGAATGTCACGATCCCCGTACGAGACGTTCCCGCACAACGATCCTGGCGCGCTGGACGCGCGGTTGCGGGCACTGGACGGTGTGCGTGTCCTGGTCGCGGTCGAGTCGATCTACTCGGTCCTCGGGGATGCCGCGCCGGTCGACGAGCTGTATGCCGTCTGTCGCGCCCACGGCGCCCTGCTGGTGGTCGACGAGGCACACGGGATCGGTGTCGCCGGTGCCGGCCGCGGGCTCGTGCATTCTCTCGGTCTCGCGGGAGCGTCGGACCTCGTCCTCACCGCGACCCTGTCGAAATCCCTTGGCTCACAAGGTGGCGCCGTGCTGACCGACGGGACGGTGCGCGACCACCTGGTGAACTCGGCACGCTCGTTCATCTTCGACACCGGGCTCGCGCCGGCCGCGGCGGGCGCTGCGCTGGTGGCTGCCCGGTTGGTCAGCGCCGACCCCCTCCTGGCGCGTGCGGTCCACGAACGTGCCGCGGTCATCAGCGAACGTTGCGGCATCCGACCGGCCGCAGGAGTGGTGCAGTCGTTGCCGACGCCCGATCCGGCGACCGCGGTGGCCGCTCGGGAAGCGTTGCGTGCCAACGGGGTTCTGGTCGGGTGCTTCCGTCCGCCGAGCGTGCCGGACGGTGTGTCCCGGCTGCGCATCACGGCGCGTGCGGATCTGCCGCTGTCCGCCGTGGACGACGCCGCGACGAAGATCGCCACCGCCGGTCGCCGGTGCACACAGGTTGCGCAATGAGCGTCATCGTGGTGAGCGGGACCGACACCGACGTCGGGAAAACCATTGCTACTGCGGCGATTGCTGCTTCCGCCGGCGAGCGAGGATCCTCGGTCGTCGTGTACAAGCCGACGCAGACCGGTGTCGCCTGTGACGAACCGGGTGACGTGGCGGTGGTGGAACGGCTGACCGGTGTGCGCGGCGAGGACGGTGCGCGACTGGGGGCGGCGATGGCGCCGCGACCCGCGGCCGCGTTGGAAGCGGCAGCACTCCCGTCGCTCGAGGAACACGTCGGCCGCGTCCGGCAGCTCGAGACGTCATACGACCTCGTGCTCGTGGAAGGTGCCGGCGGGTTGCTGGTCGAACTCACGGACGCGGGCGAGACCATCGCCGACCTGGCGCACGAGTTGGCCGCTCCAGTGGTCGTGGTGGCGCGGTCGGCGCTCGGGACGCTGAATCACACGGCGCTCACGCTGGAGGCGTTGGAACATCGCGGGGTGCACCCGCTGGGTGTGCTGATCGGGTCCTGGCCGCTGACACCCTCGGTGGTCGAGATCAGCAATCGTGAGGCGTTGGATGCCGGCGCGGTGCCGCTGCTCGGCGCCATACCGGCTGGTGCCGGTGCACTGTCACGCGACGAGTTCGTCGCAGCCGCGGAGAGCTGGCTGCCTGGACTACCCCGCTAGTCGCGCCAGAGCCAGCGCAGGTCGTCCGGTTGTCGAGCACGACCGCTGCGCGCACGTCGTCCTCGGGGTCGAGGTACCACCAGCCGTCCTGGAAGCTGTCGGTGATCGTGAAATCTGTTGTGACGCCTTGCGGTACGTCATCGCGGCGCATAGAGGCGGGGCCGTGCTCGTACACGACATCGGTCTGATCGATGGGCAGTGGCGTGTACGGCACCCTGATGGTCATGCTGCTCAGGCTACGGTGCCGGCCGAGACAGCCAAGAGCTGTCGGCCCACCTGGTTAGGCTCCGGACATGGCGACCGCAGAGGAACTGCTACGAGAGTTGTGCGCGCGGATCAACGCGCACTCGTGGGACGCATTGGCCGAACTGCTGCACGCGGACTTCGTCTGCCGTTACGTGCACACGGGCGAGAGGCTCGACGCTGAAGGCTGGGTGCGTCTCAACGCCGAATACCCGGGGTTCGAACGGTTGGAGGTCCTCGATGTCGTGGCCGCCGGTAACCGTGCGGTGTGCCGCGCCCGCATCGTCGGCGGATCGCACGGCAGCACCGAGGAGTTCCAGGTCGCCAGCTTCATCACCGAGCGCGACGGTCTGATCGCCGAACTCACCGAGGTGTGGGCGGACGTCGGCGCCGAGCCTCCGGAGGGCACACGATGACATCACCACTGACGATTTCTCTCGTCACGGAGCCGTCGCGCGAGTTGTACTCCGCGATCGTGCGATTGACGACCGAGCTGTCGTCGTCGGCGCCGCCTCTGTCGTACGACGAACTCACCAGCCTGATCACGCACGATGCGACCGACCTGTTCGTGGCCGAGAGCGGGCAGGAGGTGATCGGGATGCTGACGCTGGCCACGTTCCCCCTCCCCACCGGCATTCGTGCCTGGATCGAAGACGTCGTGGTGTCGAAGGACGCCCGGGGTACCGGTGCGGGAAGCATGCTGGTTCGCAGGGCTGTCGATCAGGCGGCCGAGCACGGCGCTCGGACTGTCGATCTCACCTCACGACCAAGCCGCACTGCGGCGAACCGTCTCTACCAGCGGCTCGGCTTCGAGCGTCGCGAGACCAACGTCTACCGGATGAGTCCGCGAACTCACTGAGGTCGCGCGACTAGTTCTCGTCGGGCCGCAGATGTGGGATGGCCCAGTGTGTCCAGGTGATGTCGATCAGGGTGCGCTCGACGTGTGATCTGCTGGGCGGCGGCTGCCCGGGTGGGCTCGGTGGGTGACTGGTCGCTGCGAGCCCACCCGTGGAGACGGTGGTCTCGGTGGCATCTCCGGTCACCTGCAGGTCGGGGTGTTCTTTGGTGAGGTTGCACCGTGCACACAGGCCCTGGCCGTTGCGTTCGTTGGTCGGCCCTCCGTGAGCGTGGGGAGTGATGTGATCAGTGTGCCGGATCGGTGCGTTGCAGAACGGTGTGCGACAGGTCTGGTCGCGCAGCCTGATGAAGTCGGCCAGCAGCCCGGTGTAGGTGCGTGCCCGCGACTCCATGCCAACCAGATCACCGGTGTCGGGGAAGGTGAACAACCGCCGCAGTTGCACCGCCCGCTCGGGGTCGGCGACCCAGTCGCGGGCCAGGTCGGCCGGGATCGGTCCGTAGCCGGGCACGTAGGCAGGTATGTCGCCGGTCAGGGTGTCCAGTGGCATCACCAGGTTGACCTGCACGTCCACACCCTCGTCGCGACTGTGGCCGGTGACGCGTTCGACCAGGGTGTCGGCCATCACCTGCCCGCGCGGGTGCTCGGGTGTGGCATGCGTGTTGGCGAACGCGGACAGTGCCGCATAGCACGCGACGCCGTCCTTGACCGGCAGCAGCGCGGTCAGCCGGGTCATGCTGTCCGGGGCCGGCCGCAGGCTGACACGGCGTTCGGACTCGGCCCGTGCCCGGCGGGCGGTGACGGCCACCGGATCCAGCCGGTAGGCGTGCTCGCGGGCCGTGGCTGCAAGGCGGGTGTGGCTGACGGTGCCGAGTTGGTCGGCCACGGCCTCGTCCACCGCAGCCCGGTCGTCCCGGGTCAGGCACGCGGTCTCGCGACACAGCGCGGTAGCGTCCCATTCGGTGATGACCCCGGCGGCCAACGCGTCACCGGTGTGCGGCATCTCCCGGGTCACCGCGTGCGCCAGACCGAGCAGCCGGGAGCCCAGGTGCGGAGCACACCGGCGGGCCAGGGCGACCTGGGAGCCGACCAGTCGGGCGGTCTCCGCCCGATCGACGCCGCGGGCCACGTCCAGTGCTTGTTGTTGCTCGTGCGCGGCAACCGTCAACCGCGCCTGCAGCGCACTCAGAGAGTTCTTCAACTCTTCGCAGGCCCTGATCTGGTCCAGCAACTCTTCGTCACCCGCGGGACCGGAGAGTCGCTGGTGGAACGCACGCAGCGCAGCGGCGTCCAGGACGTCGTCGACACCTGACCCACTCCCCTGCAGTGCTTCGCTCATGTGTTCGATTATCTCATGAAACATGCTGTAATTCAACGGTTTTCGACCACCAATGTTGTCCACATCGCCAACTCGGAACGCAGCCTGTCGACAGGCCCGCAGGCACGGGATCTACGGTGACTCCATGAGTCTCTGGAGCGCGACCGACGACCGCGTCCTCACCCTCCCGTCGGGGCGACTGGTGCGCGGCCGCGGATTACAGGCGCACCCGGAGATGACGCCGGATCCGGACTTCGGCGTTTACCTGCTGCACGCGCCCGTCGAGGGCGCGACCTGGCAACACCGGTGGGTCGACTGGCCTGACTTCGGCGTACCCACCGACCCGGAGGATGCCGACCTGGCTCTCGCCGAAGCGTGGCGCCGTGCGGCCGACGAACGCGTCGAAGTGGCCTGCATGGGCGGCCTGGGCCGCACCGGCACAGCGTTGGCCTGCCTGACGATTCTCGACGGCCTGCCGGCTGCCGACGCGATCGCCTACGTGCGCGCCCACTACGAACACGGCGCGATCGAAACCCCCGGACAGGCCGCCTACGTCGCAGATTTCGCGGCGCGTCACCAACAACCGCATCCCGCGTAGCCGTGCCGACCCAACGTCTGGTCCGCCCAGGAGCGTATGTCGTATGTGCTCACCACGGCCGAGTCCTATTGTCCCACCAGGTGTCGGCCGGTCCCGCGCAAGGGAAGTGGACGCTACCCGGCGGTGGCATCGAGTTCGGCGAGGCACCGGCAGATGCCGCCGTGCGCGAGTGCGTGGAGGAAACCGGGTTGACTCCAGTCATCGGACAGATCCTCGGGATCCACTCCAACACCTACGATTCCGACGACGGCATCGAGCGTCACGGCATACGGATCCTGTATGCCGGCAGCTTCGCCGAGGGCGCTCCGGCAGCCGTCAGCCCGGAGGACGGGGAGATCGACGAAGTCGGCTGGTTCCCCTGCGACGCGCTGCCCCGCCCCCTCACCGACTGGGCGGTCATGGGCGTCCGGCTCGCGGGTGAGGCTCAGCTCTCCGACGGCTGAACGCGCTCTCCGCGTCGCGGCAGAACATGCAAGATCGCCACCACGATGGCACCGACGATCGCTCCCAGCACCGCCGAGAAGAACGTGTTCACAACCCAACCCAGCGTCGCGCCGAGGAAACCGGTGGCGTCGTGGACCGCGTGCTCCACGTGGTGCACCAGGCTGTATGGCGCATGCCAGCCGATCTCGTCGAAGCCGCTCAGCAGGATGTGGCCGCCGACCCAGAGCATCGCAACGATGCCCACCGTCGACAACACCGCCATCACCTTCGGCATTCCGGTGACGAGGCCGCGGCCGATCCGTTCGCGCGCGCCGGTCGCCCCGTCGGCGAGGGCGAGGCCGATGTCGTCCATCTTCACGATCAGCGCCACCACGCCGTACACGAGCGCGGTGATGAGGAACGCCACGACGATGAGGATGAACGCCCGCTCCAGGAACGGTTCGTGATCGACCTCGTTGAGCGCGATCACCATGATCTCCGCGGACAGGATCAGGTCGGTCCGGATCGCCCCGGCGACGACCTTGCCCTCGTCCTTGGGGCCGTCGTCGGCCTCCGCGTGATGGCCCGACAACGCCTCCCAGATCTTCTCGGCGCCCTCGTACGACAGGTAGGTGCCGCCCAGCATCAGGATCGGCGTCAGCGCCCACTCGGCGAACTGACTGAGGATCAAGGCGACCGGCAGGATGATCAGGAGCTTGTTGCGCAGCGATCCGATCGCGATCTTCTTGATGATCGGCAGTTCGCGCTGCGCCGACAGGCCCTCGACATACCGCGGGGTGACCGCGGTGTCGTCGACGACGACACCGACCGCCTTGGCGCTCGCCTTACCGGTCGCCGCACCCACGTCGTCGAGCGACGCCGCAGCGAGTTTCGCGAGCGCCGCGACATCGTCGAGCAGCGCAACCAGTCCGCCAGCCATGCGCGAAGTCTATGCAGGAAACGTTCAGCGACCGCACACCGGCGAGGGTCAGTCGAACTCGAGACCCAGCAGGGCGTTCTCGACGACCTCCGCGAGCGCCGGGTGGATCCAGTACTGCCCGCGGGCCACCTCGGGCGCCGTCTGCCCGAAGCTCATCGCCTGGATGATCGGCTGGATGAGCGTGCTCGCCATCGGCCCCATCACGTGCGCGCCGAGGATCAGCTTCGTACGGCGATCCGCGACGACCTTGAAGATGCTCGTGGTGTCCTCCATCGCCCAGCCGTATGCCGTGCCACCGAACTCCTGCACCTTGACCGTCACGTCGGCCCCCGACTCGCGGGCTGCCGCCTCCGTCATACCGACCGAGGCGATCTGTGGATGGGTGAACACCGCCGAGGGCACGAATCGGTGGTCGAACGCCTGCAGGTCGTCCGGGTGCACCAGGTTGTGCGCGACGACCCGCGCCTCGTGGTTGGCGACGTGCTTGAGCTGGTATGGCGAGCTGGCGTCGCCGAGCGACCACACACCCGGCACGTTCGTCCGGCCGAACTCGTCGACCGTCACGCGGCCGTCGGATTCGGTGGCTATTCCGGCTTTTCCGAGCCCGAGACGCTCGGTGTTCGGACGCCGTCCGGTCGCGACGAGGAGCAGCTCGGCACTGACCAACTCACCCGATGCGAGCTCCAGCGCGACCTCGCCGGCGGAACTCTTCGCGCCGACGACCTCGGCGCTCAGGTGCACGTCCCACTGACGATCCGCCAGTGCCGTGAACTCCGCACTGATCCGCTCGTCCTCCTTGCGCAGCATGCGCGCTCCGCGCGTGACCACCCGGACGTCCACCCCGAGCGCGCTGAAGACGTGCGCGAACTCGGAGGCGATGAAGCCGCCACCGAGGATGACGATCGAGGACGGCAGCTCGTCGATCCGCATGATTGTGTCACTGGTGTGGAAGGGAACGCCGGACTGCGAGATCGCCTCCGGGACAACGGAATGTGCGCCGGTCGCGATGACGATCCGGTCGGCGGTGACCTCGTCGACATGGTCACCGACCTGCACACGCAGTTCCCGGGGACCGACGAATTCGGCATGCCCGAGGTAGGCCGTGGTGTTCGGCCCGTTGACCCGGTAGTCCCGCCCGCCGGCCTCGATCGGATCGATCCGCCCGAAGATGCGATCGCGGATGTCACGCCACCGCACGCCGTCCAGGGTGGAGTCGACGCCATACGTCGCCGATCCGCGGATCGTGTCGGCCACCTCTGCGGCATACACGAACATCTTGGTCGGGATGCAGCCGACGTTGAGGCATGTCCCGCCGAAGAGGCCCTCCTCGATGACGGCCACCCGTTTGTCGTCGAAATCGGGTGTCACGAGTGAGTTACCGGAGCCAGTGCCGATGATGGCCAGGTCGAAATGCGTCACGACTCAAGGGTATGTCGACGCGGCCCGGACACACGCCTCCCCCACTCGGCTCCGCCGGCGCGAGTCCAACGCTGCGGCCGACCCACTCCTGATCGGTCCCATATTGCGAGAAGTATGTTCACAATCCGGACGACCAGGAGCAGGCTGGCTCCATGACGGAGGGGACGCACTGGAGGCGCAATCTCTTTGTCTGTGTGGGTGGTTCGTTCACCACGATCGTCGCGATGACGATGCTGATCCCCTACCTGCCGATCTTCGTCGAGCAACTGGGCGTGCACGACCAGGCATCGGTGCTCCGCTGGTCGGGCATCGCCTACAGCGCGACGTTCTTCACGGCAGCCCTGACGGCGCCGGTATGGGGCGCGCTCGGCGACCGCTTCGGCCGCAAGTCAATGCTCATCCGCGCCAGCCTCGGAATGGCGATCGTGATGTCGTGCATCGGCCTCGCGCAGAACGTCTTGCAGCTGGTGGCGCTGCGCCTGCTCACCGGGCTGCTCGGCGGCTACGCCTCCGGGTCGACCATCCTGGTGGCCGCACAGACACCGAAGCACCGCAGCGCGTGGGCGCTCGGCATCCTCTCCGGCGGGGTCATGGCCGGCAACATCGTCGGACCGCTGTTCGGTGGCTTCGCCCCGGAACTGGTCGGCGTCCGCACCACGTTCTTCGTCGCCGGCGGGTTGATCTTCCTGACTTTCATCGCCACCACTACCCTGCTGCACGAGGACCGGAAGCCACCGCGCAGCAAGGACGCACGTCCGGGCCGGACCTGGGCACAACTGCCCCAGCCAGCGATCGTCGCGATGCTGCTGGCCACCTCCAGCCTGCTGCTGTTCGCCACCATGTCCGTGGAGCCGACCATCACCGTCTTCGTCGAGGAGTTGATGCACGGATCGGGCCACGCGTCGTTCGGCGCCGGCGTGATCATGGCGCTGGGCGCCGCGGGCAGCATCGTCTCGGCACCCAGGCTCGGGCGGCTCGGAGACCGCATCGGCCACCTCACGGTGATCACCGGGTCGCTCTTCGTCGCCGGCCTGCTCCTGCTCGCCCAGGCCGCCGCACCGAACGTCGTCGTGCTGGCGATCTTGCGGCTGCTCATGGGCGCCGCGCTGGGTGGTCTGATGCCCGCCATCACCGCCGCGATCCGTCACCGGGTGCCCGATCGCGTCGTGGGCCGTGTCCTCGGCCTGTCGGTGTCGGCGCAGTACGTCGGGCAGGTCACCGGACCGTTGATGGGCGGCTATGTCGGGGCGCATCTCGGGCTGCGGCCGGTGTTCGTCATCACCGCGCTGGTGCTGCTCGCGGTGGCCGTCGCGGACACCGCGCTGATCGGTGCGAGGCCGACAGCGGCCGGCTCCTAGAGCTGTCCGGAGGTCCGGTCGCGCAGGTCCGCAACGTGCGGTGAGACCGCCGGGTCGACGCCGAGCCCCAACGCCAGGTAGGTCGCCGCGAAGTCCGTGAGGGACATCAACTCGGCCAGGCGTTCCACCGAATGTCCTTCAGCCGCAGTGGATTCGATCACATGGGCACCGGCCGCTCGCGCCGTGCCGAGCACCGCCTCGGTCAGGGACTGCGCGGCGTCGCTCTCGGGGGTCGGCGGCCGGACGGGCGCGTCGCGCAACATCATCAGGCCCAGCTTGGGTTGGGCCGGCGCGTCCAGGAAGGGGTCGGCGAAGATGTCCGCCTGGCGTGCCGTCGAGGCTCCGGCGCCGCCACCCGCGGTGAACGGGCCGTCGAAGCAGGCGACCACCTGGGACGCCGCGTCCGGCAACTCGCCCCAGGTCGCGGGGATGCGTGCGGTCTGGGCGAGCATCGCCGCCGCCCGCCGTGCCGCCACTCCGGCCAGGGCGCCGTCACCGAGCACCACCGGCACGGTCTCCGCGGCCTGCAGCGCGATCAGTTTCGCCGGGTTGACGAACGACTCCGACGACGGCCGGCAGGCTTCGGCCTGCTCGTCCAGCCGACGTGCGACGTCCGGAAGGACCGACGCGGGCACGTCGATGAGGCCGAGACTGTCGCCGGCCATCAGCACCGGCGTCAGCAGGGACCACAACGAGGTGCGCGACGAGGCACGCCCGTGCCCGACCCCGATGTGGACGCCGCGTGCCCGATGACTCACCTCCGCCAGGGGCGAGTCCTCGGCGCCGACGGTGAGCAGGGCCGCACCCCGCCGGGCGGCCTCCCGCGCGACGGCCACCGGCCCCTCGGCGCGACCGGACAGCGAGACGGCGATCACCAGATCGAGCGACCCCACCCAACCCGGGATCGGCAGGTTGCGCCGCACGGTCACCGGCACCGGGGAGGAGGGTTCGGCGAGCATCTCCAGGACATCGGCCACGACGGCGCTACCGCCGAGCGCCGCCACCACGACCGATCGCGGCCGGTCCCCGTAACTCACCCGGTCGATGCCACCCTCGGTGGACAGCGTCACCGCCTCGCGCACCTGCGCGCCGGCGGTCGCCAGAGCTCGTAACGTGTCCCGTGAGTCGCGTCGCGCCAACTCGTCCGGATCGTCCAGGCAGGCCTCGTCCAGGTAGGGCATCGTGGCGCTCGAATCAGACTGTGAACACGCGGGACTCGTCGACGAGGAGCACTGGTATGCCGTCCTCGATCGGATAGCCGCGTCGCTGCCCCGGACCGCCGCAGTCCACAGCGCACTGCAGCTCCGGCCGGCCGTCGGGCCGGGTGCCGTCGACGAGTTCGTGCAATCCGACGGGGCAGCGCAGGATCTCGCGCAACCAGGTGTCGATCTCCACAGTCATGCTCGGGTCTCCTCGCGAATCTGCTGCAGGGCGCTGTCCCGCACCCGTTCCATGGTTGCACGATCCACCGCTTCGACGTTGAGTCGCAGCAGTGGCTCGGTGTTGCTGCCGCGTACGTTCAGCCACCACATCGGCTCGTCCTCGTGGGTGAGCGTCAACCCGTCCAACCGGTCCTCGACAACCCCTTCGTCCACGGCCCAGGCCCGGACACGCTCGGTCGCCGCCGCGGCGTCACCGACCCGGGAGTTGATCTCCCCCGAGGCGACATACCTGCTGTATGACGAGGCCAGCTCCGACAGGGGGAGCTCCTGCTCACCGAGCGCGGCCAGCACGTGCATGGCGGCCAGCATCCCGGTATCGGCGAACCAGAAATCCTTGAAGTAGTAGTGCGCCGAGTGCTCGCCGCCGAAAACTGCCTGATGCGAGGCCATCTCGGCCTTGATGAACGAGTGGCCGACCCGCGTGCGCACCGGCTCGCCGCCGCACTCGGTGATGATCTCCGGCACCGCCCTGGACGAGATGAGGTTGTGCACGATGCGCGCACCGCGACCGGCCTTGGCTATCTCGCGGGACGCGACCAGGGCGGTGACCGCCGACGGGCTGACCGGCTCGCCCCGCTCGTCGACCACGAAACACCGGTCGGCGTCGCCGTCGAACGCCACCCCGGCATCGGCGTGATGTTCGACCACCGCGCGCTGCAGGTCACGCAGGTTCTCCGGCTCCAACGGATTGGCCTCGTGGTTGGGAAAGGTGCCGTCGAGCTCGAAGAACAACGGCACCACGTCGATCGGCAACTCCGGCAGTCCCGCCGCGGTGCCGAGCACCGCCGGGACGGTGTGACCGCCCATCCCGTTACCGGCGTCCACGACGACCTTCAACCGGCGGTTGCCCGACAGGTCGACCAGACCCCGCAGGAATGCGGCGTAGTCGCCCAGCAGGTCACGACGATCGATCGACCCCTGCCGGTCTGCCGTCGACCGGCTCGACGGGTCGTCCAGCCAGCCCTGGGCGAGCTCAGTGATCTCGGTGAGCCCGGTCTCCCGGCTCACCGGCCGGGCGCCCTGCCGGCACAGTTTGATGCCGTTGTACTGCGCCGGGTTGTGACTGGCCGTGAACATCGCGCCCGGCAGGTCGAGGGCGCCGCTGGCGTAGTAGAGCCCGTCGGTCGAGCACAGCCCGACCAGTACGACGTCGAGTCCCTGCGACGTGACCCCGCGTGCGAACGCGTCGGCCAACGACGGCGAACTCGGCCGCATGTCGTGCCCGATGACGACCGCCGACGCCCCCTCGGGCACGGCCACCACCGCGGCGAAGGCAGCGCCGATCGCGGCGGCGACCTCGTCGTTCAGCTGATCGGGCACGAGCCCGCGAACGTCATACGCCTTGCAGAAGTCGGCGAGCCTCGGTGCTGTCACAAGTGGCGAGCTTATTCCCTGCCCGGCAGTACAGTCAGGACCGGTCGCTCCCCCGCGCGCGGTGCCTGCGGGGCCGGCCGGGGTGGCTCCGCTGCCGCCCGCACCGCGTCCGCCAGTGCGAGCAGGTCGTCGGGGGTCGGCTCGGGCTCCGTGAGGTCGATGGCCAGTCGCACGACGTTCCAGCCGCGCGGCGCGGTCAGCCGCGTGGTGTGATCGGCGCACAGGTCGTAGGTGTGCGGCTCGGCGAACGTCGCGAGCGGCCCGAGCACCGCCGTCTGATCGGCGTGCACGTAGGTCAGAGTGGCGACCGCGACCGACTTGCAGGCAGTGCGAGAACACAGGCGCTTCACTCTGGGACCGGTCACGTTGCTCGACTCTAGAACACGCTGCCGCCAGTGGGCGTTCGGCGCGCCGGTCGTCCCGCTGGCTTAGGGTTGGGGGCATGAGCGAGCGCAGCGAGCGACCGCGGGCTCAGCCTCTTGACGGTGCCCGAGGAACGAGGAAACCGTCATGAGTGGAGATCGGCGGGGGCGTGGTTTTCGTGGGCCGCTCGCGTGGCCGCCGGTGCCGGCGATGCGCAGCCGCTCGGCGCAGTTCGACGAGCTCGTGCTCGACGGTGTCGAGAACCTCGAACGCCGGCTGAAGCGCAAGCTCGACGGCATCGAGTTCGCCGTGGAGGACGTTCCGTCGACCGATCCGCCACCCTGGGAGCACGACCTCGCGCTCGGGCGCGCCTACGCCGCCGGCCGCGGCAGCTCCGCACGCGTCGTGCTCTATCGCAGACCCATCGAGTCGCGTGCTGCCGAGGACAGCGAACTCGCCGAGCTGGTCTGGGAGGTCCTGGCCGAGCAGGTCGCGCACGTGATCGGCATACATCCGGACGACCTGGAGGACTGATGTCGCAGGCCACCGATCCACCGCAGTTCGTACCGGGCCTGCCCGGACTGGCCCGGCAACCGGTGCTGGTCACCGGCGGCACCGGGACGATCGGCTCGCAGGTCGTCCGCGAGCTACTCCGATCCGGTGTGTCCGCAACGGTTCTCACCCGATCCACGGGCAGGGCCGCGCCGGGGTCGCACGAGGTCGAGGGCGATCTCGGCACGGGTGCCGGTCTCGCCGAAGCGATCGACGGGGTGCAGGCGGTGATCCACTGCGCCAGCGACGCGAAGCACACGCAGGAGGTCGACATCGCGGGCACCCGCCGGCTCTGCACCGCGCTCGGCGAGCACAATCCGCAGGCCCGGCTGGTCCACGTGTCGATCGTCGGCTGCTGGGACAACCCGCTTCCCTACTACCGCGCGAAGGCGGCGGCGGAGACCGCGGTGACCGACTCGGGACGACCACACGTGATCGCGCGGGCCACCCAGGTGCACGAGCTGGTGCACCGCCTGGTCGGCAGCAACCTCGCCGGGTTCGGGATCGGCATGCGCGGCCTGCGGTTCGCGCCCGTCGACTCCGCCTGGCTGGCAACGCAGTTGGTCGATCTGGCACTCGACGAGAAGCTGCGGACGGGCGTCACGGAGTATGCCGGGCCGGAGACGATGTCAGCTCGCGAACTCGCCGTGCTCACCGCCCATGTGGAGGGCCGGCGCACGCCACATGTCGTGCGCCTGCCGGCCGTGGGCGGCACGATGCGTCGCTTCGCCGAAGGCTCGAACCTGCCCGCTGAGAACGCGATCCGCGGCGGCGCCACCTACGCGCAGTGGCTGGCGGACCAGCAGCGGGCGGCGAAGTAGTCGCTCACCCGCGGGCGGGGACCAGCCGGGAGGTCGCCTGGTGCAGCGTCACCGGCTGCACCGGCACGGTGGCGAGGAAGGCGCCGGAGGAGTCGTGTCCGGTCACAGTGACCGCGGCGTGCACGGAGACCTTGCCGATCGGGCGCACCCACACCGCCCGCGCGTCCCCGACCGGCACCGCGACGGGGTGATCTGCCGGAACCGCAACCGTTTTGGTGGTACTGTCCCCGGACGCCGCGACGGTGACGACCTGCGCCGTGCCCTTGCGGGTCGCCGCCAGCATGAGCTGTGCCGAACCCGCGGGGACACCGGCCGGAAGGGCAACTCCCGCCGGCTCCGTGAGGTCGGGAGCCGCCGTCGCCCAGCTCAGGTCGGTCGTGCCGGACGTCCCGGTGCGGCTCATCACCGCCGCGACGACCGGCACGTCGGCGGTCACCCGGACCGCGTAGCTGCCCGCGGCAAGCCCATGCAGGCCGACGACTGTGGAGGCACCGCCCGAAACCGTGGTGACCTGGTCGGCGACGACCGCGCCGGAGGTGCTGATGGCCCGGACCCGGACGATGGCCTGGTCGCTTCCGGGCACGGCCAGGCGGACGCTGGGTGCCGCGTCGGTGGCCTTCACCCCGGGGATCACCACATCCTGCGCAGGGGACACGGCGTCGGAGGAGGTGCTCTCCCCCACCGGGGTCTCCCCGGTCATCCAGACGTCGGTGAGCGATGCGGCGACCCCGGCACCGGAGGCAGTGACGTGCACGACGGCGGCCGCGAGGTCCGGGCCGAAGTCGCCCAGGGTCAGCACTTTGCGCTCGCCCGGCGCCAGCACCGTGCCGTCGACGCTCGCCGTCTTGTCCACCCCACCGGAACCGATCACCGCAGCGTCCACGGTCGTCGGTGTCGCCGCCGGGTTGACCAGGGTCAGCCGCGCGACACGACCCTTCTCCGTGCCGCCGCCGAAGAACCAGCCCGAACGTGCCGGCGTCGCACAGTTGCTCACGGTGAGTCCCCGCGACGCGGTCCGCGTGTCGACCTGGAGCTGACCGGCGACCAGCCCGGTGGCCAGGCCGCCGGTGGCGATGACCCGGCCGGCCACCGACGACGGCAGCTTCGCGTCGGTGGCGGCGCCGTGCTGCAGCGTGAGGTCGCCGGAGGCCGAGCCCGCCACCCGCACCGTCCCGCCGGCCGGCACCGTGGGCGCCCAGCTCTGCGGAACCGAGGCGGTCGCGACCGTGCCGTCGAGATCGGCACCGGTGCACGTCAACGACAGCTCGGTCACCCGGTCGGAGGTCGTGTCGACGGACGCGGTCCGAACGTCCGAGTGCCGGGTGGTGTCGGCAGTGCCGGTGGCCTCGGTGGCGCCCCACACCAACCCGGCGCCGGCGACGACCGCGACGCCGGCGCGCACGATCCCCCACCGTTTCACAGCGTCCTCCGCGACCGTCGGTTCCCGAAGGGTATGGCGAGGAAGAGCAGCAGCGCTGCGAGCGCTCCCTGGCCGAGCACGACGTGGGGGTGCTGCAGACCGGGATCGATCACCAGCCGGCCGCCCGCCGCAGGCATCGGGTAGGTCAACGAACCGTCGCGGACGACCGCGCTGACCCGGTGCCCGTCGACCGTGACCCGCCCGTGGTCGCGCCACCCGACACCTTCGGAGATCACCAACTGGCGGCCCTGCACGCCTGCAGGGAGGCGGGTGACGGTGCGTGCATGTGCGGTGGTCGACGGGACCTGGGCGATCGGGGCGCCGTCGTGCTCCAGCCAGACCCGGCTGCTCGCGACGACGGTGGCGCCGTCCTGGGTTGTGGCGGGGGCGACCCGCCATACGCCCGCACGTGCCGCGGCGGAGATCTGGGTGAGGCCGGCGACCTGGCGCAGCGTCGCCGTGATGGCGGAACGATCACCCGGACCGTCGATGACGACGAACCCGACCCCGAGCGACCGCAACGCCGCGGCTGCCTCGTCGGCCCGGTCCGCCTGCAGCAGGGTCTCGGTCACCCGTGCGGTCGGGGCACCGCCGCCGGGCACCGGTTGCGTGAGCCCGGTGGCCGGAAGACCGGTCTCCCGGCCGACCAGCGTGTAGGTGATGGTGCCGGAGTCCGCGATCGTCAGCCGCAGGTAGCGCACGGCGGTGGGACCGGTGAGTTGCTCGGTGACGACGCTCGACGCAGCGGCCGGTGCCGGGTGCACGGTCCCGGTGGGTGTCGCCTGCCACGCGGCCAGGGCCGTGATCGCGGCGAACACCAGGGTGGCCGCGGTCGTGACGCCGACGGCAAGGCGACGCTCGAGGACCGGTGCGCGACCCGGCCGCTCGGCGAGCACGCCGCGCAACCCGACCAACGCGGCGCCGATCAGCGCGGCCGCGAAGACATCGAGGCCGAGCCCGCTCCACGGTGTGCGCGGGCCGTCGGACCACTGCACCAGGTGCACGTGGCCGGCGCCGAGCGCCGCGGCCAGACCCAGCAGCCCGAGCAGCGCGAGCCCGGTCGACGCCTTCCCGAACCCGTTCCTCACCAGCCCGGCGATGCCGAGCGCCAGCACCGGGACGCCGGCGAGCACGGCGTAGGAGCCGGGGCCGCCCGGATGCAACAACACCAACTGCCAGGGCGGTGTGGCGTGGACCGTGTCGAGGCCGCCCGGGCCGGCCAGCAGGGGCCGCCAGTCGGTGAACAGCGCACGGGTCCACCAGCCGAGGAGCGCCCAGGGCAGCACGGCGACGGCGAGGCCCCGCAACCGCGCCCAGCCGGGCCCGATCAGCGCGATGACGACGCCGACGAGGGAGGTCACGACCAGCAGCGGCGGGGCGAACGCACCCACCACGGCTGCGGCGAGCACCGTCCCGCAGGTGACCGGGGTGCTCGCCCGGCGGCGTCCGACCTCGAACGCGCCGGCGAGCGCGAACGGGAAGACGATGTGCGCGACGACCGGACCCAGCCGGCCGGCCGCGACGGCAGTGGTCAGGGTCGGCAGGCTCGCCCAGGCGAGGGCGGCGGCGGCTCGCGGCCACCGCGCGTGGGTCGCGATCCGTCCGGCGCGGTAGGCCACCAGCCCGGACAGCGGCATGGCCAGCACCAGCAGCCAGGTCACGACGGCCGCTCCCGAGGCCGACCCGTTGACACCCGGAAGCTGTTGCGTCAGCCAGGCCAACGGCGCCAGCAGCACCAGGTATGGCGTGGCCGATCCGGGCTGCCCCAGCCCGGGTCCCGTCCAGGCGTCGCGCCACATCCGCCATACCCCGGTGGCGTCGGTGGTGAAGGGTTGCAGCGCTCCGCCGGTCAGGCCGTTGCCGGTGCCGCGCAGCGCGCCCCCGGTGATCAGATCGCGCCAGCACGCCCCGGCCGCGGCGAGGAGCGCCAGGACGACCCACAGGCCCGGATTGCGCAGCACACCGCCCCGACCGGGCCCGACCGGCATGGACTCGGCATCGTCCGCGACCGGTCCGGTCTCGACCGGTTCGGTGGCCGGGATGTCCCGACGGGTCGGCTCCGGTGTGATCGCGTCACCGACGGTGGCCACGGCGTGTTCGACAGCGCCGCGCCACGGCACGAAGATGCCACGCAGGTTGCGGCGTCGGGTCGACGCACGCCCGACGAACCGCCACCGTGCGCCGAGGATTCGGATGAGACCGAACGGTGCTGTGGCCTGGGCGAACTCGGCGAGGGACCGGCGCGGCCGCTTCAACAACAACAGGACGACGCCGAGGACGGTGCAACTGAGCAGGATCCACAGTGCCATGAAGGGCAGGGCGAGCAGCGAGCAGCGCGCGAGAGCGACCTGCCGGTGCCGGCGCAGGGTGCGTGGCGCCGGACGATCGACGTCACTGTCCTTGCCGACCAGGTCCTGGTGCGCCCGTGCCGCCGGGACGACGATCACCTGCCGGCCGATCAGGTGGGCACGCCACGAGACATCCAGCCCGTCGCCGTCGCCGTCGAAGGCGGGATCGAAGCCGCCGAGGCTGAGATAGACGTCACGCCGGATCAGCATCCCGGCACTGCTGACGGCCAGCACGTCACGCCGGTCGTCGTGCTGGCCCTGGTCGGGCTCGCCCTGCATCCGGTCGCCGACGTGGCGACCGGCGCGGGTCAGGTCGATGCCGACGTTGACCAATCGGGTCGGGTCGTCGCGGTCCAGGACCTTGCAACCGGCGATGCCGATGCGGTCGCTGGCCGACACGATGGTGACCAGCCCGTCGAGCGCGTCCGGCGCCGGTGCGGTGTCCTCGTGCAGCAGCCAGAGCCACTCGTCCCGGTCGCGAGGTCGAACCGGGCGTTTGCGCGCCCTGCGACGGGGCCGCAACGCCACCACGGCGTTCTCACCGGGGGGCGGCAGTGCCGTGACCGCGGTGTCGACGATCTCGGCGAACGGCGTCCCGGGCGGGACGGTGACCACCGAGACCGCCCAGTCCGCGGAGCCGATCGCGGGGTGGTCGGCGAGCAACGCCGGCAGATCACGGTCCGGTGTGGCATCGATGACGACGAGCCGCTCGGGGTGCCGGGTGGCGGCCACCAGCGATTCGAGCGTGTCCGTGAGACGTGGGTGGTCACCGTGCTGGACGACGAGAAGCGCGGTGACCGTGAAATCGGTGGCCTCTTCATCGGTCGCCAAGAACCCGGCACTGGTCAGCTCGGCTGCGTGCCGGGTGGGCCGGGCGTCTGTCGTGGTCAGACCGCCCGCTTCTTCAACTTGCGACGCTCACGCTCGGACAGACCGCCCCAGATGCCGAAGCGTTCGTCGTGAGCGAGGGCGTACTCGAGGCACTCGGCCTTGACTTCGCATCCGATGCAGACCTTCTTGGCCTCTCGGGTGGAACCACCCTTTTCCGGGAAGAACGCCTCCGGGTCGGTCTGCGCGCACAGTGCGCGCTCCTGCCACGAAAGCGCTGTCTCGTCTTCTTCCTGCTCGAGCCCCTCGTGCAAGAGGGTCAAAAGTGTGAACTCCTGCACGGCTCCTCCTCCTCATCCGCCGGACCTGATGGGCTTAATTACACGCGTGTCATTCCGATACGTCAAGCCCGGAACCTGCTAGCTACCGTTCGCAGACTTTCGCGTCCGACAAGGCTTTTCGTCCCGGCGGAAGCCGATTCGGGCCGGAAGACCCGACGTGCGACGATGGTGCGATGCGCATCACCGCACTCGCCGGGGGTGTCGGCGGCGCCCGATTCCTCCGCGGTCTCCTTCATCACCTGTCGGCTCGAAGTGACGGCCCGCACTCGCTGACCGTGATCGGGAACACCGGCGACGACATCACCCTCTTCGGCCTGCGCGTGTGCCCGGACCTCGACACGTTGCTCTACACCCTGGGCGGTGGCGTGCACGAAGGCCAGGGCTGGGGCCGGGCGGACGAGACGTTCGTCGTCCAGTCGGAGCTCGCGGCATACGGCGCCCAGCCGCAGTGGTTCGGCCTCGGCGACCGCGACTTCGGCACCCATATCGCGCGCAGCCAGTGGCTCGGTCAGGGTATGACGCTCAGCGCCGTCATCGCGCGCCTCGCGGAGCGCTGGGGCCTGCCCGGGCGCGGTGTCACGCTGCTGCCGATGACCGACGCGCCCGTCGAGACGCACGTGGTGATCGACGAGGGAGACTCCGAGCGCGCCATCCACTTCCAGCAGTGGTGGGTCCAGCATCAGGCGGCACTGCCCGCGAAGCGTTTCGTGGTCGCGGGGCTGAACCAGGCTGCTGCGGCGCCCGGGGTGCTCGACGCGATCCGCACCGCGGACCTCGTCCTGCTGCCGCCCAGCAATCCGGTCGTCTCGATCGGCATCATCCTCTCGGTGCCGGGGGTGCGGGATGCGATGCGCGGCACCACGGCACCGGTGGTCGGCGTGAGCCCACTCGTCGGGGGCGCCCCCGTGCGTGGGCACGCCGACGCATGCCTGTCGGCCATCGGCGTGCCGGTCACGCCCGACGGCGTCGCCGGCCTCTACGCCGACTTCCTCGACGGTTGGCTGGTCGACAAGGCCGACGAGGCGGCGATGGCAGACAGCGACCTCAGCGTGCGCGCGATCCCGCTGCTGATGACGGACATCGAGGCGGCCGCCGAGATGGCCTCCGAGGCGGTCGAACTCGGCCTGTCCCTGCGTCGATGATCTCGATCCGACCGCTCGCAGTCGCGACCGAGGTCACGCCGGAGACCGACCTGCCCGCCCTCCTTGCCGGACTGCTCCGGCCGTCGGCCGATCCACGCGACGGCGTCGTCCCGACGCTCCTGCCCGGTGACATCCTCGTGGTCACCAGCAAGGTGGTCTCCAAATGGCTCGGGCTGTATGCCGAGCCAGGGGTCGACCGCGCGGATCTCGTGCTGCAGCAGTCCCGTTCGGTGGTCGCCGAGCGAGCGACGGAGGGCGGCGTGACCCGTGTCGTGCATGCGACGGCGGGACCGGTCATGGCCGGCGCGGGCATCGACGCCTCCAACTCCGGCGACGACCGGCTCCTGCTGCTGCCCGACGACGCCGATGCCGTGGCCGCACGTCTGCGGCACGAGGTGGCGAAGCTGCTCGGCCGTCCGGTCGACTTCGCGGTCGTACTGTCCGACACGTCCGGCCGCGCGTGGCGTGCCGGGCTCACCGACTTCGCGCTCGGCGCCGCGGGTCTTCGCCCGATCGACGACCTGCGGGGCCTGCCCGACACCGCCGGCCGCGATCTCGCGGTCACGATCCGCAACATCGCCGACGAGGTCGCCGCGGCCGCCGATCTGGTCAAGGGCAAGGTCGATCGGGTGCCTGTCGCCGTGGTGTCCGGCCTCGCCGGTTTCGTGACCGCCGACGACGGGCCGGGGGCGGGCGTGCTGGTGCGCACCGGTCCGACGGACTGGTTCGGCCTGGGGCGCGCGGAGGCGGTCCGTGCTGCGCTCGGCGTGCCACCGGGAAGCGCCGTTTCGGCCCGGGTCGGCATCGAGTCGACCACGCCGGAACCGTTGCGCGAGCGCGCTGCTCGCGCGTTGCGCGTTGCGCTCGCCGCCGGCGATCAGGTCGAGGCGGAGCTGAACGGGCCGACCGAATCGTCACTCGCCGTCCGCCTGCGCAGTGCGGACCCCGTTGCGCTCGGTCGCGTATGGGCCCGCCTGGAGGCCGCCCTGGCCGGTGAGCGCGCCGAGTGGGTCGCCGCGCGGCACGACCACGACGTCACGGTGACCATCTCGCAGTGATCCTCATCGGCGCGCCGGTGCGGTGACCAGCCGGTCGATGCCGTCCAGGATCAGCCCGAGGCCGAAGTCGATGTCCTGCTCGCTCGGGAAGCTCTCGTCGTCGTCCTCGAACGTGCCGGCCGACAGCGCGGCCGACACGGCAGGGAATTCGCCGGGGTCGACGACCGACGCGAGCGCGTGGGCCCAGCCGGTGCCGTCGCCGTACTGACGGGCCTGGGTGACCATGCTCCGGACGAAACCGTCCACGACGAGGAGCGCGGACGCCGCCGATTGCGGGTCGAGCCCGGTGCTGCCGATCGCCTGCATGCCGCTGTCCATCCACGCGATCGTGTTCGGTCCGGTGGGCGGGCCTTCCAGGATGATGTCCAGGACCCAGGGGTGTGCCCGCAGGCGTGCGAACTCGGCACGTGCCCACTCATTGACCTGTCGCCGCCAGCCGCTGCGCCGGGACCGCTGCGGAGGAAGGCCGAGCGCCGTGTCTCCGGCGACCGCGACCAGGTCCTGACGGGAGTCGACGTGCCGATAGAGCGCCATCGTGGTCAACTGCAGGCGCTTCGCCACTGCCGCCATGGTCACCGCGTCGAGCCCACTCTCATCGGCGAGTTCCGTTGCGACTGTTACGATCTCACGAATGGTCACCGATGGCTTCGGGCCACGGCGGGGTTTGTCGTCCACCCCCCAGAGCGCGCGCATACCGCAACTCAAACCCGACTCGTCCACGTCGCCTCCGATGCTCCCGGCAATTAACTCTTTACATCGTACACAGTAATGACCTATATTCTGTATCTGACATAAACAGTTTGCTACGTACACATTTGGAGTGGCGATGACCATGACCGAACTCGCACCACCACGGGCCGGGCGCAGGGAGTGGGTGGCGTTCACCGTGCTGGCGCTGCCGCTGCTGCTGGTCTCGATGGACGTGTCCGTCCTCTACTTCGCGGCGCCGGAGATCAGCCGTGATCTGCACGCGTCCAGCACCCAGCAGCTGTGGATCTTCGACGTCTACGGCTTCGTGCTGGCCGGCATGCTCATCACGATGGGCGCGGTCGCGGACCGCATCGGGCCGCGGCGGCTGTTGTTGGTCGGTGCAGCGTGCTTCTCGGCGACCTCGCTGCTCGCGGCATACGCCGGAAGTGCCGCGCACCTGATCGTCGCCCGCGGCATCCTCGGGGTCGCCGGTGCCACCCTGATGCCGTCCACCCTGTCGATGCTGCGGTCGCTCTTCCCCGACGAGCGTCAGCGCGGCCAGGCGATCGGCGCGTGGACCGGCATCATGACCGGCGGCATCGCACTCGGCCCGGTACTGAGCGGCGTTCTGCTGCAACACTTCTGGTGGGGGTCAGTCTTCCTGATCAACCTCCCGGCCATGGCTCTCCTGCTCGTCCTCGGACCGATCCTGCTCCCCCGCGGCGAGCGACGCGAGCAGCCATTGGACCTGCCGAGCTCGGCACTCTCGCTCACCGGTGTGCTGTGCACCATTTACGGCATCAAGCAGTGGGCGGCAGACGGTTTCGAGCTGCGTTGGGCCGTCGCGATCGCGATCGGCGGCGCCGTCCTGGTCGCGTTCGCGCACCGGCAGTTCCGCGACGCCCACCCGATGGTGCCGCCGACGCTGCTGCGCAACCGGAGCTACTGCGCGGCCCTGCTGGGCAACACCGTCTGCTCGTTCGCGCTGGTCGGCAACGCCGTCCTGTTCACGGCCTACCTGCAGCTGGTGCTCGGTTACGACCCGCTCGCTGCCGCGCTCTGGAGCATCGCGCCGACGGTGTGCGTCGGCGCCGTGGCGCCGTTCGCCGCACCGCTGGGTGTGCGCCTGGGCAAGCCGCTCGCAGCGGCGCTCGGCCTCGGTGCGGGTGCGTGCGGTTTCGGCATCCTGGCGACGGTCGGCACGTCGTCGCTGTGGAGGGCTCTCATCGGCGCCGGAGTGCTCGCGGCCGGACTCGTCGTGACGATGACGCTGGCCAGTGAGCTCGTCCTGTCGAGCGTCGACGAAGGGCAGGCCGGTCGCGGAGCGTCGGTCTCCGAGGCCGCGAGCGAGCTCGGCGGCGCCCTCGGCATCGCGCTGCTGGGCAGCATCGCGGCGGCCGGATACCGGGCGCAGGCGGCCGACACCCTTCCGGCAGCCGTGGCCCACGGCCCGGCGGGCGGGTCACTGGCTCAGGCCGTGGGAGTCGCAGCCGGTCTGCCGGATTCGCTGGCACAGCAGGTGTTGTCGGCTGCGCGCTCGTCCTACGTCCACGGTGTGCACCTCGCGGTGCTGGCCGGCCTGGTCCTGCTGGCCGGAGCGTCACTGGCCCTCTGCCGCAGCCTGCGACGTCAGCCCGGCAGATGAGTCGGTATGGCGAGCCGCGGGCCCCGACGGGGCGCACCCAGCCGGCCGGCCATGACGAGGTACTGGACCCGGTATCGATGACCGCCGTAGGGCCGCAGCAGCTCCGCAAGTCCCTCGTCGCCGACCGGAGCCCCGAGCAGCGCGTGCCCGATGTCCTTCGCGACGTGAAAGTCACCGAAGCTGACCGCATCCGCGTCGCCCGCGGCACGCTGCATGGTCTCCGCGGCCGTCCAGACGCCGACTCCCGGCACGGACCGCAAGCGTTTCCAGGCAGTTTCGCGTGGCAGGGTGGCGCATTCCTCGAGGCGGGGCGCCACCTGCAACGCCCGCTGGGCCGTGTCGGCCCGCCGTGCGTCGACACCGGCGTGCAACCACTCCCAGGACGGGATGCGTCGCCAGCCCGCTGCGTCCGGCGGCACCATCAGCCGCAGCGGTGCGACCGGTCCGGGCGCTGGTGCGCCGAATCGACGCACCAGCCGGCGATAGCCGCCGAAGGCCTGCTTGCCGGTCACGCGCTGCTCGATGATCGCCGGGATCAGTGCATCGAGGACCAGACCGGATCGAGCGATCCTCCAGTGCTTCTCGGCTGCGGCGATCGGGTGCAGCACGTCGTGACGGACCCGGAACGACGCGGTGTCGTCGGCCGCCCCGAGCAGCTCGGGCAGCCGGTCCAGCGTCCATCGCGCTCCCGGCCCCCACGCCTGCGCGACGACCCGGTCGCCCTGCGCCGCCGGCTCCCGGTGCAGCCGAAGTGTCACCGTGCCGTCCGGGGTGCGGGCGGCCCGCCATACGACTCCGGACTCGGCGCGGAAGGTGGGGTCACCGGACCCGCGCCGGAAGGTGGCGAGGATGGCGGCGAGCGGCACCGGACGGCCCGGTGCGAAATCTGCCGTGAGCGGCGCCGTCACCGACGTCGGAAGGCCAGCAGCGCGAGCCCGAAGTTGCCGGTCTCCGCCGAGGCCACGGCGTTGGCCTGGCGCCCTTCTTCGAGTGCGAGGTCACCGACGAGCGAGAGGCCCTGCTCGTCGGCGCGGGCGATCAGCGAGCGCAGGTCGGCGACCGCGACGCCGCCGGCGTCGCGGGGTCCGAGGCGCAGCGAGACGATGATCAGGCCGCCGCGCCGCAAGGCGGCGGTGCCGCGCGCCAGGTCCTCGTCGACCGTCGTCGGGTCGCTGGAGTGCGGGTGCAACCGGACCACCAGATCGACCGATCCGGGGTCGATCGCCGAACCCACGACCTCGGGACGCATCACGTCGACCGCGAGCGGTGCGAAGCCCACTTTGGTGGCCCACCGGGTGAAGACCGACCGCGGACCCGCCGTGTCGACCACCACGGACCTGCGTCTGCCGTCGTCGACGATGCGCAGCAGTGCCGCGAGCGCGCCGAAGGCTGCCCACGCGCTCGTGTCGTCCAAGGTCCGGGCGAGGCCGAGCCGCCTGGCGGCCTTGCGCGCCAGACGGGCCTCGTCACCGTCCAGCAGGAGCCCCGTCGTGCGCACACCGCTGAAATCGGCGGCCTTGAGCGAAACCTTCTGCTCCGCCGGGCGGGGCAGTTTGGCGGCGGTGTCGCGGGCGGCCTGGCGGGCACGTCCGACCACACGCTGCACTGCGGGAGATCCGGAGATGCGGGCGGCCGACGAGTGAACCTTCACCCCTCGACTCTAACCGGCGGTGGTGACGATCGCGGGGAGATGCCGGATCGGACGGCACGTGCCGGAGCCGTCGCCGGGAATGCGCTGCCCCGCCGTACGCCTTGTACCTGCATGGACCGCACCCAACCGACCTGGCGGGTCGACCGCTCGTGCGAGACCGGCCTCGCCGCAGGCGAAGCGCTGCAACCGACCCGTTCCTCCCTGTGGTTGCTGGTGCGCGACGGCTCGGTCAGCCTCGGCCGGGACGAAGCGCTGCTCCTCGGCCGTGGCGACGCCGTCTATCTGCATCACGCGCTGCTGCACCGGGTCCGCGCCGTCTCCGACTCCCAGCTGCTCGTCGCGGAGTTGCAGGCACGAGGCAACAACGCCCCTGACCTGATCGTCGTCCGGGGGTTCGCCGCCAAGCAGAGCGGCGTCGTCGCGTTGCTGGCCGCGTGTCCCGTGCACGGCGAGCTGAAGATCGAGCGGCCGACGGTCATGCGCGCCTACGGCGAGCTGGTGGGATCGGCGATGCTGGCCGAGGGCGAGCGGGCCGCGGACGAGCACCTGCCGTCGACCTCGATCGACCCGCTCGTGCGGGCGGCGGCGGTTGCGATGGCCGCGGACCCGGTGCACAAGTGGACGCTGTGCGAGCTCGCCGCACGGTCGCACGTCGGCACGACCACCCTGGTCGACCGGTTCCGCCGGGCCACCGGTCTCGCGCCGATGCAGCTGTTGCGCCGCCTGCGGGTTCGACGCGCCATGGACGAACTCTCCGGGTCCGACGCCGCGATCGGGACGATCGCCTGGCGCTCCGGTTACGGCTCCGCCGAGGCGTTCGTCCGGGCGTTCCGTGCCGAGACGGGCACCACTCCCGGTCGGTGGCGTCAGTCGGCACGTGGCACCAGCCGGATGGCGCCGAACCCGGCCGCGGCGATCGCGGCCGCCACCGCACCGACGGCCATCGCGGTCCAGACATCCCGGTGATCGACGATCGCTCCGCCGACGACGGCGCCGATCGTGATCGCGACCTGGAAGGCGGTCACCTGCAGCGCGACCGCTGACTCGACCCGCCGTGGCTCGATCCGCGACACCCACAGTTGGGTGGTGACCGGCACCATGTTGAAGCCGACACCCCACGCCAGGACGGCACCGGCCACCACCACGGCGTTGGGGTGTGCGGTCATCACGATGAGCCCCGCAGCAAGGATCACCGGGGCGAGCACCACTCCGAGCTGCAGGCGGGACGACAACCAGCCCCCGGCGAGGTTCCCGATCAGGCCGCCGATCCCCCACAGCAGGAGCAGCACCGCGACAGCGGAGGGCGTCACCGAGTGCAACGCGACCCGGATGTACGGGTACGCCGCGAAGTTGCCGAACGCCACCAGGGTGACCATCGCGGCTCCGGCGAGCAGTCGCGGGTTCCCCAGCACCTGGCGCATCATCTCCGGCCCGGCCCCGGGATGCGCCGGAACGGAGGGGATCACGCGGGCCAGCGCCAGGCCCGAGGCGGTCGTCGCGACGATGAGACCACCGAAGACCGCGCGCCACCCGATCCGGTCGCCGAGTGTCGAGGCCAGCGGCACACCGACGATGGTCGCGACGCTCGTGCCCAGCGACATCGCGGTGGAGACGAGGGCCGGGCGGCCCGTGACGGCCAGCCCCACGCCGAAGGTGAACGTCCAGTAGCCGGCGACCGCCACCCCGAGCAGCATCCGGCCCACCAGCAGCACCCCCAGCGTGGGTGCGACCGCGACCAGTGCGTTCGAGATCAGCGCCAGGACCATCAGCCCGAGCAGCACCCGGCGGCGGTCCACCCGTGGCAGCACCGAGGCAATCGTCGGTGCCGTGACCGCACCGGCCAACGCCGTCGCAGCGACTGCCAGCCCCGCGCGCCCCTCGCTGACGTGCAGGTCGTGGGCGAGCAACGGCAGCACGCCGGCGGGGACGAACTCCGACCCCACCAGCACCGCCGTACCGCCCGCGAGGGCCAGCGCGGTGATCGCCGGTCGCGGGGTCGGTGCGGTGTCGGTCGCGAGCGGCGGGGTCGTGCGCGTCTGTTCGGAGCAGGTCACCCGTCCAGCATCCGTCATTGCCGGTCCCTCGCCTGGATCGAGCGACCCGGGTCATTGATCGGACGACCGAGGGCGTCGACCTAGGCTGGTCCGGTGAACTCCGATGACCTCCGCACGGCACTTCTGGCCGGCGACCTGACCCGCCCGCGACTCACCTGGTACGACGGCGGGACCGGCGAGCGAGTCGACCTCTCGGGCAAGACGCTTGCCAAATGGGTTGCCAAAGCAGCGAACTGGCTCGACCAGGAGATGGCGTTGTCCCCGGGCGACCGGTTGAGCCTGACGATCCCGGCGGACCATTGGCGGGCGATCTACTGGTCGCTCGCCGGGTGGACCCGAGGGCTCGTGGTCACCACCGAGTCCGACGCCGACGCCGCGGTGACGCTGGAGGGCGGCTCCGGATCGGCCGACCTGGTCGAGCCCGCGGCAGCGCTCGCGCCGAGCCCGCTGCAGGCGTTCTCGGACGCGATGCCGCCGCCCGTCGGGCCGGCCGAGTATGCCGCCCCCGAGCTGCCGGGTGACCTCCCCGCGGGCAGCCGGGTTCTGCTCGGGGTGACCGCCGCCCAGCGTGCGCCGGAATGGGCCGCTGCGCTGATGGGGCACGGCTGTTCGGTGGTCGTGATGCGCAACTTCGAGGGCGAGATCGGTCCCGA
The DNA here is from genome assembly GCF_014190805.1 of Flexivirga oryzae. Classification (NCBI taxonomy): domain Bacteria; kingdom Bacillati; phylum Actinomycetota; class Actinomycetes; order Micrococcales; family Dermacoccaceae; genus Flexivirga; species Flexivirga oryzae. Next base: position 768,164 of record NZ_JACHVQ010000001.1, on the reverse strand, counting down.
AAAGAGGGCATCCGAAGCGGTCGAGGTCGTCTTGTAACCTCCGTCACATGGACAAAGTCGTTTCTTCGGCAGCTGAGGCCGTGGCCGACATCCCGTCTGGCGCATCTCTTGCGGTGGGTGGGTTCGGCTTGTGTGGTATCCCCAGTGTGCTGATCCAGGCACTGCACGACACCGGCGTCACCGATCTGGAGGTGATCTCGAACAACTGCGGCGTCGATGACTGGGGGTTGGGGATCTTGTTGGCCGACAAACGGATCCGCCGCATCATCGCCTCCTACGTCGGGGAGAACAAGGAATTCGCCCGCCAGTACCTGCACGGCGAACTCGAAGTCGAACTGACCCCGCAGGGCACCCTCGCCGAGAAGCTACGCGCCGGCGGCGCCGGCATACCCGCCTTCTACACCGCCACCGGAGTCGGCACCCAGATCGCCGACGGCGGCATGCCCTGGCAGTACGCCGCGGACGGCACGGTGCTGATCGCCTCGCCGGCCAAGGAGACCCGCGACTTCACCCTCACCGGCACCAGCAAACCCTACGTGCTGGAGGAATCGATCGTGGCCGACTACGGGCTGGTCCGCGCCGCCACAGGCGACCGACACGGCAACCTGGTCTTCCACAAGTCCGCCCGCAACTTCAACCCCTTGTGCGCCATGTCCGGAAAGATCAGCATCGCCGAGGTCGAAGAACTGGTCGAACCCGGCCAGATCGACCCCGACGACGTCCACTTGCCCGGCATCTACGTACACCGCGTCCTACCCCTGACACCCCAGCAAGCAGCCGACAAACGCATCGAGAAGACCACCACCAGGCAGGCAAACTGATGGCACGCACCCGCAACGAGATGGCCGCCCGCGCCGCCCAGGAACTACACGACGGCGACTACGTCAACCTCGGCATCGGCCTACCCACCCTGGTACCCACCTACGTACCCGACGACGTCGAACTCGTCCTGCAGTCCGAGAACGGGCTGCTCGGGTTCGGCGCCTACCCCACCCCCGATCAGGTCGACGCCGACCTGATCAACGCCGGCAAGGAAACCGTCACCCTGCGCCCCGGCGCCTCGATCTTCCACTCCGCGATGAGTTTCGGGATGATCCGCGGCGGCAAGATCGACGCCGCGATCCTGGGCGCCATGCAAGTCTCCACCACCGGCGACATCGCCAACTGGACCATCCCCGGCAAAATGATCAAAGGCATGGGCGGCGCCATGGACCTGGTCCACGGCGCCAAGAAAGTCATCGTCCTGATGGAACACACCGCCAAAGACGGCTCCCCCAAAATCCTCACCCACTGCACCCTGCCCCTGACCGGGCAAAAAGTCGTCCAACGCATCATCACCGACCTCGCCGTCATCGACATCACCCCAGACGGCCTACACCTGGTCGAAACCGCACCCGACGTCACCGAAGACGAAGTCCGCAACAAGACCGGCGCACCACTGCACTGACAACCTCCCCGCAAAGGGGCCGTGGTCACTCCGTGACCACGGCCCCTTCGCGTCCCGGGAGGTCGTCGTCGAGTCGGATCCGGCTGGCCAGGAAGCCGAGCCCCCACGCGATGTGCATGGTCGCGAGGACCGGCGGCACCCGCAGCCGGACACCCGGAGCCTTCCCGGCGGAGATCGCCGTACCCCCGACGGCCACGGCGGCGACATACGCCGCCGGAACCAGCCACAGCGGGCGCCATACGAACCCACCGACCGCACCCGCGGCGATCGCTACGACGGCCGCCGGCGGAGCGAGGTAGCGCGCGTTGATCGATCCCTTGTGCCTTCGGGCGACGACACGTCGCCATTGGCCGTACTGCTTGTACTGCCGCGCGAGCGTGCGGAACGAGCCACGTGGCCGGTAGGTCACCTTCAGGTCGGGGGTGAACCACACCAGCCCGCCGGCCGAGCGGATCCGGAAGTTCATCTCCCAGTCCTGTGCCCTGGTGAAGCGCCCGTCGTAGCCGCCGACGCGGTCCAGCCACCGGCGCCGGAAGACGCCGAGGTAGACGGTCTCGGCCGGTCCGGCCTGACCACCGAGCTTGAATTTCGCGCCGCCCACGCCCAGTTTCGATTTCATCGCCACGGCAACTGCGCATTCGAAGTCGGTCGTGCCCTCCGCATCCATGATCCCCCCGACGTTGGCGGCACCGGTCGCGTCGAGCGCGCGCAGGGCGGTCGCCAGGTAGCCGTGGGATAGGATGCCGTGGCCGTCGACCCGGGCGATGACGTCGTATGACGAGGCGGCGATCGCCGCGTTCAGGGCGTCCGGGGTCCGGCCGGTCGGATTCGTGACAAGTTTCACACGCTCGTCGGCGTCGCGCAGCCGCCGCGCCACCTCGTCGGTGCCGTCCGTGGAGGGGCCGAGCGCCAGCACGACCTCGAGCGGGCAGGGCGCCTCCTGCCGCAGGATGGCGGCGACCGACTCGGCCAGGTGCCGTTCCTCGTTGAGGATCGGCATGATCACCGAAACGCCGTCGGTCGGTTGCGATTCGGGGGTTGGCACGCGTGGCAGATTACACGGCGTCCCCATGTTGTCGCGTTACGCTCGTGCGATGCCCGAGGACGACGAGCCGATCACGATCGACACCCGCAGAGGTGCCGGTGGCCCGAGGCGGCCTCGACGCCGGCCGGCGGAGGAGCCGCAGGAGATCCCGGTGCGCCCGGAGCGCGGCGCAGCCGGGCCGGCGCAGCAGCGCCCCGACTCCACACGGGTCATGCCCGCCGGGCGACGCGACTACCCGCAGGACCGGGGTGCCGCGCCTCGTGGCCCCGGTGGCCCCCGCCAGAGCGGTCCCGGTGGTCCCCGCCAGACGGGCCCGGGAGGGCCGAACCGGCCGCAGTCCGCACGCCCCGCCGCCGCACCACCGCGCCGCCGCAAGCGCCCCTGGTTGCGTGTCCTGACGGTCGTCGTCCTGGTGATCGCCCTGTGGGCCGGTCTCCTGGTCTGGGCCGGCCTGTCGGCATGGGGCAAGGTGACCAAGGTCGACGCGTTCCCCAGCGGTGACCGGCCGTCCGCGGGCAAGGGCACCAACGTGCTGCTCGTCGGGTCGGACTCGCGCGCCGGTCTCACCGCCGCGCAGGGCCGGGCGCTCGGCACCGGTGGCAGCAGCGTCGGCGGCGGCACCGGGCGCACCGACTCGATCATGGTGCTGCACATGCCCGACAGCGGGTCGCCGACGCTGGTCAGTTTCCAGCGCGACTCCTGGGTGAGCATCCCGGGGCACGGCAGCGGCAAGATCAACGCCGCCTTCGCGTACGGCGGCCCGAAACTGCTGCTGCAGACGGTCGAGCAGGCGTCCGGGCTGCGCATCGACAACTACATGGAGATCGGCTTCGGCGGCTTCGCCGGCGTGGTGGACTCCGTCGGCGGGGTGCGGATGTGCATCCCGCAGGACGTCGACGACAAGGACGCCCACATCAACCTGAAGAAGGGCTGCCAGGTCCTCAACGGCAAGAACGCCCTGGGTTATGTGCGCTCCCGGCACGCATTCGCGACCGGTGACCTGGCGCGCGCGCAGCACCAGCGGGAGTTCCTCGCGGCGCTGATGAAGAAGATCGCCACCCCGACGAACCTCCTGATGCCCTGGCGGGTCAAGAGCATCGGCGGCGCGGCCGCGAAGGGTCTGGCCGTCGACAAGGGGATGTCCCCGATCCGGGCGTTGAAGATCATGTGGGCGCTCAAGGGCGTCAGCAACGGCGGGGTCTCGGTGCAGGTGCCGGTCGCCAACGCCAACTACTACGTCGCCGGCCAGTCCGCGGTGCTGTGGGACAAGACGCGTGCCACCCAGCTGTTCAACGACCTGCGCAACGACAAGCCGGTGACCGCCCAGCCCAGCGAGTCCTGACGCTCAGGGCCAGGTTTCGATCTCGGCGTCGTGCCCGGGTGCGCGGCCGAACTTCCGGTCGTCGGTGAGCAGCGGCGTCTGGAGCGCTTCCGCGAGCGCGACGTAGAACCCGTCGTATGCCGCGAAGTTGCTCCGTAGCTCGAGCACCCGCGACTGCAACGGCACCATCGGGTGCCGCGCGATGGGCAGGTCGACGAAGTCCGTGATCATCGCGGCCGCTCGTGACGTGGTGATCGCCGTTCCTGCCTTCGTCGACAGGAGGAGCCCGCGGACCGCGGAGGTCACCTCGGCGTCGATCAGGGCCGGGGCATGCACGAGGCGTTCGTGACCGAACCGCTCGCGCAAGCCGCTGTCGTCCGGTCCAGCCAGCAGGAGCCGTACGACGATGGACGCGTCGACAACCGTCATCGCCGTCCGTCGGCGATGAACGACCGCACATCCTCAGCGGTGCCCTCGACGGGTTGACGCGTCGCGATCCGGGAGAGGACGTCCCCCATCGGCGGCCGAGAGGTGTCGTCGTGAATGAGTTCGCGCAGGTACTGCGACAACGAGATGCCGCGTGCCGCCGACCGGGCACGCAACTCCTGCACGTCTTCGGACGGCACATTCCGGGCGGCGGCCTCTACTTGAGCAGCTGACGCGCCATCACGACGCGCTGGATCTGGTTGGTGCCCTCGTAGATCTGGGTGATCTTGGCGTCGCGCATCATCCGCTCGACAGGGTGGTCCTTGACGTATCCGGCACCGCCCAGCAGCTGCACGGCGTCGGTGGTGACCTCCATCGCGACGTCGGAAGCGAAGCACTTGGCGGCGGCACCGAAGAACGACAGGTCGGCGTCCTGGCGCTCCGACTTCGCCGCGGCGGCATACACCATCTGGCGGGCGGCCTCGAGCTTCATCGCCATGTCGGCGAGCATGAACTGCAGACCCTGGAACTCCGCGATCGCCTTGCCGAACTGCTTGCGCTCCTTCACATAGCCCAGCGCGTAGTCCAGCGCGCCCTGGGCGATGCCGACGGCCTGCGCACCGATGGTGACGCGGGTGTGGTCCAGCGTGCGCAAGGCGATCTTGAGGCCCTCACCGGGGTCGCCGATCATCCGGTCGCCGGGAATGCGGCAGTTGTCGAAATGCAGTTCGCGGGTCGGCGAGCCCTTGATGCCCAGCTTGCGCTCCTTCTCGCCGAAGCCGAAGCCCTCGTCGGACTTCTCGACGACGAACGCGCTGATGTTGCGGCCGCGCGGCCCGTCGGGATCGGTGACCGCCAGCACCGTGTAGAACTCGGACTCGCCGGCGTTGGTGATCCAGGACTTCTGCCCGTTCAGGATGAAGTCGTCGCCGTCGGCCGTGGCCTTGCACCGCATCGACGCGGTGTCGGACCCGGCCTCGCGTTCGGACAGCCCGTAGGAGAACATCGCCTCGCCGCGCGCCAACGGGGGCAGGTACTTGCTCTTGATCTCGTCGTTCGCGGCCAGGATCACCGGCATCGAGCCGAGCTTGTTCACCGCCGGGATCAGCGACGAGGACGCGCAGACCCGCGCGACCTCCTCGATGACGATGCAGGTCGCCAACGCGTCGGCGCCGACACCGTCATACTCCTCGGCGATGTGCGGCGCGTGGAAGTCGGACGCGACCAGTGCCTCCAACGCGGCACGCGGGAACTCGCTCTTCTCGTCCACCTCCGCCGCGTGCGGCGCGATCTTGTCCTCCGCCACGGCGCGCACGGCCTCGCGCAGCATCTCGTGGTCCTCGGAGGTCTTGAACAAGTCGAATTCAGTGTCAGAGCTCACGATTGAAGATCCTACTCATCAGTACGGTCTGGCTCACCGGTCGATCCCTCGCATGATCTCACGGTCGGCGGGCGGACATCACGCGAGTCGGTGCATGGATCGTCAACCCAATACCCAGCGGCGGCGCGTCCACAGCTGCCAGCGCTCGAGCACCTCGCCGCCGAGTGCCAGATGCAGGCGCTCGCCGAGGTCGGTCGCGTTGAACAGGATCGGCCGGGCCTCGTCGTACCGTGCCGCCAGATCGAACGCCAACTGGGTCAGGGACAGGGCCGCATGGCTCCGCCGGGCCGTCCGGCGTACACCCATCCCCCAGGCAGAGAACGCCTCGGGCCCGATCGTCGCCAGACCACAGCCGACGAGTTCGCCCCCCGGATCGAAGATGCCCCAGGCGATGGCGTCGGCTCTGCTGAGGACAGCTTCGTTGAATAGCGCCCGGCCGAGACTGTCCGGGCCGGCGAACGCGTCGGTTACGCAGTCCCGTGCGGCCGGAATGTCCTCGATCGTGAGCAGGCGTGCATGCGGATCGTGTGCCGAACGCCGCGGGTACTGGCGCATGAAGGGCACATCCCGCACATGCGCCCAACCAGCTGCCGCCAAGACGTCGCCGGCGGACGTGGCACCGGGAGGCAGGAACACCATGGCTGGAACACCGTGCCGTTCGACCGCCTCGAGGACGCGCTCGGCCTGCACGGATGCGTGCTGCCCACCCAGCATCGCCAGGTTGTAGTCCGCATTGTCGACACCGGAGAACATCAACCAGGAATCGTCGTCCTGCCAGAAGTCGAGAGTGGCCAGCGGGCGAGTTGCTCCGCCGAGCGCATGCCGCAGACGGCGCAACTCAGCCTCACCGATCGCTGGTGAACCTCCCCAGGACCGGGCGTCGACCGGCTGCGACTCGATGCCCACTTGCCCACTCCCGGCTGGCCCCATCACGCTCGCGCGCTCCTAGCCGGATCGTAACCAGAGCAGTTCGTTCCCGCAGCGCTTTGCCCGATGTCGTCGCCGGGGGTCGTCAGCCGAGGGCCGGCATGATCTCGCGCTCGAACCGCTCGATGGTCGACCGGTCGTAGGCGGCGTCCGGGAAGTAGGTGATCGCGTAGGAGAGGCCGGACGTGCGCATCGCCTGCAACGCCTCCACCACCTGCTCGGCGGTGCCGACGGTCGGTTGCGTCCGCAACGACCGATCGACGTGCCGGGTCGCATCGGAGATGGACATGCCGCCCTGCACCATGCGTGCCGTGACCGCGGCCAGCTTCTCGTCGAGCTCGGCCCGGTTGTCGGCGATCACCACGTTCGTGTTGCCGGTCAGCGTGATCTCATCGAAGTCGCGCCCGACGTCCTGGCAGTGTGCCTTCAGGATCTCGGTCTTCGCTGCGAACTCCTCGGGGTTGCCGAAGTAGTTGGTGTAGTCGGCGTACTGTGCGGCGATCTTCAGGGTGACCTTCGGGCCGCCGCCGGCGACCCAGATCGGGATGCGGTTGGCCGCGCTGCTGGTCTGCAGCGGCTGCGGGAAGCACAGCGCGCCATCCACCTGGTAGTACTTGCCGTCCAGTGTCGCCGAACCGGTCGTCCACATCTGCCGGAAGATCTCGACGCCTTCTCGCAGCCGACCCAATCTCTCACCGGCAGAAGGGAATCCATAGCCGTAGGCGCGCCACTCGTGCTCGTACCAGCCGCCGCCGATGCCCATCTCGATGCGCCCGCCGCTGATGTGGTCGATCGTCGCGGCGACTTTGGCCAGGTAGGTCGGCTGACGGTAACTCATGCAGGTGCACATCTGACCCAGCCGCACACGCTCGGTGATGCCGGCGAAACCGGCCATCAGCGACCACGCCTCGTGGGTGGCTTCCTGCGACGCCCTCGGGGTGGTGTGGAAGTGGTCGTAGACCCACACCGACTCCCAGGCGGGTGTCGCATCGGCATACCGGACCAGGTCGCTCATCACCTCCCAGTGCTGCGCGGGATCGATGTCGACCAGGTCATAGCGCCATCCCTGCGGGATGAACAGCCCGAATTTCATGTGGTGTCAACCTTTCGGCAAGAGGTTCTTCCAACCAGCGGGTAGCGTATGCCGCATGTCCTCGCGCTCCAAGATTGCCGTTGTCGGCACGGGTTATGTCGGTCTGTCCATGGCCATTCTCTTCGGATCGGTCGCCGACGTCGTCGCATTCGACATCGACGCCGACCGCATCGCGTCGCTGCAACAGGGCCGCAGCCCGATCAGCGACGCGGAGATCGAGGACGCCCTCGCGACCGCGGGCCTGTCGCTGCGCTTCACCCTCGACAAGCGGGAGGCGTATGACGAGGCGGACTTCGTCGTCATCGCGACGCCGACCAACTACGACCCGGAGACCAACTACTTCGACACCTCGACGGTCGAGAGCGTCATCGCCGACGTCGCAGCGCTGAACCCCTCGGCCACGATGGTGATCAAGTCGACGATCCCGGTCGGTTTCACCGAGGACGTCAGCAAGCGCCTCGGCACCAGCAACGTGATCTTCTCCCCGGAGTTCCTGCGCGAGGGCAAGGCGCTCTGGGACAACCTGCACCCGTCCCGGATCGTCGTCGGCGAGCTCAGCGACCGCGCACGGCGTTTCGCCGACCTGCTGGTCGCAGCGGCCGAGGACAGCGACATACCGGTGTTGCTGACCGAGCCGACCGAGGCGGAGGCGATCAAGCTGTTCGCCAACACCTATCTCGCGATGCGCGTCGCCTACTTCAACGAACTGGACACGTTCGCGTCACTGCACGGGCTCAACAGCCGGCAGATCATCGAAGGTGTCGGCCTCGACCCTCGCATCGGGAAGCACTACAACAACCCGTCGTTCGGGTACGGCGGCTACTGCCTGCCCAAGGACACCAAGCAGCTGCTGGCCAACTACGAGGACGTCCCCCAGACGCTGATCGGCGCGATCGTGTCGGCGAACACCACCCGCAAGGACTTCGTGGCGGCCGACATCGTGGCGCGCGCGCCCAAGGTGGTCGGCATCCACCGGCTGATCATGAAGTCCGGATCGGACAATTTCCGCGCGAGCAGCGTGCAGGGCATCATGAAGCGCATCAAGGCCAAGGGCATCGAGGTCCTCGTCTACGAACCGGAGCTGGACGCCGAGGATTTCTTCGGCTCACGGGTCACCCACGACCTGGCAGAGCTGAAGCAGAAGTCGGACCTCATCGTCGCCAACCGACGCACCGAGGATCTCGCGGACGTCGCCGAAAAGGTCTACACCCGTGACCTTTTCGGGTCCGACAGCTAGGTACGGCGGCGGGCAGCCCCGCCCAACTCGCTACTGTCGTCAGTTATTCGTCCTCTCGCGCGACCTCTGCACGCAGCGCGGCACCCTTGGCGTGTGCCTGATCCCTCAGCTCGACCTGGAAGTCGCGCATCGCGGCGCGCAACCGGGCGCCCTCCTCGTCTGGCGCCGACGCCAGGATCCGTGCCGCGAGCAGGCCCGCGTTGCGTGCACCGCCGATCGACACCGTCGCCACCGGCACGCCGGCCGGCATCTGCACGATCGACAGCAGCGAGTCCATCCCGTCGAGATACTTCAGCGGCACCGGGACGCCGATGACCGGCAGGGTGGTCACCGACGCCAGCATGCCCGGCAGGTGGGCGGCTCCCCCGGCACCGGCGACGATGACCCGCAGGCCGCGCTCGGCCGCCTGCTCGCCGTACGCGATCATCTCGGTGGGCATCCGGTGTGCCGAGACCACGTCGGCCTCGTAGTCGACGCCGAACTCGTCCAGCGCCTCCGCGGCCGCCCGCATGACCGGCCAGTCCGAGTTGCTGCCCATCACGATGCCGACCACCGGTGCGCTCATGCTGTGACCGTTCCTTCCAGATAGTCGGCCGCGTGCCTCGCCCGCGCGCGCAGGTCGTCGAGGTCCTCGCCGTACACGTTGACGTGCCCGATCTTGCGGCCCGGGCGCACGCCCTTGCCGTAGAGGTGCACCTTCAGACCCGGGTCACGGGCGAGCAGGTGCTTGTAGGTCGGATAGAGCTCGTCGTAGTCGCCGCCGAGCACGTTGCCCATCACGGTCCAGGTCGCGCGGGGCGACACCGCACCGAGCGGCAGGTCGAGCACGGCACGCAGGTGCTGCTCGAACTGGGAGGTGACCGAGCCGTCCATCGTCCAGTGGCCGCTGTTGTGCGGCCGCATCGCCAGCTCGTTGACCACGTATGACGGGGCGGTGCCCGGTGCACCGGCGATCTCGAAGATCTCGACCGCGAACACCCCGGTGATGTCGAGTTCACCGGCCAGCGTGAGGGCCGCCTGCGAGGCCTGTGCGGCCAGTGCCGGGTCGAGCCCCGGCGCGGGCGCGAGCACCTCGGTGCAGATCCCGTCGGTCTGCACGGTCTGCACGATCGGCCACACCGCCGCCTGCCCGGACGGGCTGCGTGCGGTCAGCACCGCCAGTTCGCGCGTGAACGGCACTCGCTCCTCGGCCAGCAGCACCTCGCCGTGCGCGAACCAGTCCGCGGCGTCCGGGCCGGACCCGACGAGCCGCACGCCCTTGCCGTCATACCCACCGCGGGGTGTCTTGAGCACCACCGGCCAACCGTGCACGTCACCGAAGGCGGTCAGCTCGGCCTCGCCGCGCACCGCCGCCCACGCCGGGCACGGCACACCCAGCTCGGTCAGCCGCTCCCGCATGGCGAGCTTGTCCTGCGCGAAGACCAGGGCCTCGGGCTTGGGATGCACCGGGACACCCGTGTCGACCAGGGCCTGCAACACCTCGGGGGGCACGTGCTCGTGGTCGAACGTCACCACGTCGCACTCCTTGGCGAAGGCGAGCACGTCGTCGACGTCCAGATGGGAGCCGACGGGTGCCGACGGAACCACCAGGGCCGCTGCTGCGTCGGCTGATTCGGAGAGGATGCTGAGAGTGAGTGAGAGATTGACGGCCGGCGGCTGGCACATGCGGGCGAGCTGCCCGCCACCGATGATGCCGACCACCGGAAAGCCGCCGGGGGCGCGCCTGGGGGAAGTCACGCAGTCACCTTACAGAGGGCTCACGGGCTATCCGGACCCTCGGCCCGTAGGCTGAAAGGCGTGACAGGGGAAAAGATCGTCGACCTGGCGCGCTCGCTCTGGCGTGAGCTCGCCAAGTTCGGCGTGGTCGGGGTCGTCAACATCTTCATCGACATGGGCCTGTACAACCTGCTCATCGCCGGACCCATGGCGAGCAAGATCACCGCAGCCAAGATCGTCAGCGGCGCCGTGGCCACGTTGTTCGCCTGGGTGGGCAACCGCTTCTGGACGTTCCGGCACCGTCGCAACCGGCCGGTGCATCACGAGGTGTTGCTCTTCCTGGTGGTCAACGGCATCGCGCTCGGCATCTCGGCACTGTGGGTCGCGTTCGCGCACTACACGCTGAACCTCGAGGGCCGCTTCTGGCTCAACGTCAACGCCATCATCAGCATCGGGTGGGGCACGATCTTCCGGTTCTGGGCCTACAAGCGCTTCGTCTTCCGCAACGAACCGGTCACGGAGCAGCCGGTCACCGAGGCACTCGCCGAACCGTTCGAGCACGACCGGCATCGCAGCGAGCAGTCCGCCTGACCTGCCGGTGTATGACGCCTCAGCCTTTCGGCGGGTGCAACGCCGACGGGGCGGCCTCGCCCTCCGAGAGGAACAGCGCGAACACCGCGGGTTGCGCACTGCGCAACTCCAACCGCCCGCCGTTGGCGCCGGCGAGGTCACGTGCCAGCGCGAGGCCCAGCCCCGTGCCGCCGGTGCTGACGCGACGTTTGAAGATGTGCGGCGCGATCGCCGGGTCGACGCCGACACCCTGATCGCTGACCTCCACGACCACCGACGGGCCGTTGCGGCGGGCCTTCACCTCGACCGTCCCGGTGCCGTGCTGCAGGGTGTTCTCCAGCAGGGTGGCCAGGATCTGCGACAGCCCGCTGCGGCTGGCCACCACCTGCAACCCGCGCTCCCCACTGACCTTCACACTGCGCCGGGCCCCCGCGAACGCCGGTAGCCACTCGCGTTGCAGCTCGGCGATGACCGAGTCGAGCGAGATCGTCGGAAGCGGCCCGGACGGCGTCTCGCGGGCCCGCTGCAACAGCTTGTCCACCACGGTCGTGAGCCGCTCGACCTGCGCGATCCCGACCGTGGCCTCCTCGTGGATCTGCCCGATGTCGTCGCTGATGGAGATCTCGTCCAGCCGCATCAGCAGGGCGGTCAAGGGGGTCCGCAGCTGGTGGCTGGCGTCCGACGCGAAGTCACGCTCGGCCGCGAGGGTTGCCGTCAGCTCGGCGGCGCGCCCCTCGAAAACCTGCGAGATACGGTCGATCTCGTCGATGCCGCTGCGCAGCGGTTCGAAGATCACCGGGCCGTCCTCGACCCGCTCGGCGCGCCGCGTCAACTCCTCGACCGGGCCGGCCGTGTCCTCGGCCTCCTGCGCGGTGGTCCACCAGACCAGGGCCGCCCCGATCAGCGCCGCGACCACCAGCACCGCACGCTGCCACCAACCGGGCACGAGCACCAGCGCCGGGATGAGGACGAGCAACACCGCGGGAGCGGCTATCCGGGGGCCCGCCCGCAGGAGTCTGGCGCGCAAGAGCTATCAATCTCCGCCGGTGGGCTCGAACCGGAAGCCGACCCCTCGGACGGTGGTGATGAATCGGGGGCTGGTCGCGTCGTCGCCCAGCTTGCGCCGCAGGACCGACACGTGCATGTCGAGGGTCTTGGTCGAGCCGAGCCAGGCGGTCTCCCAGATCTCGTGCATCAACTGCTCACGGGAGACGACCTTGCCCTGCTCGCGCACCAGGACGCGCAGCAGCTCGAACTCCTTTGCGGTCAGCTGCAACTCGTTGTCACCGACGAACGCCCGCCGTGCCTCGGCGTCGAGACGCACCAGCGGTGCGACCTCGGCCTCGTCGGGCGGGGTGCGGCGCAGCAGCGCCCGCGCGCGGGCGAGGAGTTCGGCGAGCCGGAAGGGCTTGGTCACGTAGTCGTCGGCGCCGGCGTCGAGGCCGACGACCGTGTCGACCTCGTCCGCACGGGCGGTGAGGATCAGCACCGGGACGCTGCTGCCGGAGTTGCGCAGCCGGCGACATACCTCGAGCCCGTCGATCGACGGCAGGCCCAGGTCGAGGATGACCAGGTCGGGACCGCTCTGTGCTCCGTCGAGCGCGGCGAGCCCGTCCTCCCGGACGTCGACGGTGTAACCCTCCCGCCGCAGCGCGCGCGCCAGCGGCTCGGAGATTGCAGGGTCGTCCTCGGCCAGCAAGACTCGGGTCATGGTGGCGATAGTAGTTCCATTAGTTGCCGCGGCGCCGGGATAGGACCCATGACGTGATTTCTCCGATGCCCGCCAGGTGGATCGCCTCCCGAGCGACCGCCCGGACGTCGGTCCGGCCCGCAAGAGCTGAGGCGACATCGGTGTCGGCGAGCACGGTGCCCGGGGAGGCGGCACCGGTGAGCCGGGCCGCCCGATTGACGGTATTGCCGTAGACGTCGCCCAGTCGGGCCAGCACGCGGCCGGTCGCCAGCCCCACCCGCATCCGCGGGATCAGGTCGTCGGCGGCCGCCTGGTCGAGCAGGTCGAAGGCGATCGCGGTGGCACCCTCCACCGTGGTGTGGGAGAAGAGCACCTCGTCGCCGATCGTCTTCACGATCGCGCCACCGTGCGCCGCGACGATGTCGGACGCGAGCGACTCGAAACGCTGGACCAGCACAGCCAGTTCCCGCTCGTTGAGCTGGCGGGTCAGCTGGGTGAAGTTGACCAGGTCGGCGAAGCCGATCGTCCGGATGACGCCGATGTGCGACTCGGGCTCGGAGTCGGCGATCAGCCGGGAGATGGCGACCGCGAGGCTTCTACGCCATACATAGTCGATCAGCGGGCTCAGATCGTCCGCCACGTCGACCGCGCGCTCGGCGGCCAGTCGGGCGACGCGGCTGTCGACACCGAGCGTGTCACTGCCGATGACCATGTCGGTGATGACCTGCAGTGACCACATGGCCAGCCGGTCGGTCGAGCGACCGACGGCCCGGGCGAGGCCGAGCACAGTGGCCTCGTCGAGTGCCCCGTCCCTGATGGTGCGCGCGACCGACCGCGTCGCTTTGACGTCCGCCTCGGTGAACACCGTGTCCTCGTCGCGGGCGTTGACGAACCCGAGGGCGCGCCACAGCCGGCGGGTCTCGTCGGTGGTCACGCCTGCGCTGCGGGCGACGTCGGCGCGGCGCAACGTGCGGGGGCTGCCGAGCAATCGCTGCTCGAGGGCGTCGACGAACGCGGCGCGTTCGCGCGGGCTGGGCTCGGGCGGCACCGTGGACTCCCCCGGTCTGATGTGTATGACGTCCCCGACCGCGTGCGGCACCGGACCCGACGGAGTGTCCACCAGCAGTCGGCCCATCGGGTCGACGTCGAGCGCCTCGCCGGAGACCGCGTCGTCCTCGGACAGTTCGACGCGGACCTGTTGCCCGATCGTCACGCACGCGGACCGGTAGACGTCGTCCAGTTCGGGGCCGCCCCACTCCTGCTGGACGGCGGCGAGCTCCTGCAGCACACCGACCGCGAGGTCCTCGCAGCGCACGTCGTGACCGATCAGGTGCAGAGAGGTGGCGTTGTCGACCGGCAGCTCGTCGCGTTCCTGGTGCACGTTGATGCCGATGCCGGCCACGACCGTCGGTTCGGCACCGCCGCTGGCGTTGCACAGGATCCCGGCCAGCTTTCCCCAGGGCTGCCGCGCGTCGGCCCGGGCGAGTACGTCGTTCGGCCACTTCAGGCCGATCGACGCGCCGGTCAGGTTACGGACGGCACGACGCACCGCGACACCGACGAGCAGCGGGACCCAGCCCCACCGGGTTGCGTCCTGCGGCAGGGGCAGCGTCGCCGACAGCGCGATCGACCGTCCCGGGGGAACGACCCAGCTGCGGTCCACCCGGCCCCGTCCCTCGGTCTGGTTGTCGGTCAGGAGCGCACGCCAGGGTCGCGGGTCGCGCATGAGTTCGTCGTTGGTGGACGCGATCTGCGGAGTGACATCGACGTCCTGCCACGGGGTATCCGCGAGCCGGTCGTTGATCTCGGACCGATCGAGGAAGTGGCTCACGTCACCAAGGCTAGCCGCCCCGGGTTGCGACTTCTGCTGCGGCGTTCCGCCGCAACAGGATTGCGGCGGGGACGAACGTGGCCACCGCTGCGGTGGCGACCGCACCGAGCAGCAGCAGGCACAGCACCACCGGTTCGATCGTCGGGGTGGACGAGCCGGTCATCCCGGTGCTGAAACCGCACAGGACGACGTATGCCGCGCCGCCGCCGACCGCCGCGGCGAGGGCGAGCACGAACGCGAGTTCCCAGCGCAGCAGGCCGCGCACCTGCCGGATCGTTGCTCCGACGAGGCGCAGCAGCGACAGCTCCCGCGAGCGGGCCATCGTCGCGAGCGCCAGGGTGTTGATCGTGGCGATCGAGCTGAAGACGACGATGAGCACCACGAAGACGAAGTCGACGGCCGCGTTGCCCCAGCCCCGGTCGTCGACGGACCGCAGGTAGGCCGCGCCGGTCTCCACCCGGAGGCCGGGGGTGTCCCGCACGATCGTGGGATCGACCGCCCCGCGCACCAGCACCGCGGTCGCCAGCGGGTCGTCCTGGTGCCGGCGCAACGTGGTGAAGGGCAGCAGGGTGTCGCCGAACGCGAGCCCGCGGCGGTAGGTTGCGACCAGCCGGTATGTCGCTTTCGTCCCGTCCCCGAGCGTCACCCGGACGATGTCGCCGAGGTGCCTGCCGTCAGCCGCCCGGTCGCTCATCGCGATGGTCCCGGGGCGCAGTGCCGCCAGCGACCCGCTCGTGACGTCGGGGTCCATCACCTGGTCGACGCCGTGCCGGCCGATGCCCTCGGCGCTCCGCTTGTCCCGGCCCACCCAGATCGTCGAACGGGTGACCGGCACCGCGGCGGACACACCCGCGGTGCGACGCAGCCGGTCGACGACGCGGTCTGCGACCCCTGGACCGGAGGATGCGACGACCCGGTCGGCGTGCAGACCGGCACCGAGTTGGGATCGCGCCGCGGAGGTGAGAGTGGCCGGCACGAAGAGGATCGTGCTCGTCATACCGATGAGCAGCGCGAGGGGTGTCATGACCGCGGCGAGCCGCCGGCTGCGCAGCCGCGAGTTCTGGACGGCGAGGTAGCCACCCACCGGTGAAAGGTGCGCCGGGACGCCGAGCACGGCGACGGCAGCCCTCGCCAGGATCGGTCCGAGCAGCCCGGCGGCGAACAACCAGAGCAGGACGGCCAGATAGGTCACCGGGGTCGCTGCCGGCTCGGTGTGCAGGTGGGTCAGCACCGCACTGACCGCGCCCGCACCGGCGGCGCACAGCAGCCCGGCCGTCACACGGACCGTTCCGACCCGGCCCCGCTCCACCGCAGACTCGGCGAGTGCTTCGACCGGTCTGATCCGGCTGATCCGTCGCGCCGAGATCCGTGCCGCGACCACGGCGGCCAGGACGGTCACCAACACCGCACCCATGACAGGCAGCGGGCCTCGCGTGAGGGTGACCGTGCCCGGGACCGCCCCGGCCGAGACGAATTCCGCCCGGATGGCAGCAGCCAACGGCAGACCCAGCAGGGCCCCGGGCGTCGCGGCCGCCAGGCCCAGCACCAGTGCCTCACGACCGATCAACCGCCGCACCTGGCGCGGCGTGGCCCCCACCGCACGGAGCAGCGCCAGCTCGCGGTGCCGTTGTTGGACCGACAGCGAGAAGATCCCCACGAGGACCAGACCGGCGACCAGCACCGCGGTCCCGCCCATCGCACCGCCCATGCTGGTGAGTCGGGCCCGGGCTGCGGTCGCCTCCGGGAACTCGGCGGTCCCCCGATCGTCACCGGTCGCGACCTGTGCCGCGGTGCCCTGGAGCGCGCTGCGAACCCGATCCGGACGGACCCCGAAGACACCGTAGGCGGACACCGAGCCACCATGCGCTGCAAGGGTTTTCGCCTCGACGTCGCTGAAGAAGATGGCCGATTCGTCGGTGACCGGGTTGCGCGGCTGCGCGATACCGACGACGACATACTCCCCGGGTGCACCGGTGGACTGGATGCCGGTGGTCGACCCGACGTCGAGTCCGGTCGCGTGTGCAAGACCGGCGTCGACGACGACCTGCCGGGGCTTCGTCGGCGGTCTTCCCGCCACCAGGTGGTATGGCGTGAGCTGTGCCGCTGCCCAGTTGTGCCCGACGGTCCTGCCGCCCTCGCCGGGGATGAATCTCCCTGTCCCGATGAAGATTTCGGCGGGGAACGTTCTGTCCGGCACAACGATGGCGTCGCTGATCCGGTTGAGCCGGACGCCGACGGAGGGCGCCAGCCACGCCCGGTCGGCCAACGCCTTCGACTTCGTCTTGGTCTTCGTCTTCCCGTGCTTGTGTTTCACCTTCGTCCAGTGCACCTGCTGGTCGGCAGTGACGACGACAGGCGCCCCGGCATACCGCTGCGGGGCGACCGTGCCGTGGATCCCGGTCTCCAGCAGGGCACCGCACGAGCACACCATCGCCGCAGCGCTGAACAACGCCAGGAAGGCTCCGACGACGGCAGCCTTGCGCCGGCGCAGGGAGCTCAGCGCGAGCAGCAGCATCAGGCCCACGACCCGAGCCGGGTCATCCGGTCGGCGATGCGGTCCGCCGGCTGCGCGGCAACGATGTCCACGATCCGGCCGTCGGCGAGGAAGACGACCCGGTCCGCCCATGACGCGGCGACGGGGTCGTGCGTGACCATGACCGTGGTCTGCCGGTAGTCGTCGACGGCCGCGCGCAGCAACGCAAGGATCTCGCGCGCGCTTGCGGTGTCGAGCGCACCGGTGGGTTCATCGGCGAACACGACGTCGGGATGGGTGATCAGGGACCGGGCGATGGCGGCCCGCTGTTGCTGACCTCCGGACAGCTGGGACGGCAGGTGATCCGCGCGCCCGCCGAGCCCGACCCGGGCGAGGAGCTCCGTCACGTCGGCGCGTCGCATGCGCCGGTGGGCGAGCCGTAGTGGGAGCGTCACGTTCTGGCGGACGGTCAGCGACGGGACGAGGTTGAAGTCCTGGAACACGAAGCCGACGTGTCGGCGCCGGACGAGGGTGAGCTCCGTCTCGGACAGTGCGGCGAGATCGGGCGCCGCCGCACCCAGGTGCACCGATCCCGTTGTCGGCCGGTCGAGTCCGGCGGCGCAGTGCAGGAACGTGCTCTTGCCGGATCCGGAAGGTCCCATGACCGCGGTGAAGCTGCCGCCCGGGATCGTGACGGACACGTCATCGAGAGCGCTGACGGCGCCCACGCCGGTGCCGTACACCTTGCTGACCGCGTCCAACCGGATCGCGTCGGCGACCGATGCCACGTCCAACCCCCGATTCCGTTTCACGCATCCGACGCTAGGCACCGAATCGCGATGGCGCAGTAGTGCTAGCCCCACCTCCGAGGGGAGTCACACCCACTCTTCCGCTCCGCCGATGTGCATCTGCGTTGCTTCCTCGTTAACCTGTTCCCTGAACGGGAGTAGTCCCTCGACCGGATGTCGACATACTGGCGGCGCGCCGCCCGGTGTCCGGGGTCACCGAGCCGGTGACCGGACGAGACGTTCGGACCATGACAGCAACCCGCTGCCGGTTCGACGTGCTCGTCCTCTTTTTTTGCCGGCACGGCGGATCGGCCCGAAGCCAAGGATTTTCGTGTTCGACCTCGGAGTTATCGCGACGGTGTTCGCACTCGCCTTCGTGGCGGAGCTCCCGGACAAGAGCGCCGTCGCCGGCCTGGTGCTCGGCACCCGGTTCCCGTGGCCGTGGGTGTTCAGCGGCATCGCGGCGGCCTTCCTCACCCATGTCGCGATCGCCGTTTTCGCCGGCCAACTGTTGCACCTGCTGCCGGGTCGGGTCCTCGAGGCACTGGTCGCGGCGCTGTTCGTCCTGGGCGCCTGGCTGATCTGGCGGGAGGGCGCGCACCCCGAAGAGGTCGAGGCGGAAGGTGAGGCGGAGAGCGCGGATGCGGTGTCGGGCCGGTTCGACGGCGCGGGCTTCTTCAAGGTCGCATCGCTCGGGTATGGCGTGATCTTCATCGCCGAATGGGGTGACCTGACGCAGATCCTGACCGCGAATCTCGCTGCGAAATATCACGACCCGCTGTCGGTCGGCATCGGAGCGACCCTCGGTCTGTGGGCGGTCGCGCTGCTGGCCATCCTCGGCGGCAGGACCCTGTTGCGGGTGTTGCCGATGGCCTGGATCACCCGGGTCGCTGCCGCGGTGATGGTGGTGTTGGGCGTCCTGAGCGCGGTCTCGGCGATTCGCGGTTGAGCCGGGACATCACCCAGGATGGCGGTATGACGATCGAGCGGACGGTCACCGGCGGCACACTGACCGACGCGGTCGATCGGATCGGTGAAGTGTTCGCGGTCTTCGACTCGCGCACGCAGGACTCCGGCCACATCTCCTACGGCATCCGCGACGGCTCCGGACGCCGTTGGTTCGTCAAGACACCCGGGGTCGACGCACTCAGCCCGGGTGGTGCCTCCAGAGCGGAACGCTCGCAGGCGCTGGTGCTGTCGGCGGAGGTGTCGACCGCAACCCGGCACGCAGCGCTGGTCCCGGTCGAGCGCATCGTCGAGACCGACGAAGGAGCGCTCACCGTGTCGGCGTGGTTCGACGGTGAACTGGTCCGCGCCCCTGCCGGGCTGCGGGACGACCCCGCGCAGGCTTTCAACCGGTTCAGGTCGTTACCGACCGGTGCGATTGTGGCTGCTCTCGACTCCGTCGTCGACCTGCACGTAGATCTCGCCGCGGCGGGCTGGATCGCCGGTGATTTCTACGACGGGTGCCTGATGTACGACTTCACAGCTGGTGTGATCAAGGTCATGGATTTCGAGTGCTACCACCGTGGTCCGTACGTCAACTCGACGGGCATCCTTCCGGGGTCGACGCGGTTCATGGCCCCGGAGGAGTCCACGCGAGGTGCCGTCATCGATGAGCGGACGACCGTGTTCAACCTGGGTCGGATGATCCAGGTGCTGCTGCTCGACCGGAACCCGGATCACCCCACTCGCGAAATTGCTTGTGCGGCAACTCGTTCGAACCCCACAGACAGACCGGGGTCAGTGGCCGGCTTGCTGGGTGCCTGGCGGTCGATCAGCCCGGATCGGTGAACGAGACCGGTTTGCCGGCTGCGCGGGCGTACGCGATCTCCCTGCTGGTGGTCTCGCCGATGTACCCGCCGGGGTTGACCACCACCACCCGGTCGGCGAGGTCGATCTTTCGCAGATGGAGCGCGCCCAGCGCGGTCTTCTGCTCGTCGGTGAGCCGCCGCGCGCCGTCCTCCGGACGGGTGAAGATGCCCGGTGCCACGACGATGGCACCTGCGAGGGTGAGGTCGAGGTTCGCGGCAAGCATCTCTTCGGCGAACCGGAGGGAGCCGCAGATGCACACGATCTCAGGTCGGTCGGTCAAGGCTCCTCCTTCGGATCGAACGGCGTAACCACCAGTGCGCACGCTGACACTATCGGCAGGCGCCGCGCCCACCGAACCATCGACAGTCATGTCCGCGGTGGCCGAGTACGGGCGAGGAACGAGCCCGCATCGAGGTCCCGCACACACCCGCGGCGGCCGAATCACCACCCCACGCAACCCCTTTCAGCACCAGCCATTCAAGCGCCCGGCCATTCCCGCGGTGGCCGAGTAAGGGCGAGGAACGAGCCCGCATCGAGGTCCCGCACACGCCGCGGTGGCCGAGTAGGTCGAGCCGTTAGGCGAGACCGTGATCGAGGTCCCGCACACACCCGCGGCGGCCGAGTCATCGCCCCGCGCAACCCATTTCAGCACCGCCCATTTTCAGCGGCGTTGATTTCCGCGGTGGCCGAGTAGGTCGAGCCGTTAGGCGAGACCGTGATCGAGGTCCCGCGCACCTGGTGGTCAGGCGACCTTGTCGGCGGCCCAGCCGGGCATGGCGCCTTCGGTCAGGTCCCAGTGCACCCCGTCGCTGGTGATGGTGGCGGTGTAGCCGTGGCGGTGGACGATCTGGTGATGTCGCCGGCAGAGCATGGCAGAGTTGTCCAACGCGGTGTCGCCGCCGGCCCACCAGGGCAGGATGTGGTGGATCTCGCAGAATCCTGGTGGTCGGTCGCAGGTGGGGAAGGTGCATCCCATGTCTCGGTGGACGACGGCGGCCCGTATCCCTGTGGTGGCCAATCGTTCTCGTCGCCCCACGTCCAGGGGTTGACTCTTGGTGCCGAGCACCATCGGGATCAGGTCGGCATCACACGCCAACCGGCGGGCGGTCCCGGCGTCGAGGATCTCCCCGCCGATGGTGATCGCACCGTCCAAGTCTGTGAGGAGCCGGTGTAGGTCCATCGTGACCAGGACGGTGGCGCCGGCACCGATGCCCATCCCGTCCCCGCACACGGTCTTGGCGCCGGCGGCGACCAGGTCCATCAGCGCGTCCACCCGGCGTTTCCCCGGGGTTCGTTCATCCCGCACCCGCTCGGGCACGGCACCTGTGCTGGTGGCGCCATTGCTGGTGCCGCCCGTGCTGGTGGCGGTGGTGGCCGCGCCATCGACGTCACCGTCGCAGTCGTCGTGCTGGACATCGGGGTGCAGGCCGAACGCGGCACCGGCGTGACCGGTCGAGTCACCAGCGTCACCGGTGGTGTCCTGGAGGTCACCGGTGGTGGTGTCCGCGTCGTGGGTGGGCCCGGGCTCACGGTCGCCCGCGGCACCGGTGGCGCCGGTGGCGCCGGTGGGGTTGCTCTCCTGGCTGGTGGTGGTCTCGCCCGTGGTCTCGGTGGTGCTGGTGTCCTTGGTGTGGGCGGGGTGAGGTGCGGACAACGCGTTGATGGCCTGTTTCAGGATCGCCGCGTTGGCGGGGCACAGGTCCGCGATCAACCGGATCATCCCGGTCGGCAGGGTCCGCCACGTCAACGACTCCACCTTCTCCAGGTGCGCGTCCTCGGCCGACAGTTTGTCCGCGGCATAGTTGGCGATGATCCGCCGGGTCAGTTCCGTCACGCCCCGGGACCCCAGCGCCGGGTCCAGTTGCAGGAACCAGGATTGGATGTCTTCGCGGGCCGCGGCCGGCAACACCTCGGCGACTTTCGCGGTCTGCCGCAACGCGGTCCGGGCGGTGGCCAGCGTGCAGGACCCGTCGCGGACCGCGGCGGCGATCACGTGGTTGCGCCGGTCCCGGCACGCCTCGGCCACCACCGACACCGTAGACGCGGCCGAGGGTTCGATACTGGTGCCGGCGGCCTGCGCCCGGGCGCGCACCCACCCGGTGGTGGTGGCCGCGTCCGAGGCATCCACCACACCCCGTTCGCACGCGTTCGCCGTCGCCAGCGTGGCCACCTGCCCGGCCCGCTCCTGCACACCCAGCAACACACTGACCAGGTCGGTGAGTTGGCCTTGACCGAGCTGGTCGAACACGCGAGGTAACTGGTCCAGCGCGTCGGCCACGGCCCTCACCTGCTCGGCCAGCCGTGGCCCCAGGCCCGGCTCCGGCCGCCGGGCGGGATCGGGCCCGTCCCAGCAAGTCGTATCCGCTTCCACCGGTGCCGGTTGACCGGGGATGCGCAGGGGTGAATCGATGGCCATGGTGGTCGAGTCCCCCTGTCCCCTGGGTTGTTTCGTTGTCATGATTCTATCGGGTGACGTTCAGGAAGTACAGAGGTTATGCGAACATTTCTTCGATACGTTTGCCCCGAAACGTATCGGCTCGTGGGGTCGGTTGCGTACGCGCGGGACCTCGATACGCCGTTCCTCCGCTGCGCTCCCCCACGGCTACTCGGCCACCGCGGCGTGACGGGGTCACCTACTCAGCCAGCGCGGGGTGGCGCGGACCTGTAACGAAGATAGGTGAGTTGCGTTGTGTGGTGCCGGCGTCAGGCTGCGGGCTGGAGGGTGACGTTGTAGCCGAGGTCGTGGAGCATTTTCAGGGCTCGTGCCTTGGTGCGGTCGGGGCGTAGCCGGGTGTAGTAGTCCGGGCCGGGTTCTTGGTAGGGCTGGCCCGACTGGGCCATCGCCCAGATGATGCTCAGTAGTGTGCGTTCGATCGCGACGACGGCCTTGAGCTTTCCCCGTCGGGCGGCGATGCGGTGATACCGGGCAGCCAGGCGGGTGGTGTTGCTGCGAGAGACCGATAACGCGGCGATGCCAAGCGCGGCTTTGAGGTGAGAGTCACCGGGACGAGTCGTCGTCGATTTCTTGCGGCCGGCGGACTCGTTCTGGCCCGGCGCGACCCCGGCCCACGCCGCCAAGTGCGCCGCGGTCGGGAAGACACGCATATCGCCGCCGGTCTCGGCGATGACCACCTCCGCGACAGTGGTACTGATTCCCGGGATCGTGCACATCAGGTCCCGGAGCCCGCGAAAGGGCTCGATGTACTGCTCGATCCGTTCGGTCAACTGCGTGATCGCGGCATCGTCTTGAGCGATGCGGTCTAAAGACATCCTCACCAAGAACGCGTGGTGCTCGGTGAACCGCCCTGTCAGTGCCCGCTGCAGATCGGGGCGTTTGTTACGCATGCTGGCCCGGGCCAGGTCTGCCAGGGCGATCGGATCGTGTTGCCCGGCGACCATCGCGGTCAGTATGTCGTGACACGACACCCCAGCCAGGTTGCTGGCCACCACCGAGAGTTTGATCCCGGCATCTTCCAACTGCTTCTCCAAGCGGCTGATCGTGCGGGTTCGCTCGTGCACGATGGCCTCCCGGGACCGAGTCAAGTCCCGCAACGCCCGGATCGGTGCCGGCGGCACGAAGCTGGATCGCACCAGATGATGTGTGAATCGTCCTTGGTTTGATTGAGGGGAAGCCAGATTTCCTGGAAGGAATCCCATCGATCATGGCGAATGTGAAGTATCCGCTGGAGTTGCGTGAGCGTGCGACCCGGTTGGCCGTGGAGGCCCGTCGTGACCCCGATACGCGTACTGGCGCGATCGCTCGGGTCGCCGAGCAACTGGGGGTGCACAAGGAGGCGTTGCGGATGTGGGTCCGTAAGGCCGAAGCGGCGGATCTACCGGTCGAGCCGGAGGACTCCGAGGCGCGGATCCGGTTGCTGGAGAAGGAGAACCGGGAACTACGTCGGAGTAACGAGATCCTGAAGTCGGCCGCGGCTTTCTTCGCGGCGGAGTTGTGCGCCACGAGGCGCCGTGTTATCGAGAGGCGGTGGGAGACCGTCTCCGCCGGGTTGTCGTAGCAGCTTGGTGAAGCCTGGGGGCAGCCTGGTGCGGGTGGTGACTCGCGCCGGGTGGCAAGCGGCCCCGACAAGCGCAGGGCGTGCCGGTACTGCCAGACGGTGCGGGCCTGTGAGGCGAGGTCAGAGGGTACAGCGAGAGCGAACCAGTGGTTGACGCCCCGTAATCGCGAAGCCGGCTCGAACCTGGTAGATCTGGGCCGGTGCGCAGCGCACGCTCATCGGGCACCGTGTGGTGACCGGTGGGTGACTTCGAAGCCGTGTAGCTCTGACGGTGGGAAGGCTGCGGTGAAGGGCTACGGCGTAGCCGCAGCGATGCTGCCGGGGTAGAGCTGGGTGCCGGACTGGCTGATCGAGACATGGTGAACGTGGGAACCACCCCGTGGTGCGAGAGCCCGTTGTCCGGGCTCGGGTCGGTCACCACCGGTGCGCCGCGGGGTGGGGCGGAGGCCTGGTAGTAGTCGCGGGCGTGACGACCCGCCGTAGGAGTCCGGGAAAGCCGGGCACAGGGCGAAGCGGGCCAGCAGGTCGAGCAGGTTGTGTCACTGGAAGATCAGGAGGTTCCCGTCCCACATGGGCGGGTGTCGATGGTGAATACCGACGAACTGGAAGCTGCGCTGTTCACGGCGCAGCAGCGGGTACTGAAGATTCAGACCAAACTGCATGGTTGGGCGCTGCGGGATCGTGATCAGCGGTTTCGTGACGTGTTCAACCTCGTTGCCGATCCGGCGTTCCTTTTGGTGGCGTGGGATCGGGTCGCGGGAAATACCGGCGCACGTACTGCCGGGGTCGACGGACGAACTGCCGTCAGTGTTGCGGACGGGATCGGTGTGGACGTGTTCCTGGCCGATCTTCGGGCGGCGTTGCGTGACGGGACGTTTCGGGCCTTACCGGTGCGGCAGCGGATGATTCCGAAGCCGTCCGGTGGGAAGCGACGGTTGGGGATCCCGACCATCGCGGACCGGGTGGTGCAGGCGTCGGTCAAGCTGGTGTTGGAGCCGATCTTCGAGGCGGACTTCCTGCCGTGCTCGTACGGTTTCCGCCCGAACCGCCGCGCGCATGACGCGGTCGCCGAGGTGCGTTACCTGGCCAGCCGCCCACGCTGTTACCAGTGGGTGCTGGAAGGAGACATCAAGGCGTGCTTTGACGAGATCGACCACACGGCCTTGTTGGGGCTGGTGCGTCGTCGCGTCAAGGACAAGCGCGTGATCGCGCTGGTGCGGGCGTTCTTGAAGGCCGGGCTGATGGATGAGGCCAGGGCCTTTGAAGAGACCACCGCGGGTACCCCGCAGGGTGGAGTGCTGTCACCGTTGTTGGCGAACATCGCGTTGTCCGTGCTGGATGAGCACATCGCGGCTCACCCGGGCGGGCCGCGCGCCAGTAAGGACCAGCGACACCGGCGTCGCCGTCACGGGCTGCCGTCGGTGCGGTTGGTCCGGTACGCCGATGACTGGTGTCTGATGGTCAAAGGCACTCGGCAGGACGCGGCTGTTCTTCGCGAGCAGATCGCCGTCGTGCTGGCAACGATCGGGTTACGGCTCTCGCCGGACAAGACGTTGATCACCCACATCGATGAGGGACTGGACTTCCTGGGGTGGCATCTTCAACGCCACCGTAAGAGGGGAACCAGCCGGTACTACGTCTACACCTACCCCTCACGCGCTGCGGTGCGGCGCGTGACCAGGAAGGTCAAGTCGCTGTCCCGGCAGGTCGGCACGAGCCAACCACTGGCCGAGCTGCTGCGACGCGTGAACAACGCGGTCCGTGGCTGGTGCGGCTACTTCCGGCACGGGGTGTCGTCGCGCGTGTTTTCCTACCTCAACCACGTCGTGTGGTCGCGGGTGTGGAACTGGATGCGGCGCAAGCACCGTCACGCCACGTGGAAGGACCTACGCCGCCGGTACTGCGGCGGCAGGTGGTGGCCCGCGGACGACCGGGTCGTCTTGTACGACCCGGCCAAGGTCCGCACGAACTGGTACCGATACCGCGGAACACTCATCCCCAGCCCCTGGCCACAACCGGCCCAGGGGCAGGCTGCCTGAGCAGACCTGTGGAGAGCCCGGTGCATTGAAAGGTGCACGCCGGGTTCGGGAAGCGGCCCGGGGAAACGGAATCCGCCCCTGCGGCGGACACCGCGCCCCGGGCCGACTTTCACCGACCGCCCATCCAGGTAGTCGTCGCGTTCATCGACGAGCACCGGCACCGCTGGGGTGTCGAACCGATCTGCCGCGTCCTTTCCGCCGAACTGGACGTCAAGATCGCCCCCGGCACGTACTACGCCCACAAGAAGCGACCGCCCTCGGCACGCGCCCGCCGCGATGCCGAGTTGAAGGAGGAGATCATGCGCATCCACGCCGACCGGCGGATGCGGGTCTACGGGATCCGCAAGATCCACGCGCAGCTGAACCGCGACGGGATCGACGTGGCCCGGTGCACCGTGGAGCGACTGTGCAAGCAGCTGGGTATCCGCGGCACGGTACGCGGGAAGTTCCCTCGCACCACCCGGCCGGCACCAGAGACCGGCCGGCCCAAGGACCTGGTCGATCGGCAGTTCGTCGCGGCCGCCCCGAACAAATTGTGGGTCGCGGACATCACCTACGTGCGCACCGAGACCGGCTGGGTGTACGTGGCGTTCGTGCTGGATGTGTTCTCCCGGATGATCGTGGGCTGGCAGGCCTCCACCCGGATGTACACCGACCTGGCGTTGGACGCGTTGAACATGGGCCTGTTCGCCCGCCGCCGTGACGGGCATGACGTCAACGGCCTTGTCCACCACAGTGATCGGGGCGTGCAGTACCGGGCGTTGCGGTACGCCCACCGGCTGGAGGAGGCCGACGCGGTCGCGTCCGTCGGGTCCCGTGGGGACTCCTACGACAACGCGATGGCCGAAGCGCTGAACTCCTTGTACAAGGCCGAACTCATCCACCTCGACGGCCCCTGGGACGGCATCGACGACGTCGAGACCGCGACCGCGGACTGGGTTGCTTGGTTCAACCAAGACCGGATCCACTCCATGCTCAACTATCAACCTCCGGTCGAGGTCGAAGCAGCGTACTGGGCGCAACACGCGACCAGCGCAGCATAAGAAAATCAAACCCGCTGAGCCTCAACCAAACCCGGGACTTGACAGCTCGTGTGTCCGGCGTGGCCGGTGACGTGGTAGTCGGGGTGTTCTTTGGCGTAGTTGCAGCGGGCGCACAGTCCTTGCCCGTTGCGTTCGGACGTGGCGCCGCCGTCGGTGTGCCTGGTGATGTGGTCGGTGTGCCGCACCGGCGCGCTGCACCAGGGCGTGCGGCAGGTCTGGTCGCGGAACAGGATCAGGCGGGCCAGCAACCCCGGGTAGCGGCGGGCACGGGACTCCATGCCGATGATGTCGCCGGTGCCGGGGTGGGTGAACAACCGGCGTAGCCGCGGACCGGTCGGGTCCCCGGTGGCCACCCATTCACGCACCAGGTCCGCCGGCACCGGCCCGTACCCGGGCACGTGCGCGGGCGTGTCGCCCAGCAGCGTGTCCAGGGGCATGAGCAGGTTCACCGTCACCCCGAACACGTCGTGCGCTTTCGCCCTGCCGGTGACGCGTTCGACCAGGGTGTCGGCCATCACCTGCCCCCGGTGCACACTGCCGGGGTCTGCCCCGGCGTCGGCGGCGGCTTCACGCGCTGTGGTGACGGCGTCTTCGAGGGCGGTCATGCACGCCAGGGCGTCCTTGACCGGTAACAGGGCGGTCAGGTAGGCCATGGTGTCGCCGGCGGGTCGCAGGCTCACCCCACGCCGGGCTTGGGCGGCGCGGCGGCGTGCCGCGACCGCCTCGGCGGCCACCAGCATGGCTTGCTCTTTCGCCAGTGCGGCCAGCCGGGTGCTGGCGGCGGTGCCGAGGTGGTCGCGGATCCCGGCGTCGACGCCGGATTGTTGGTCACCGGTCAGGCCGGTGGTTTCCCGCACGATCCGGGTCGCGTCCCACTCGGAGATGACGCCGGCGGCGAGCGCGGCCAGCGTGTGCGGCATGTGCCCCACCAGCACGTGGCACAACCCCACGAACGCGGCACCTTGGTGTGGGGTGCACCGGCGGGCGAACCCGACCTGCGAGCCGACCACCCGGGTCGTGTCCGCCGCGGTGATCCCGCGCGGGATGTCGCGGGCGGTTTGGGCGTCGTGCACTGCCACGACCGCCCGCGCCTGCCGGGCGGTGATCGCGTTGCGTAACTCGTCCAGGACCCGTAACTCTTCCACCAGGGCTTCCACATCGGCGCCGTCACCGGCGGTCAGGGGCGTGTCGAGGCGGTCGTGGAAGGCGCGCACCGCGGTCACGTCCAGTACGCCGCCGGCGCCTGGTCCGTTGTCCCGCGGTTCCTCGTTCATGTGTTCGAGTATGTCACGAATACTACTGCAATACAAGCATTTTCGGAACAAGTTGTTATCCACATCCCCTGCAAAACCGGCTCATCGTCCACAGGTCACGACAGGGGGATGTGGACAAACACTCCGGGGTCGGCGACCGCTTCCCGGCATACTCGACCGGACCGCCCAGCTACGCCCGCGCGCCCCACCCGTGCAGGATCGTGACCACGTCCTGCGTGGTGCGCAGATCGGAGCCCGGCCACGAGCCGGCCGAGCGCCACCGCGCCCTCCGGCTCGTGCTCGGCTCGATGGTGACCTTGCCGACCTGCGGCACTTCGGCATTGAACGTGGTGCCGATCCCGGAGGGCCACTGCACGCGCATCCGGGTCGCGGGAACGCTCCACGCCGGGGTCTGTGCGCCGTCCGGGGTGAAGGTGACCTGCCCGCCATCCACCTGCAGCAGGCCCCAGTCGTTCAGCATGTTGCGGAGCGTCGTCAGGCGGATTCCCGGAGCGCGCACCTGCGCGTACCAGACCCCGGAGCCGTTCGCGACGTCATACCGGGCACGGCCCTTCGCAGGCATCTTGCGGCTGGTGCGAATCACCAGCAGCACGACCACCACCACGGCGACCAGCGGCAGCGCGGTGACGAGCAGTGAGAAAAGACGCATCCAGTCAGGGTATGTCGCCGGCGACCTCGACCGGCCCGAACACCTCGCCGACATCGGCACGCAACTCGAGCGTGTCGAGCACACCCAGCAGCTGCCGCTCCTCATACCGGAAGTGGCTCTCCATGATCGCGCCGATGCCGTCCAACTGCCGTTCCAGCTCGACGACCGGCGCATCCGATGCGAGCGCCTCCCCCATCGCCGACAGCAACTCCGCGATGAGCCCGTGATCCTCTACCAGCGCACGGAGCACCGTCGCCAGTTCGGGATGGGTGGCTTCGAGTGCAGGGAAGAGGATCAATTCCTCACCCTGGTGGTGCTTTTCGAGGGCGCTGCAGAACCCGCGGCAGTGCAGCAGCAGCTCCTGATCACCAAGGGCCGCGCCCGGCGAGCGGGCCGCCTCCAACGCTTTTCGCAGCGCCGCGTGCGTGCGGCGCATCTCGTGTGCCCAGGCGACTACACCAAGACTAACCGCCCGCGGCGCGGGTAGCGTTGTCGAATGGAGTGCCGGATCGATGATCTCGTGATCCATTACGTCGAGCACGGCAGCGGCCTGCCTCTCGTGGCGCTGCACGGGGTCGCGGTGGATCACCGTGAGCTGGAGGCCGGTCTGGAGCCGCTGCTCCCCGACGGCGACTGCCGCCGGATCTACCCGGATCTGCCGGCCATGGGCCGGTCCACGGCGGTCGGGTTGGCCAGCAACAACGACGTCGTGACCGCGCTCGGGGCGTTCATCGAACGAACCGTCCACGGGCCGGCGCTCGTGCTCGGGCAGTCGTATGGCGCCTACCTCGCACGCGGACTCGCCGCGCGCCGGCCGGACCTGGTCGCCGGACTCGCCCTGATCTGCCCGCTGTCCGAGAGCGTCGGCGAGCGGCCGTCCCCAAAAGTCGTCGTGCAGGACGACAGGGCGTATGACGAGCTCGACCCCTCCCAGCACGCCGGCTTCGACGAATACTTCGTCGTCCGGACCCCGGCAACCGGCCGCCGCTACCGCGACAGCGTGGTGCCGAGCGCGAGCCTGGTGAACGAGAGCGCCCTCACCGACATCTTCACCGAGTTCCCGATCGACATGGGGCACGGGACGTACTCGTACCCGACGCTAGTCGCCGCCGGATTGCACGACACCACAGTCGGATTCGACGATGCGGTGCACCTGCTCGACATCTACCCGAGGACGACGGTGGCGGTGATCGATGGCGCCGGGCACGCGCTGATCCACGAGCGGCCGCGGGCGCTGGCCGGGCTGATCAGCGACTGGAGCGAGCGGGTGCGCGCGACGCTGTGAGCGACGCCAGTGCGCGCCCTCAGCGCCCCGGGTCACGCTCGAGCGCGACGGTAGCGAGCGCCCCGACCACACCGAGCGCGACCCACATGACCACACTTCGCGCCGCCGACTCCCCCGCACCGAGGGGCAGCCCCGGCACCCACCGCTGCAGCGGGTTCGCGAGCGCGATCAGCACCACCGCACCGCACGCGAGCACCGCCGCCAGGTCGCCAGGAGCAGCACGCCCGCCGCGCTTCAGACCAGCGGCCGCACCGAGTCCCAGCAGGGTCCCGGCCAGACCGACCACCCACAGCCGCGACCAGTGCGTCGCAGGATCCAACCCGCCGAGGGCGAGCAAGCCGACCACCAGCACACCGACGACCAGCGGCGCGAGCGCCACTCTCCACCCGGCCCGACGACCCCGGGACGCAGGCGTCGCGTCGGCGATCTCGACCGCCGGTTCGTCGAGCAGGAACGCTGCACAGCCAGCGCCCGCGCCGAGTGCCACAACCACCAGGAGCCCGGAAATAGCGCTGTGCCGCAACAGGATCGCGCACCCGAAGAGGACGGCGACGCCGGCCGTCATACCGACGACCGGCGCCCAGGGGACGGTTCGCAACAGCGCCCGGGCGAGCGGACTCACTGCGCCGCAGTGTCGGTGGGCACGGTGCCGTCGACCGTCGTGTTGAACAAGTGCGTGTTGCCACCCAGCACCGCCAGGACCAAGGCGACGAGTGCGATCGCGATCCAGCCGAGACCGACGCTCAGCAACCGACGTGACCGGGCACCGCGGTCGTGCCACAGCGCCCCGCAGGCCGCCAGAGCACACAGCGCAACGGTCCAGACGGCGAACCACAGCGTCGACCCGGTGAACGACGTGACGGTCGTCGGTGGGAGTTCGCTCGCGTCACTCGATGCCCACGCCGTGTACGGACCGGCCAGGTGCAGGATCCGCGACGGCCAGGTGTTGGCGTCCATGTTCTGCATGGGCGCGTACGAGACGATCATCGACCACACCATGACGACGAGCAAGCTGAGCAGCGCAGCTCCCGGCAGCCGGAGCCAGCGGCCGACCGCCACCCCGAGCAGTGGTCCGCCGGCACAGGCGAGCACCGGCAGCACGAACTGGATGATGACCAGCTGCCAGCCGTGGTAGGTGCCGTAGGTGAAGTCCGGGACCGGGTTCGCTGCCAGGAACGCGCGGTGGAACAGCACCGTCACCAGCCCGGCGCTCATCGGCACCGAACATGCCAGGCACAGAGCGGCGGTGCGAGTCGCCTCGCTGGTCGGCACCGACTCCAGCAGCGGGTTCGCGCGATCGATCGTGCGGGTCAACCGGGCGCCGACCACGATGCCGAGCAGGCCGATGAAGAACGCGGGGACCACCTGGCGGTCCAGCTCGATCGGCCCGAAGGTGCCTGCCTCGCACACCAGGGCGAGCGCGAACCCGAGCAGGAACAGCGGGTGTTTGGCGTACCGGACTGCTTCGAGCCGTGCGAGCTGGGCCAACGTCGAAGGATGCTCGGCCCTCACCGGCGCAGGAAACGCGATGGCGCTCATGCTGCTACCTCCGTGTCGCGCGCGGCGGCGCCGCGCAGGATCAGATAGGCGTCTTCCAGGGTCGGATCGGTCAGCTCGGCGTCCACCGGCGCCCGGCCGCCGACGTTGCGGTAACGGCCGTCCGGGGTTCGCCAGGACACCTGTGCCGCCGGGTCGGCGGTCTGCGCCAGCCACACCCGGCCGTGCGCGGTCGCGAGCAACCCGGGGACGGTGCCCTCGAACCGGACCTGTCCCCCGTCGAGCACGACCACGCGGTCGCACAGCGCGGCCACGTCCTCGGTCTGGTGGGTGGCGAGCAGGACGGTGGCGTGCCTGCCGGCCTCGGCCAGCACCCCGCGCAACGACACCCGCTGCTCCGGGTCAAGGCCGTTGGTCGGCTCGTCGAGGACGAGCAGCTCCGGAGCGCCGAGCAGCGCCTGCGCCAGCGCGACCCGACGCTTCTGACCACCGGACAGGGCGCAGATCCGCTTGGTGGACAATGCATCGAGCCCGACACTGTGCAACGCGGAACGCACCGCGTCGCGTCGCTGCTTGGTGTCGTCGAAGCCCTTGAGCACCGCGATGTAGTCGACGAACCCGTATGCCGTGAAGCCTCGCGGGTAGCCCAGCTCCTGCGGCAGGTAGCCGATGTGCCGGCGGATCTCGGTGCGTTCGGCCGCAGTGCGCGGGTCCTTGCCGAGGATCCGCACCGATCCCTCGTCGGGTGCGAGCACCGTGGCGAGGATGCGTTGCAAGGTGGTCTTGCCGGCGCCGTTGGGTCCGAGCAGGCCGGTCAGGCCGCGGGTGATCTCCAGGTCGACACCGGACAGGGCGGGCGAGCCCTGGAAGGTGCGGCTCACCCCGCTGACGGTGATGGTGTTGTGGGTCATGGTTCCTTCTCTCGTCGGGTGGGCTCGACGGGGCGAATCGGCTTGTGGTTCAACGAAGTCGTATGGCGGAGCGTGGCGCGCGGGCGCGGTACAGCAGGACGAGGCCGGCGCCGACGATGAGCGCGACGTAGGTCTCGATGGCGGCCGCGCCGAGCAGGTGGTCGAATGCTCCGCGGCGGGTGCCGACGACGACCGCCGCGATCCAGAGCACGGCGGCGCCGGTCGCGGCCCGTTCGATCTCGATCCAGGTCGCGCTGGCGAGCACTGCGACGATGAACCCGGCGCACGGCAGCAGCCAGAGCGTCGCGACGCGCGACGGAAGCGGGAGCAGCAGCCCGGTGATCAGGAGCGCCGGCACCGACGTGGCGAGCACGACGAGGGTGCGCAGCAGCACCAGCCGGATCAGCGGGTATGGCGCCGCCACCAGCAGCTCGTGCGCGGGGTCCGTCCGCGGTCCGCAGAGCAGCGCCACACCGGCCACCGGCACCAGCGGCGCAACCGCGAGGAACGATTCAGCTCCGCCGTCGCCCGTGCTGAAAACCGTTGCCATCACCACGAATCCGAGGGTCAAGATGGTGCCGAGCAACCAGACGATCCGTGGCGTCGTCGCCGATCGCGCCGCATGCAGGTCGGCGACCGGCACACCGACCCGGGCCAGCAGCCGGTGCACAGGCCCGAGGGGTGGGCTCTGGACGCTCGCGAGCAGGCCCTCCCACCCGGCGTCGACCGCGTCGTGCACGGGAGGGCGCTCGTCGACCAGGCCGGCTATCGCCATACGGCACTGGGGACAGCCGATCAGGTGCTGCTCGATCGAGGCGCCGAGCGCCAGGCCGGCGTCACCGTCGACCCAGGCGCGCAGGTCCCGCGGGTCGGCGTGCCAGGCGTTCATGACATCTCCTCGGACGGGTGGCGGCGCAGTTGGGCCTTGGCCCGGAACAGCCGGGTGCGCACGGTCGCGGACGGCACGCCGAGCAGCCGGGCGGCTTCGCGGGTGGTGAGTCCGTCCAGGACCGTGGCCTGCACGACGGCGCGTAGTTGGGGGCTGAGCCGGGTCAGAGCGGTGCCGAGGTCGCCGTACTCGACGCCGAGCAGCACCCTGTCCTCGGCGCTTGCCGCGACGGCGTCACCCGCCAGCACGGTCCAGGGGTCGCGGGCGATCTCGCGGTGCCGGGACTTGCGCAGGCTCGACGCCAGGCGCCGGATCGCCACGCCCCACAGCCAGCCGGCGACCTCGCCGTCCTCGCGGTAGCGGTCGGCTCCCCGCCATACGGCCAGGAAGGTGTCCTGGATGACCTCGGCGACGAGTCCTTTGTCATTGCAGCGCCGTAGGAGCCGGACGGTGAGCCAGGGCGCGTGCCGCCGATACAGGGTTTCCAGCGCGGAGCAGTCGCCCGTGGCCATCACGCGGGCGAGCTCTGCGTCGCTGGGATCCGTGACGGTGGATCCCGGGAAATCCTGCATACCGAACCTGTCGCCGGCAGGGTGCGCAAATGTTCCCTTCAGCGTGCCCGAGTTCGCTCAGACCTGCCACCACAAGGCCGGTTGCGGTGAAGCGGCACCTGCTCGACGC
The DNA here is from genome assembly GCF_014190805.1 of Flexivirga oryzae. Classification (NCBI taxonomy): domain Bacteria; kingdom Bacillati; phylum Actinomycetota; class Actinomycetes; order Micrococcales; family Dermacoccaceae; genus Flexivirga; species Flexivirga oryzae. The sequence continues at coordinate 734,120 of NZ_JACHVQ010000001.1, read as the reverse complement.
CTACCCACGGGCAACCGTGGCGGATCCATGATGTGCGGCAGGTAGTTGTCACGAAACTACGCTCGTGTAGGTATAATCGCTATACAGAATGAGGAGGTGCGGCTGGTGAGCGCTACCCAACAACGTCACCCGAAGAGCCAGCAGATCAACTTCAGAGCGACGGACCGGCAGGCCGAGATGCTCCGCCGTGCGGCCGCGGCAACGGACACGACGCTGACCGATTTCGTGCTGGACAGCGCCGTCGATCGCGCTGAGAAGATCCTCGCGGATCGCCGGTGGTTCAGCGTTACCCAGCAGCAATGGGATGAATTCGTCGACATGCTCGACAAACCACTGCCCTCGACCGAGCGTTTCCGCGCACTACGGCGCCGCCCCGATCCCTTCTCCGACGACGAGTGAACGACCGCCCGCGTCGACCGCGGAAGTTGGAGCGTGGCGATGACGTCACGAGCTTCAACAGCGGTGCCGCCGAGCTCGACACCTGGCTGCATCGTTACGCCTGGGAGAACCTCCGAGCCAACAATGCGATCACGTATGTCACCACCGTCGACAAGCGCGTGGTCGGCTATTACGCCATCGCTTCGGGCAGCGTCGCGCTCACGTCAGTGCCGCCCACGCTCAGGAAGGGCAGCCGGCCCGATCCCATGCCGGTGATCGTGCTCGCCCGGCTTGCAGTCGACCACGAAGCCAGGGGGTCCGGCATCGGCGCCGGACTGCTCCGGGACGCACTCGAGCGGGTTGCCGTCCTCAGCGAATCACTCGGCGCCGCAGCGTTGCTCGTGCACGCGCGTGACTCCGCTGCCCGGGAGTTCTATCGGCACAACGGCGACTTCCTGCCCTCGCCGATCGACGAACTGCAACTCCTGGCGCCCATGAAAGCGTTGCGGGCTGAGTTCTTGCCCTGACGCCCGTGCCAGGACGCCCGCACCCTCACTCAGTCACGAGCACGTCCTCCTGCTGCTCCTCCGCGCGCATCAGCTGCAGCTTGCGCCGCACCAGCGGCCAGAAGACCACGAGCACACCGGTCGCGACCAGGCTGGTCCACACCTGCGTACGGCCGGTGGAGGTGGTCAGCATGATGATGACGACGACCACGACACCGGCGATCAGGAAGAGGTTGAGCCACGGGAAGAAACGCACCTTCACCTGCAGCGCAGCGACCTCGTCGGGTGTCATCTTCTGCCGCAGCCGCATCTGGGTCAGCGCGATGAAGACGTAGACGAAGAGGGCGACCAGACCGGCGGAGTTCATGATGAAGTCGAAGATGCCGGAGTCGGGTGCGACGAAGTTGGCGATGGCTGCGATGACGCCGCCGCTGGTCGAGGCGAGCACGGCAACCACGGGGACGCCGTTGCGTGCCTGGTAGCCGACCGCCTTGGGCGCCAGACCTTTCCGTGCGAGCGAGGAGAACATCCGCGACGCCGAGTAGAGGCCGGAGTTGAGCACCGACAGCACGGCTGTGAAGATGACCAGCTCCATCATGTTGGAGGCGGCCGGGATGCCGAACTTGTCGAAGAGGATGGTGAAGGGCGCGTCGGCGACGCCGGTCGCCTGCGGCAGCTGATCCCACGGGACCGCCATGGTGATGATGAGGATCGACCCGACGAAGAAGAGCAGCACCCGCCAGATGACGGTGACGGTCGCGAGTTTGACGCCCTTGGCGGGATCCTCGGACTCGGCGGAGGCCATGACGGCGATCTCGGTGCCGAAGTAGGAGAAGATCACGAGCGCAACTCCGGTGAGTATGGCGCCAGTCCCCTTCGGCGCGAATCCACCGTGTTGCCAGAGGTTTCCGACGGCGTAGTGTCCGTCCGGCCAGAGGCCGAGGACGAAGAGCGCACCGACGACGATGAAGACGATGATGGCGGCGATCTTGATGCTGGCCAGCCAGAACTCGGTCTCGCCGAAGGACCGCACGGAGATCAGGTTGGTGCACACGAAGACGCCGAGCAGCAGCAGCGACCACAACCAGGACGGCAGCGCGTGGAACCAGCCCTGCAGCGTGTGCCCGCCGATGACCGCCTCGTATGCGAGGACGCCCACCCAGAAGTACCAGTAGAGCCAGCCGACGAGGTATGCCGCCCAGTCACCCATCCCGACGCGCGCGTATTCCATGAACGACCCGACCTCCGGCCGCGCCGCCGCCATCTCCCCCAGCATCAGCATCGCCAGGTAGACGAGCAGCCCGCCGGCGAGATACGAGACCACCGCCGCAGGCCCGACCGAATGCACGATGCTGGACGACCCGACGAAGAGGCTGGAGCCGATGATCCCGCCGAGGGTGACCATCGTGATGTGTCGGGGTCGCAGCTTCTTCGGGCTGTGCTCGATCGTCGTATTCGCTTCACTCACAGTTGTTCCCATCTCCTTCGCCAGTCCATTCTGGTCGACTGGGCCCTCCGTGCCGGTCGAGTAGGCCCTCCGTGCTGGTCGAGTAGCGACCGAGGAACGAGGGCGCGTATCGAGACCCCATGACCGCACGAATTGTCGACAATCCGACTATGGCAGGCGGTGGCCGTATGCCGTGGCGTTCGCGCTCATCGGATTTCCGCGCCACCCCGCGTCACGTCGGGAACCGCCCACCCCGCACCCCCGTCAGTCATAGTGTTCAGCACAGCCGCTCACACCGGCGACCACTCGGGAGGGGAACGAGCATGACAACGAAGCTTCGGGGTATGACGCTGGCAGCCGCGGCCGTCGCACTGGTCGCGCCACTGGCAGCGTGCAATTCGGAGGGCGGATCCGTTGGGACGTCGTCGGCTGTCGCACCGACATCGACCTCCGGGCCGACCATGACGAAGGTCTCCCCGATCGCCTCACCGCCGTCCACCACCTCGAGCGCTGCCACCACGACCAGCAGCACGGCGAGCCCAACGAGTACCACCACTACCGAGCAGGCCGACCGCGTCATCCACGTCAAGTCCCGGGCGGGCTTCATGGTCGGCCCGACAAAGGCCGCCTGTCTGCTCAACGCCGCCGGCGTCACGTGCGCGGACGGCATGGACAAGCCCTACGACATACCCGGTGTGAAGTGCCCGTCGGACGACGTGGCCATCAACGCCGCGATCCTGAACGCGGACGGCGAGGTCGGCGGAGCCTGCGGCGGGGACGTCGCGTACCTCCCGGAGTCCGGCGACGCCGCCTGGGCCTCCGGCCTCGGCCTGCAGAAGGTGCACGGCGCCCCGGTCCTCACCCAGCACGTGATCCTGGTCGACGACGCCTCCAACATCACCTGCAAGGTGTCGACGTTGAACGAGAACTGGCTCGACTGCGCCTACCAGGAAGGTGTGATCCGTATGACGATCAAGCCGACCGGCGTCGCGTTCCAGGGCGCCACCCCGAAGCTCCTCGACTCCACGGTCAACTCGTAACACCACCGCCCACCGCCGCGCTCACGCCCTTATCGAGACCCATGCTGGCCGAGTAGCGCTGGAGGAGCGAGTTGCCCGCATCGACACCCACGCTGGCCGAGTAGCGCTGGAGGAGCGAAGCGGGGGAAGCGCGTATCGAGGTCCGAGCCCACCCACCGCGGGTCGAGTAGGCGAGGCACGAACCCGCATCGAGACCCCCGCGCCACTGTCACACCTCAGCAATAGCCTTACTGCATGCCCAAACCGCTGAAGGACCTCGGCAACTGCCCCGCCTGTGGCAGCGCCGAAGTCAACGCCATCTGGTTCGGCATGCCAGCGTGGGACTACGAGCAGACTTGGCCGTCCAACGCTCAAGTCGGTGGTTGTTTGGTTTCGGACAGCAACCCCGACCGCGCGTGCACCAACTGCGGCCTCACGTGGATCTCACCCGACGGCAACAGGCTCGGGCTGTAGCACAACCAACACCAACCTTTCTTGCACACCTGGAATCCTCAAAACCCGTACAGGCCAAGGACGCACGCCCTTACCATCCGGGTATGTCGAGCCCGGGAGTCCTGCCGAGAGAGGTCGCGGAGGCATTCCCGTTCTCCTACGCCGTCGTTGATGTCGAGACGACAGGACTCAGTCCCGACAACGACCGCGTCCTCCAGATCGCCGTCACCCAGCTGACGGCCGACGGCGCTCTGGAGAAGCAGTGGACGACACTGGTCGACCCAGAGCGCGATCCTGGCCCTGTGCACATCCACGGCATCACCGCCGCTCGCCTGCGGGGTGCGCCGCGTTACGCGGACGTCGCCGACCACATCCACGAGCTCATCAACGGACGCGTCTTCGTCGCGCACAACGCGCGATTCGACTGGGACTTCTTGTCGAGCGAGGCAGATCGGGCGGCGGCGCATTTCCCGAGTCATCAGCGCCTGTGCACTTGGCAGACATCTGCGATGTTCGATCTGCCGCTGCCCAACTTGAAGTTGGGCACCATCTGTCAGTACTGGGGTGTGTCGCAGGCTCGCCCGCACGACGCGGCTGACGATGTCCGCGCATTGGTGGAGGTCACCCGTCACTCCCTCGCCTACGCATCGTTCCTTCACCTGCAGTTGCCGATCTCCCGACCCTGGCCAAGGAACGGTTACCCGCCAACGGCACCTCGCGCGAACTGCCCGTGGAAGTACCCCGGTAGACACACCACAGGCGAGTCACTTCGGCAAGGTATGACGGTCGTCTTCACCGGCCCGACCGCCGTCGACCGAACGCTCCTCATCGAGGAGGCCACCGAAGCGGGGCTTGCGGTGATGAACAGCGTGAGCAGCCGTACCAGCCTGCTGGTTTCGAACGGAACCACCACGACCCGCAAGGCCGAACGTGCCCGGCTGCACGGCACCAGCATCCTGACCGAAGCGCAGTATCGGCGTCTGCTCAGCGCTATTCAGCCAGGCGTCGCGAAGCAATCCCCCACCACGCCCCCAGCGGCGCCAACCGTCAAGCGCACACCCAAACCAACTCCGAACCGCGGAGGACCGTTGGCCGGGCACCGCGTCATCATCATCGGCGGCGCTCCGGACGAGGCACACTCCACCCGTGATCGGATCGTCGAAAGCGGTGGAGCCTGCGCGGTCAACCTGACGGCGTCCGTGACGGCTGCCGTTCCCCTGTCGGGGCATCAGACCGATCAGCGTTGGGCCCGCGTCCAGGACAGCAACCTGTTGGTGCTCGACCAGCGTTCACTGCAACCGGTCGAGCAAGGCCACCAGAGCACGGTCGTCCACTCACTCACGACCGGCACTCCGATGGTCACCGAGTCCGAGGTCGCCGAACTCCCGCGCGGGGGTGTCACCGACGTCGAGGATGCACCCCTCATCGTCACAGTCCGGTGGTCACACTCTGCGGCGATCGGCGACGTCGACGTGGTGGCGTTCGTCCTTGGCGACGATGAGCTGGTGGGTGACGATGACGACTTCTGCTTCTACAACCAGCGCGAACACCCTGGCGGGGCCGTCGACCTGGAGCTCGACACCATCGGCCAGGCCGTCGCCAACATCCGGCCCAGCGCCCTCGAGGCCACGAGTCGCGTCATGCTCGCGGCGTCGATCGACGGCGACGGAGTCTTCGGGCAGCTCGGTGCGATCGAACTCGATGTCCGCAGTCTCGACGGCGTGTCATTGATCCACGCGACGCTGGACGCCGCCGATCAGGAAGCGTCGATGCTGCTTGCCGCCGTCTACTGGCGGAACGGCTCCCCGCGCTTTCGTGCGATCGGTCAGGGTTACCAGCACCGGCTCGAGACGCTTGCCGTGAACTTCGGTGTGGACATTGAGGATTCGCCAACTAGAGTGTGACAAATGAGGCAGGACCAGATCGCACTGGAACTGTCGACGTCCGGGTAGCGTGCGGCTGCGGGGCGCACCGGTCACGCTCCTCGATGCTTTGCCAAAGTGGATTCGATCTCATCGTCCCACAGCTGCTCCCATCGGTGCGCGCTTTGGAACTTCATCTCTCGCTTGTTCCCCGTGCGATGAGTACCCAGCGACATAATCAGCAGCGCCTCAATGTCGCCAATCGTCTTGACGTTGTCCGTCAGCAGAGTCTGTGGGCGCTTTCCGAGACGAAGGTAACCTCTGTAGTCCTGAGTCGTGAGAACACGATTGAACCCGAACCAGGAGAACCTGTCCCACTTGTCGGCGTGGCGGTCCTTCGTATGCTGCGCGAGGCGGACTCCCAGGTCCTGATCGCGCACCAGGCCCACGTAGTACGCGCCGTAATCGTCGTGCAAGACGTAAATGCCGGTCTGTGCCCAGAAATTGGCGACTCGAAGCTTGGGTTTTCGCTCTCCGATCCGACCTGCGAGCTGCCCGTACCTGGATCCCCAATCAACTTCATCCCGCAACCAATGAAGGCCGTACGCGCGAATAAAACCATCGCCCGCCACGTGCGTTCCTCCCTTCGCCACCAATCAGGTCTGTCGCTAAGCGGTTCTACCAGGGATAAGGCGAGTTAGAGTGATTTCCTCCCCAGCAAAGGGGGACGCGCCGACCCTACATCGCGCGGGCGATAACCCCGCCAATTGCCGCACCGAGCTTGATCGGGACGGCGTTTCCGATCTGTCGAGCGATCGACGTCTTGTTCCCGACCCACTTGTAGTCGTCGGGGAAACCCTGCAGGCGCGCTGCCTCGTGGTGCGTGATCGCGCGAGGTTCAGTCGGATGGAGATAGCGCCCCTTCTCCGGTTTGAAGAACTCCGTCCGAATGGTAACGGAGGGCTTGTTCCAGGACATGCGCCCCATCACGTCACTCGCGCCTGTTTGGTGCTTGCGCCAACACGGCGTCAATAGCTCGTACGGGATGTTCTTGCGGCTGCCGCCCTCCGGGATATATGCAAATCGTTTGAGGGAGATCAACTCGTACGTGCGGGTCAAGTGCAGCTCGTCAGTGCGGAAGATGCCGGGTAGTTCGCGCCCATCAAACTCGATCGAGCGATTCGGCAGCAGTTGCCGTCGCACCACCTCGGGAAGTCCGAGCAGACGAGCCTTGACGTCCACCCGATGTTCCTTGTCATGCGTGATATCGGGCCAACCCGGGAACGACAGATCGCGGTGATACCCGATCATCACAGCACGTTTACGCTCCTGGCCGGCGCCGTAGTCCGCGGAGTTCAGAACATCGAACCGCACGCCCCAGTCAGCGAGATCACCGTGTTCGATCCGCTCTCGGAATTTACCGAATTGGGGGCTCCGGAGGAATGTCGCCACGTTTTCGACGACGAAGTACTTCGGACGCGCCAGCAGAAGTACCCGTGCGTATTGCTCCCAAAGCTGGTTGCGCTCGTCATTGACATCCTGTTTCCCGAGCGCCGAGAAACCCTGACATGGCGGACCGCCGACGACGACGTCGGCGGTCGGAACCTCGCCGGCATCCACCCAGTCGGTGATGTCGCCGCAATGCACGCTGGCCTCAGGATTGTTGAAGTGGAACGTCGCAGCTGCGGCTACGTCGTGCTCGACCGCAGCCAATGTCTGAAATCTGCTGTCCGCATCTCGGAAACCTGCGGTCAAGCCGCCCGCACCGCTGAAGAGATCCAGGACGGTGATCGCCGCCGTGCTCATCGGACGACGGGGAGGCGCGGGCTCATGGCAGGAGACTAACTGCAGGTACCAACAGCCTGCCGTCAACCCGCCGACATCGCCCGAGGTGTAGACAAGATGTATGACGCGACCGGTGCCGTCGAGCGACGCGGTGTCCGCCAGGATGCGGCGTCAGCGCCGTCGTGACACGGCGCCGGAACTCGAGCTTCGTAGGGCACTCCATCGACGCGGCTACCGGTACCTCGTCGATGCTCAGCTCCCCGGCATGCCGCGTCGACGTGCGGACATGCTCTTCACCCGTCTCAAGTTGGCCGTCTTCGTGGACGGATGCTTCTGGCACGGCTGTCCGACCCACGCGACGCAGCCGACCGCGAACCACGATTGGTGGGAGCAGAAACTCGCCGGGAACCGTGCCCGTGACCGAGATACGGACCGCCGCCTACAGGAGGCGGGTTGGACCGTGATACGAATTTGGGAATGCACACCGTTGGAAGAAGGAGTGCAAGTCGTCGAGCGAACAATCACTCAAGCGAAAACCCAGCAATGACAAGACGATCGAGATAGTCTTCCTCTCACTCAACACGCGGGAGATCGTGGAGAGATCGGTACGAACAGGGGCGTTGACGAATGGCGACTTGGGCAAGCATTGACGGCGAGATTGCCGCGACAGTCAACACTCAGAACGACCGACTTCTCGAGACGTACCGCGCCGATCCGAAGCGCCTCGAGGAAGACGCCAACACCGAGCGCTCCATCCACGAGGGAGCCTACTCGCAGCGGCAGCTCTACGAACTGCTCCAGAACGCAGCGGACGCCATGCGCGAGAGTCAGGGCGGTCGCTGCGAGGTGCTCCTCACTGATCACACCCTGTATGTCGCCAACCGGGGCGCCCCTCTGACTGTTCACGGGGTAGAGACGCTCATGGCGGCGCACCTGTCGGCGAAACGTGACGATCAGATCGGCAGGTTCGGACTCGGGTTCAAGTCGGTGCTCGCCGTAACTGACAGCCCGCAGATCTACAGCCGCTCGGGTTCCCTCGGCTTCGACCGCGCGCGCTCGCGGCAACGCCTCGAACGCGCGATCCCCGGGCGGCCCGACTACCCGGTCGCGCGACTCGCAGAGGTCCTGGATCCCGGCGAGGCCGGACGAGCAGATCCGGTGCTCGACAGCCTGATGAAGTGGGCGACAACGATCGTCGTGCTCCCACATCTCACGAAGCGGCAACACATCGCGGACTCGATCCGGACGTTCCCTGCGGAGTTCCTGCTCTTCTCGCAGCATGTGAACCAACTCGACCTCGAGGACCGGCTCGCAACGGGCTCATCCCGCCGCATCACCATGCAACGGAACGATGACGGCCTGTTCGCGCTCGACAACGCCGGCAAGAAGTCGAAGTGGGCAGTTACCTCGCGAACCCACATCCCGTCTGTCGAGGCGCTCCGTGAAGGGGGTTACCAGGCCGCACGCGAGTCCGTCGACATCAGCTGGGCGGCGCCTGTTGAGGGAGTGTCGCAACGCGTCGGCCTTTTCTGGGCGTACTTCCCGACTTCCGAGTTCACGACGCTGTCCGGCATCGTGAACGCCCCGTGGAAGCTCGCAGACGACCGCGAGCGCCTGCTCGCCGGTACCTTCAACGACGAGCTGCTGACAGAGGTACTTCCCGGACTCGTGTCCGCCACACTTCCAGCCCTGACAACTCCCGAGCGACCATGTGTCGCGATCGACGCGCTCCCAGCTCGCGGGCAGGAGAGCCGCGGGCATGCGGATGATGTGATCAACCAGCCCATCTATGAGGTCGCGTCAAAGAATCAGTGCATCCCGAACATGGCCGGGGAGCTGAGGCACCCGCGGATGGTCAAGCTCCATCCGGACAAAGTCACGACAGAGGAGCTCGAGCTCTGGAAGGGCGCGTGCCAGGACCCTGGCAGTTGGGTCAGCCATGAGGTGTTCAGCAACGAGCGACGTTCAAAAGTGCTGCGGTTGTTCAATTTCCACCAGAAGACCGCTGTCGGTGTCAAGGAGTGGGTCGAGCACATCGCAAAGGCAGGGGTTGAAGGCTCCGCCGCGGCCGTCCGAATCGTTGCATCAATGGTCCAGCGCGATCCAGCGCTCCGGGACCAACTCCGACTCGCGCGCATCCTCCTCCTCGAAGACGGCACGCTCGACGCTCCCCGTCGAGGACAAGTCTTCATGCCTGGAGGCGCAACCAAGCCGGGACAGCTCATCATCGACCGGGTCCTGGCAGCCGACCCTGCAGTCGAGCAGGCGCTGCACGTGCTCGGCATCGAGATCTTCGACGATGCCGGCGAATTGCGAGGCGAGCTCGGCCGCGAACCGATCGACTGGACTCGTGTGTGGTCCTCGTCCCGTCGTCTCGATCCCCACGACGCGGAAGAGATCTTTCGCGACGTCTTCCGCAACGACGACGAGCTCGCCGCGGGGCTGCGAGTGCGCACCTTCTCCGGCAAGTGGAAGTCACCGGGTCAGGTGTTCCTCCCGGGCGAAATCATCCCAGCGGACGGCACTCGCGACGTCGATTTCGTGGTCGATCACCGGTTCCATCAGCAAGACCTCGGCCTCCTCGATGCCTTGGGGCTGGTCGATCAGCCACGACGCCTCGTCGATCCGCCCGCGGAACCGTGGCGGACAGCGAGCGCCGAGGACGTCCGGCAGCAATACCGGGCACGTACGCAGCAGCCTCGGCTGCAGGAAGCCAGCGTCGAAATTGACCGCAGGCCCGTCCTTTGGCCGATGGAATACCTGCCAGAGCTGTCAGACGAAGGCAAACACGCCGTTACTCGGGTTGCCCTGCGTGCCCTGGACGGCACCGAGGTATGGCGCCTGGCACGTGGCGGCAGCGGGCAACGGTTCTCGGTACCGGATCCGGTGTGGTTCCGACTTGCAAAGTATGGCGTCCTCCGCACCGGAGCGGGCATACAGCCGATCTCAGCCTGCCTCGTCAGACCTGGCGACGACATGGGCGCGGAAGACCTCGCCTGTCTTCCCTACGTGGAAGAGAGCCTGACCGACCAGCAGGCGGACGCGCTTCACATCAAGGACGCCCCTGAGGACCTCAGCCCGGAGGCATGGGCAGCACTGCTGGGAAAGGCCACGGGGTGGGAAGCACTGCGCAGATTCCAGCTCTACGCTTGGGCCGCCTTTTGCGATGTCAAGCCGCCGGAGCGAATCAAGGTCAGCAAGGGTCGTGGGCACGTTGAGGTTGCGCCCACGAAAGCCGCAGTCACAGCCCGCGAAGACACTTACGGCTCACTGCTCGAGGCGGACATCCCGGTCGTGAAGACTCTGACGACCGACGATGCAGAGACTCTTGTCGCGCAGTGGGGCCTGGACGTCGGAGAGGAGATGCTCACCGAGAAGGTGGTCCCCGACATCTCCGGCGAGCCCTACGTCGCTCTGGATCGATTCCCGCCGCTGCGGAACTCGCTGGACATCGACTGGCACGGACTCGAGATTCAGCCGTGCAACTCGATCGAACTCCTGACGTCCACCCCCAACGGACAGACCTCACGGCATCTGATCTCCCGGCTGGACGGTTCGAGGTTGCTCACCACCGCCGGCGAAGATCGCGACGTGCTCGCCGTCATTGCCCGGGAGACCGGCACGGGATTCCGACCAGACGCGATCCTCAGCCGGATGGAGAAGCAGCGACTGGAGCAGCTTCGCGTCCAGATACGCGACACCGAGGACGTCCTGGAGAAATTGATCTTGGCCATTGGTGTCGACGACTTGAAGTCGTCAATTCCGGCTGCGGCCATCGACGCGCTCACCGGCTCCCTCGACCGTGAGCTCGAGCCATTGGAGGTTGCTCGCCTCGCGCGGTCGGTCGATGGCTTCGGAGTGCTGCAGAAGCACCGGCAACAATTGGAGATCAATCGGCTCGACCCTCCGTCGCAGTGGGCCGGCAGAAACACCGCTCGTTCATGGGTCAGAAATCTTGGCTTCCCACCTGAATTTGCTGGATTCGCAGGGTCAACGCGAGAAGCCGAGATCGAAATCGAAGGCCCCCCATCGCTTGGGGAGCTGCACCAGTACCAGATGTCGATCGGCCACAAGATCAAGCAGCTGTTCCTGGCCACCGGAGAATCGAACCGCGGTCTCGTGTCGCTACCGACGGGATCCGGCAAGACGCGTGTCGCGGTACAAGCGATCGTCGAACACATGAAGCAAACACGCGGCAACTGCAAGGTTCTCTGGATCGCCGAGACAGATGAGCTGTGTGAGCAGGCAGTGCAGTCCTGGTCGTTGGTATGGCGAATGCTGGGCAGGAAGGGCCGCCCGTTGACACTCAGCCGTCTCTGGGGTTCGAACGAGCCGGAGGAGCGTGACGGCTATCAGGTCGTGGTTGCGTCGATCGCCAAGATCAGCAGCATCCTGAGAAGGAATGGTGGCGACTGGACCACGGCCTATGGCTGGCTCCAGGAACCAGACATGATCGTTGTTGACGAGGCACACCGGTCCATCGGGTCCGAGTATTCCGACATGCTCCGTGCCGTCGGCGCGGTCAATCGGTCACAAGACATACGGGTCCCGCTGCTCGGCCTCACCGCCACACCATTCCGCGGGTTCAACAAGGATGAGACACAGCGGCTCATCAATCGCTACCGAACCCGCCTCGACGAGGGCATCTTCCCCGATGACGACGCCTATGGCTATCTCCAAGACCTCGGTGTGCTCGCAAAGGTCGACCAGATCGAGCTGACAGGCACTGAGATCACCCTCACCGACGATGAGCTCTCAGACTCAGACAAGTTCAAGCGACTTTCGCCGTCGGTAACCGATCGCCTCGGTCAGGACCGGACACGCAACAACACGATCGTCGAGTCGCTGCTCCAGCAAGGAGCTTCGAAGGTATTGCTCTTCGCGACGTCCGTCGAGAACGCGAGAGTTCTCGCGGCGCTGCTGAGCTATCACGGTGTGGAGGCCCGAGCAGTGGACGCAGAAACGAGCAATGCGGCAAGGCGACAAAACGTCGAGGACTTCAAGCAAGGGCGAGTCAGGGTCCTCACCAACTACAACGTCTTCACCGAGGGTTTCGACGTTCCCGCCGTCGATGCGGTCTACATCACCCGACCGACCTTCAGCCCCAACGTCTACCAGCAGATGGTCGGGCGCGGCCTTCGAGGACCACTCAACGGCGGCAGCGAGCACGTCCGGATCGTCAACATCGCCGACAACTTCACGAACTACGGCGAGGAGTTCGCCTTCCGCCACTTCGAGCATCTCTGGACGGAGCGCGGACAATCGTGACCTTCGAGCTGGACACATCGCAGCGAACAGCTGTCGACATCGCCCCCGAAGATCGACAGATAGTCCTTGCAGGCCCCGGAGCGGGAAAGTCGGAGGTCGTCGGGGCGCTCGCCGCGCATCTGGTGGAGGACGACGAGGTCGACCCGGACCAGATCCTCGTCATCTCCTTCAGCCGGGCGGCAGTTGACGTGGTCGAGCAACGCACCGCGGAGGTTGTCGACGAGGGAGAGACGGTCGAAGTTCGCACCATCGATTCGCTTGCACACGAGGTCATCGTCGAGCTGTCCGACGACGAGCCCGCTTTTCGCGGCTACGACAAGGCAATCCAGCAAGCGACCGAGTTGCTGCGGGACTCCGATGAGCCGGTCTTCGACAACCTCCGCCACGTCGTCATCGACGAGGTGCAGGACGTCGTCGGTATCCGCGCCGATTTCGTGCTGATGCTCCTCAGAAGAGGCGTGGCGACAGATACCGGCTTCACACTTCTCGGCGACACCATGCAGGCGTTGTACGACTTCCAGCTGACCAAGGAACACCCGAAGACCTGCTTCGACCTGCTGCAGAGCATCAAGGGATCCTTCGATCCGCGCGTCGTCGAACTGAACTGCGACCACCGGTCGCGGACCGATACGGCAAGAGCCATCAGCGGTGTCCGGTCAGAGCTGCTCAACCTGGTGGCGATGCCCCGCCTGCGGCGGCTCCAGGCGGCGCTCGCCGACATCTCACCGCTCGGTGACTTCGACCAGGATGCAGTCGAGACTGTCGCCGCGTGGTCCGGACGCACCGCCTTCCTGTGCGACACGAATGCGCGCGCCGCCCTCACCGCACAGCGGTTGTCCGAGTTCGGGCTGCGGAGTGAGACCGCGACATCCGTGCTGGATGCCGGTTTGCCACCCTGGATCGCCCGTGCACTCGCCGACCACGAGTCGGACACCATCGAGTTCGACGAGTTCACAGGGCTGGCAGAGGGTTCCGGTTGCCCTGATCCGGTCGCGTCGTGGAGGCTCGCTCGTTCGCTCGACCATTCAGGCAGCGCCCTGAGCATCCCCCGCTTGGCCGCTGCGCTGAACTCGCCGCGAGGTCGCGGCCTCTTCCGCCGCACCCCGCAGTCCCCCGTGCTGGTGTCGACGGTGCACCGCGCCAAGGGGCTGGAGTTCGACAACGTCGTGCTGGTTGACCCGAATGACTGGAGCTGGGACGACGACACCGACCGCGCGTCAACGATGTTGTATGTCGCCATGTCACGTGCGTACGCCCGGGTGACGACTGTGGACGGCATTTCAAGTCAGCAGTGGCATCGTCGGGAGGACGCCGCCCGAGCGATCTGGACGCGGGAGCCCTGGCGAAAACGTGGCCTGCTCGGGTTCCTCGTAGAGCCATGGATGGCGCGTGATCTCGGACCTGCCGAGTGCCGGCTCGATGACGTCGTGGGTCAACCCGTCAGCTGGGAAGAGGGCGAGTCCTTCCTCCTCGACGGCGATGAGATTCCAAGTTGGGTTGCGACCGTGGGTGATTCCGCGGTTGCGAAGACGGGTGCGGAGCTCGGGCAGTTCATCACCCGCAAGATTTTCGGCTCGGTTACGCCCACGTTCCGTGGCGCTCGGGTCGACGGTCTGGAGACGGCTGTCGGTGCTCCACGCCAGGATGCTCTCGGCCGCCACGGAATGTGGCTGGCGGCACGGCTGTCCGGGCCTGTCGAACTCGACTGGAAGTGAGCGAACAGTGAAGCTTCAAGATGCATACGCGACACGCAAGTTCGTCGTTGACCGGCTGAGGGCAGACCTGTTGGGCGGCGAGTTCGACGAGGAGCTCGACGAGCGGCCGATGTCCCGCTTCGTCGTGGGAGTGCTGTACCCACAGATCGACACCACCCCTACCGCAGGTACTGCCGACAGTCCGGAGGACGTCGACATCGACAAGAGCGGCGACGGTGACGCCGGCTCGCCGACCACGGAAGGGGCTGAAGATCCGCAGGTTTCGTTGGCACGAGTGCGTTTCCCACGCACCATGGGTCTCACGTTCGCCGCCGCGGAGTCCGCAGCAGACATTCGGATCAAGGTCGAGGCCTCTCGTTACCTGCGTTCGGACGTCGCTGGGAAGGAGCGGTGGATTCGCGACACGATCAGCACAGATCCGGTCCAAGTGGACGTCAGCGCCCCGGCGACGACCACCAAGCCCGTCAGCGACGGCCTGGACCTTCATCTGCACATGGTGGTCCGTGTGCCGAAAGACGGAGCTGTGTCCATCACTGTCGCCCTCGTCAACGAGGCAACCGCCAGTCGTGGAGAGCGAGACGGTCGCTGCTGGTTCAACCCCGTGATCACTGTGACTGCCCCGGCCGGTGAGCTCATCGCGCGCCCCGAGTCGGTCGTTGCGGGCCTGGATGATCTGGAGGTGGCATCGCAGCGTCTCCTGTTCAGCGATGTGCACTCGTACGCCGTCGGCCATGGGTGCGGCGTCGACTGGAACGACGACGTCACCTCGATCTGGACCTCGTTCGTCCCCGGTCACGAAGTTCTGTTGAGCGACCCTGCAGGACCTGCCGGCATCGATCTGCGCATGGAGCACCTTTCGAAGTCCGAGGATCTGCAGGATCTCCGCTCGCTCGTCACCGCGTACGAAGCATGGATCAACGATCTCGACGACAACGGTCTGTCCCCCGCCAACGCCGAGGCACTGCAACGCCACAAGCGCGAAGCCAGGGTTGCGGCGGAGCGTATGGCGGACGGCATCTCCCTTCTGCTGGACGACCCAGCCGTACGGCGTGCCTTCAACCTGATGAATCACGCCATGGCGCAGCAGCGCAGCCGACAGGACCGCCATCGCAACGGCAATGTCGGGGACCCTCCTCAGTCCGCTGTGAAAGCTGCCTCGTGGCGACCGTTCCAGATCGCCTTCATCCTGGTCAATCTGCGTGGGCTGACCGACCCGAACTCCCAGGACCGAGACATCGCCGACCTGCTCTGGTTTCCCACCGGTGGCGGTAAGACCGAGGCATACCTCGGCCTGATAGCAATCTCAATCATGCTTCGCAGACTCCGAAACACGCTCGACGGTGGCGTCTCGGTGATCATGCGCTACACCCTCCGCCTGCTCACTCTGCAGCAGTACGAACGCGCGACTGGTTTGATCTGCGCACTCGAACAGCTGCGACGGCAGGAACTCCCCGATGCGAGGTCGATCTCGATCGGGTTGTGGGTCGGGCAGAGTTCGACGCCCAACAGCCTCGCCGATGCACGACGCGCCCTCAACCGACAGAAGACCGGCAAGGTCGATGACAGTGAGGACACTGCAGACCCCGTCCAGCTGCGCCAGTGCCCCTGGTGCGGCACGGAACTCACCTACAAGAACTACGACGTCGCTGACGGCCGGATGAACGTCTACTGCCCGCACCTCGGCTGTCAGTTCGGCGGTGGGCTGCCCGTGCACATCGTCGACGAGGACGTCTACCGTGAACGACCATCACTGGTGATCGGCACCGTCGACAAGTTTGCCCTCATGGCATGGAAGCGGGAGGTCGCCAACCTGTTCGGGAGCGCCGGTGCGACGACCAACGGCGCGACCGAGCCGCCACCGGATCTGATCGTCCAGGACGAGTTGCACCTGATCAGTGGACCGTTGGGCACGATGGTCGGTCTCTACGAGACCGCGGTGGACGCCGCTTGCTCGCGCCCGAGCAAGCCCAAGCTCGTCGCTTCCACCGCGACGATCCGCCGCGCCACCGAGCAGGTGCGCGCCGTCTTCGACCGCGAGGCTCACCAGTTCCCCCCACCAGGACGCACCTACCGCAACTCCTACTTCTCCGTCGAAGCGCCACGGACCGAGAAGGGTTCACGCGAGTACCTCGGTGTGCTGGGTGCCGGCACCAGTCACACGACCCTGATGGTCCGTGTCTACGCCTCGTTGCTGCAGAGCGCGGCGGCGATCCCCGAAGACGGCGAGGCTGCTGACCTCTACTGGACGCTGCTCGGCTACTTCAACAGCCTGCGTATCCTCGGCGGCGCCTACATGCAAGTCATCGACGACGTCCCTGCCGAGATGAAGGTCATTGCGACCCGTCGGGGCGAGGAGCCCCGTGACATCGGCAATCCGCGCGAAATGACTTCTCGGAAGAAGTCGACCGAGATCCCCCGCGAGCTGCAGATCATGGCGCGCAGCCGCGGCGAAACCGACTGTGCCGACGTCGTTCTGGCAACCAACATGATCTCCGTCGGCGTGGATGTGGATCGACTCGGCTTGATGGCGGTCATGGGTCAACCACAGACCACCTCTGAGTACATCCAAGCGACCTCCCGCGTCGGCCGTCGTGACCCAGGCCTGGTTGTCGCCATCTTGAACGGTGCCCGCAGCCGGGACCTCTCGCACTACGAGAACTTTGCCGGCTATCACCGGATGCTCTATCGACATGTCGAGGCAACCGGCGCAACTCCTTTCGCGCCCCGTGCACGAGACCGTGGCTTGCACGGAGTCCTCGTGTCAATGGCGCGGATGACCGTTGCGGCAGCTGCAGACAGCAAGGCCGCCGGCGATCTCGACAACTGGCTGGACGACCTCGACACCTGCACACAGCGGATCACCGACCGCGCGGCCTCGCTCGGGGCTTCCGTCAGAGACCTTCCGGACGATCAGTCTGCAGATCGAGTGAAGCACGAGCTGGAAGAGCTCATGACTCAGTGGGAAGACGCGGAGCCCACGCACTACGAGGGCTGGTTCGATCGGGCCGATGGCGCCCTTCTGGTCGAGGCGTCGAAAGCCCTGGGCGCCAATGAAGACGACTCTGTCGAGTTCCCCGTGACCGATCCACCGTGGCCGACGCTGACCAGTATGCGCGACGTCGATGCAGAGTCGAGCCTCTTTCTCATCAAATCCAGGAGGAGTTCCCGTGGCAAGTAAAGTCGTCGCCCGAGCTCGCCGGACAACCCTTGTATCTACCTTCGGCGTCGGGTCTCTCTATCCCGCGGAGAACGACAGCGTGATGATCTGCGGTCTCGACGAGTGGCCGACCCAGTTCAGCCGTGTCCTGGACGAGCCGCGCCTGGCAGCCAGTCTCGGTGTGCAGGAGCTCCGCGAACCGTCGAGCGGACGCCGAAACGGTGACATCCCGGTGGTCCGCTTCCCGACCTGGGGTTTCTGCCCCAAGTGTCGACGACTCGACCTGATCTGGAAGCTCACCTCCAAGACGTTGCGGACATGTGTCGCGTGTAACCGGGGAACCATCACCCCGTCCCGATTCGTGGCCTGCTGCGAAAAGGGACACATCGAGGACTTCCCGTACCTCAGGTGGGCCCACGGCAAATCTGTTGAGCCAGACGAGCACCACCTCACATTGAAAACGAAGGGCGAGTCGTCCGCCCTGGCAGATCTGGAAGTTGTGTGCCAGTGCGGCGCACGGCGCTCGCTCGACGGAGCCTTCGGCGTCAACGCTCTCCGCGAGATCAAGGGATGCGGTGGGCGTAGGCCCTGGATGCCGTCCGAGCCCACCAGCGCGTCCCCCTGCGATGGAACACTGCGGACGCTGCAGCGAGGTTCATCGAACGTCTGGTTCGCCGCGACTCGCTCAGCAATCTCCATCCCGTCAGTGCGTGACAGAGCCATGAAAGCGGTTCGGCCGATCCTCAAGCGGTTCTCCCCTGATGCAGATGCTTCAGGCATCGCACAACAGCTGAGAAGACCACCGGGGTTAACGATGGAGGACCTGGCTGCAGCCATCGCCGAGCTGCGGCAGCCTCTGCAAGAGCGGCGCAAACCGACCAACTCCGAGCTGCGTGCCGAGGAGTATGCGGCACTCGTCCAGGGCTTGAGCGAGGCGGACAAGGACAGCAAGCTATTCCTCTGCGAAAAGGTGGATCTCATCGATAGCAATGTGCCACCGATCATCTCCCAAGTGTCCCGCGTGTCTCGCTTGCGCGAGGTACGAGCGCTTCGCGGATTCTCCCGGGTGACTCCCGCCGATCCTGACGCCGACAACAGCAACAGCAACCTCGTTGAGTTGAGCGCGGGCCACCTGTCGTGGCTTCCCGCGATGGAGGTGCTCGGCGAAGGCGTGTTCCTCAGGGTCGACGAGAATGCGCTCACTGCATGGTGCGACAGCGATTTCGCGAAGAGCCGTGTGCGACAGATCCTCGAGAGCCAGGAGACGCTGAGCTCGACGTCGCTGGCCGCACACCTCACGGTGACTGGCCGCTCGCTCGCGCTCCACTCCCTGGCACATGCGCTGTTGGACGAGTGCTCACTCACCGCGGGCTACCCGACAGCATCACTGCGTGAGCGCGTGTACGCGGAGGAAGGACAGGCCGGCATCCTGATCTACACCGCCACCGCGGACAGCGCCGGCAGCCTCGGCGGTCTCGCGGCGCTCAGCAACAAGCACCGGTTCAACAGCGTCTTCCGCTCCGCGATCACGCGCGCAACGTGGTGCACGTCCGACCCGGTGTGCATCGAGTCCGGGGCGTCCGGGGTGGACGGTATGAACCTGTCAGCCTGCCACGCATGCCTGCTGCTTCCCGAGACCAGCTGCGAGCAGTTCAATCTGGTGCTCGACCGCAAGTGCCTGATCGAGCCTGACGGCCTGATCAAGCTCTGAAAACCCTTGGAGGACGCCATGACCGACGACACTGCAGCGACACCGGAGGACGAGACACCCGAGTACGCCCTCGTAGAAATAGCTCCCGGCTTCGGCGCGTTGTTCGGCCCGTCCGTGCCGGACGGATTCGAAATGTTGAAAACCCCCATCATGCCTGAGCGTGCAACTCGTGACCTTACGTCGGCGATGAGCAACCTCATCGGCGTCGCCAATCTGGGAAGCCAGCTATTCATGGCGCAGGCAAACCTGCAGGGTCTTGTGCAGCTCGCCCCGGAGACACTGAATGCGCTCGAGACAGCACACCCGGTGATGTCCGGGGGCTTCAACCTGGGCACACTGGTGGATTCAAGCGGCAAGTTCGCCCAGTCCGTACGCTGGATGCCGGTCAAAGACCTGCAAGCAATGGGTGGGCTCAGCGCTGTGGGGCCGGCATTGCAGATGCTGGCGATTCAGGCCCAGCTCGCCGAGATGAAGTCCTTGATGCAGGACAACATTCAACTGACCCAGGCGGTCCTGAAGGAGATCCGCAACGAGCGCTGGGCATCTGCGTCTGCGCTGCGGGAGACCCTCGGTCATGCCCTCGAGGAGGCGCAGGCAGTCGGTGCAGTGACGGACGGGGTGTGGCAGAACATCGCCGGTCTCGAGGATGACCTGACCAGGGAACGCAAACGGGACCGGCGCGCCGTGGACGACCATGTCAATGCGCTGGCGACCCAGAAGAGTCACATCGATCGGGAGAAATTCCTTGCCGAGCACGGCGACGCGATCCTGGCAGACCTGCTGTCGCTCGTCGCAGTTCAACAGGCGTGGTTCATCTACCAGGGGCTACGGGCAGGTCACCTCTACGAAGGCAGCGAAACCACTCCGGCCAACGACGCTCTCATCTCGCACATCGTCGACAAGGCGCAGGTGGGTTGGAAGCAGTCGACCTCGGACGTCTACGAGCTGACGTCCACTCTCCACCAGCAATTCTCGTTGTTCGCCGAGTTCTCCGGCAATCGGGTCATACCCGTGGGGCGCGCTCACAGCGCGCGAAGGAAGGTCTCCGAAGCCTCCCGCGAATTCCTAAAGCGACTGGATGTTCTCGAGAACGAGATCGGTTACAAGACCCGTCCGCTCCCCCAAGCGTCGCTACTGCTCATCGAGAAGGGCGACCGACAGGCACGCGCCGCGGAGTCCCTTCGGTGGGAGCTCAACGACTCCGAGGAACTGCTCGCAATCGGCGTCGGAGACGCGATTGGCGCGTTCGCAGGCGATCGCTACATCGCAGCGACAGCCGATCGGCTCTTGATTGCCCGTGCGTCCGAAGTGGATCGGCACGGTGGGCCGTGGCAGGCGTTCTCGACGAGCGATGTTCGTTTTGTGAAGTCTTCCGCCGACGACAAGTGGAAAGAGGTCAGCATCGACGTCTACCTGCGAGAGGACGAGGTACACCTCAAGCTCGACGTCCCCTCCGACTCGGAAACGGGCCGATCGGACGCGGAGAAACTGGTGCAACTGCTCCGCAGCTTCATGAACCTCCCGAGCGACGAGGTTCCGCAATCGCCACTGCTCACCGCAGCGAACGAAAACGAAACTCCTGCAATAGAACCCACACACGAGCCAGAGCTGCTGGACTCCTAGGATTCCTACATGACGGTGGAAGCGGACTCGACGCTGGAAAACATCGCACCCGGGTCCCTCGTGGTCGTGCGGGACGAGGAGTGGTTGGTCACCCAGGTCTCGCACAACAGCGACGGCCTGCTGGTGACCGTCGAGGGACTGTCCGAGTTGGTTGCCGGCACGAGCGCGCAGTTCAGCTCAGGCCTGGACGAGATCACCGTGGCCGACCCGAGTATGACGAAAGTCGTGCCGGACGACTCCCCCGGCTACCGACGAGCGCGGCTGTGGCTGGAGGCGACGCTGCGCAAGATGCCACTGCCTATCGGGGACCCGAACCTGTCCGTGTCGGACGGCATGCTGATGAACACCCTCGAATACCAGCGCAGCGCTGTCCGCAAGGCGCTCGACCCGAACATCCTGCGGCCACGCATCCTGCTGGCGGACGCGGTCGGACTGGGCAAGACGCTGGAGATCGGGATGCTGCTGGCCGAGCTGGTGCGGCGCGGTCGCGGCGAACGCATCCTGATCGTCACACCCCGACATGTGCTGGAGCAGATGCAGCAGGAGATGTGGACCAGGTTCGCCCTGCCGTTCGTCCGCCTCGACTCGCTCGGCATCCAGCAGGTACGTCGGCGCCTGCCCGCGTCCCGCAACCCGTTCAGCGTCTACAAACGAGCCATCATCTCGATCGACACCCTGAAGAACGACCGCTACCTGGCGCACCTGCGCAAGCACCGGTGGGACGCCGTCGTCATCGACGAATCCCACAACATCACCGGATCGAAGACCCAGAACAACCGACTCGCAACGGTTCTCGCGCCACAGACCGACGCGCTGATTCTTGCGAGTGCGACACCGCACAACGGCAAGGCGAGCTCGTTCGCGGAGCTGATGCGGCTGCTCGAGCCGACCTCCGTGGCTCCGGACGGCGAGATCGACCAGAAGGACATCGAGCGGCTCGTCGTCCGCCGACACCGTCACTCGACCGAGGTGGCGGAGGTGGTCGGTGGTGAGTGGGCAGAACGCCTTGAGCCGGTGAATCGTCTGGTGCCCGCCTCCGTCGAGGAGGACGAGATCGCCGAGGAGTTGGCGGACAACTGGCTCTACGACTCCACTGGGCGCAGAGGCGGCGACGCGCTCTTCGGGTGGACACTGGCCAAGGCGTTTCTGTCCTCCCCGGCGGCTCTGGCTGAGACGTGCAGCAACCGGCTCAAGCGCGCAGAAGGTTTGAACGTGACCGAGCACGATTCGTTGATTCACCTTCGCGAGCTCGCGGAGCGAGCCGAGAGCACGAAGACCGGCAAGTATGCCGCGCTCCTCGAGGAGCTCGATCGCATTGGTATCGCCCCTGATTCAAGGGCGCGGGTAGTCATCTTCGCCGAGCGGGTCGCGACTTTGAAGTGGCTCCGTGAGCGTGTGATGAAGGATCTGAATCTGGCTGCCGACCAGGTCCGTGTCATGCACGGTGGTCTCAGTGATGTCGAGCAGCAGGAGATCGTCGACGAGTTCAAGCAGGAGGGGACCCGCCTGCGTGTGCTCGTGACCGGAGACGTCGCCAGTGAGGGTGTCAACCTGCACCGGCAGTGCCACGAGCTGATCCACTTCGACATCCCCTGGTCGCTGATCCGGATCGAGCAGCGCAACGGCCGCATCGACCGCTACGGCCGAAGTTCTCTCCGCAGATCACGACCCTGCTGCTGCAGACCGGCAACGACCGCTTCTCCGGTGACGTGCGGGTGTTGCGTTCGCTGGTCGAGAAGGAGCACGAAGCCCACACGGCGCTCGGCGACACGGCCTCGATCATGGGTGAGTACGACGTGGCAGCCGAGGAGAAGCAGATCCTGGCCGTCCTGCGTGGGCGGAAGCAGCTGGACGAGGTGCTCGAGACTCCGGAGGATGTCGTGAGCGGTGGCGACCTCACGGCGTTCCTCGCGCAACTCGCCATCGGCGTCACCCCGGATGGAGCCGAAACGACCGAGAAACGCCTGGCACCAAGCGGATCCGGGCTGTACCCGGCACCCGTCGACTTCCTGCGTGACGCAGTCTCCCAGATCTACCCGCGGCCGGATCAGAAACCGCTCGCCGGCGGAGGCGGCGGGATCGGCTGGGTCGAGCACACACACGAGAACATCGTTGAGATCACACCACCGAGTGATCTGAAAATCAGGTTGTCGTCCCTTCCACAGAGCTATCTGCGCGAGCGCGAGGTGACGACGAGGATGCGGCTGGCCACCAGCCAGGCGAAGGGCGACGCGCTCCTGGCGGAAGCGCTGCGCGACGACCAGTTGTCGTCCTGGCCGTCGGCCCACTACCTCGGCCCGCTGCACCCGGTGCTCGACTGGGTCAGCGACCGCACCCTCGCCGCACTCAGCCGGGGCGAGGTCTTCGCGGTCCGCGGCAACAACGAGACGACAAGCGTGCTGATCAACGGCACACTCACCAACCGTGCCGGACAGGCGGTCTCCTCCGCGTGGTTACAGGTGGTTTTCGAGCCCGACTCGCCGCTGACTTTGATCGAGACGTACGACTCCGCGGCATCGATGCTGCAAGCAGTTGGGGTGACCGCCGTCATGTCGAATCCGGGCCTGGTCGGAGACGCCGAAGCGCTGAACGCACTGATCCCGAGGGCGGTGCAGCAGGCCGAGCGCTTCCTGGAGCAGACCTTCACGATGGCCGAGCACGAAGCCGACCGCCAGGTCGAGGAATGGGCAACCAGGGCGAGCAACTGGGCCGAAGAGGCGGACACCTTGGTCCAGCGGAACGAGCTGAAATTGCGCCGTATGGGGGTAGAGGAGCAGCAGCGCCTCGCAGAGCAGCGACGGCCACAGCGCCGCAACCTGCGCCCGCTGCTCGTCGTGGTGCCGGCCGGCCACCCGGTGGCTTCGACGGAAGGACTGTGAGATGCCGGTCAGCGACGCACTGGTCATCGGCGAGGACTGGATCAGCGAGCACTTCTTCACCACCGACGCCAAGAAGGAGTCCTTCCAGGCGCGGGTCCTCACCCGCCGCAAGGAGTGGGACGAGGAGGAGCAGTCGACCCGGAGCCGGTTCACCGCGGCCCGCGGTGAGCTGGAGGCGCACCTCGCCGAGCTGGCAGAGGAGGGCATGGACTTCGACGCGACACGCGACGAGGGCGAGCGTATGACGGCTCCCACGGCCCTCACCGGTCAGGAGCTGGATCGCGCCAAGAACATCTACGACAAGGTCACCGGCATCCTCGGATTCCGGACGGGTCAGTTCACCACGGAGATCGACGGACCGATCGAGTACGTCCGACCGGCGAACCTCGACTCCGCAAAGCCGCTGGCGCTCATCGCGGCTCGTCCCGCGGCGACGATCGAGGGACTGATCGACAAGCACTCCCCCACCCTGCTGCAAGCCTGGGACCGCGACGAGGAGGACACCATCTTCTCGGTGTCCACCACCTTGTCGACCCTGATGACGAGTGCGGACGGACCGGACTTCGCGCTGGTCGTCGCCGGCCGCTGGTGCGTGATCGCGGAGAAGACCCGCTGGCCGGAGGGCCGCTGGCTCGCCGTGGACCTCCAGCTCGTCTGCGAGCGCAACGACGGCAAACGCGGCGGTGAGATCGACCGTGCCCTCGCCTGCCTCGATGCCGCATCCCTGGCGCCCGACCCGTCCGGCGACACCTGGTGGGCCGAAACCCTTGAGGAGTCGGTCAAACACACGGTCGGCGTCAGCAAGGACCTGCAGGACGGCGTGCGTGAATCGATCGAGCTGATCGCCGGCGAGGTGGTGCGTCGCCGCCGCGCGCAGGAGCTCCCGCCGCTAGCCGACAAACAGGCCCAGCCGCTGGCCGTGCAGTCGCTCCGCTACCTCTACCGCATCCTCTTCCTGCTGTTTGCCGAGGCGTCTCCCGAGCTCGAGGTGCTGCCGGTCGGCGTCGAGGAGTACGACCGAGGTTACGGTCTGGACCGGTTGCGGGATCTCGCTCTCACCGAGCTGCAGGACGAACGCTCACGCCGTCGCACGCATCTCTACCAGTCGTTGGAACGCCTCTTCCGGTTGGTCGACGGCGGTCACACGCCCCCGGACGCCGACGATGCTGCGGACGGGCTGACCTTCAACGCACTGCGTGCCGATCTCTTCCGTCCCGAGGCGACGGCGCTCATCGACGAGGTGCAGCTCGGCAACGGGACGCTCCTGGAGGTGCTGCGCAAGTTGCTGCTCAGCAAGGAGAGCAGCAAGCAGCAGCGCGGTTTCATTTCGTACGTCGAGCTCGGCATCAACCAGCTCGGCGCGGTCTACGAAGGGTTGATGTCCTACACCGGCTCCTTCGCACCCGTTGACCTCTACGAGGTCGCACCCGGTGGTGACCGGTCGAAGGGGTCGTGGGTCGTGCCCATCGCCGACTCCGCGCATCTCGACGAGAGGGACTTCGTGCGGGAGGTCGACCCGGAGACGGGCGCACAGAACGCGGTGATCCACCGCCAGGGTGAGTTCGTCTTCCGGCTGTCCGGACGAGACCGGCAACGTTCTGCGTCCTACTACACGCCCGAAGTCCTCACCCACTTCACCGTGCAACAGGCACTGGAGGAGCTGCTCGACCAGGACGACCACCGGACGACTGCCGAGGAGATCCTGCAGCTGACGATCTGCGAACCCGCTCTCGGTTCAGGAGCGTTCGCCATCGAGGCTGTCCGACAGCTGGCGGAGCAGTACCTGCGGCGACGCGAGGACGAACTCGGCGAACGCATCGATCCGGAGCGGCGACCGGCCGAGCTGCAGAAGGTCAAGGCGCACATCGCGCTGCACCAGGTCTACGGCGTGGACCTCAACGCCACGGCCGTCGAGCTGGCCGAGGTGTCGCTGTGGCTGGACACCATGGCCCCCGGCCTGCAGGCACCGTGGTTCGGGTTGCGGCTGCGACGCGGCAACTCGCTCGTCGGCGCCCGGCGGGCGCTGTACGCCGCGCACCGGATCAAGGACAAGAGCTGGCTGAAGACCGCACCCGAGCCGCTGCCGCTGACATCGCTGGTTAAGCCCGGGCCGTCGCCGGTTGAGCCCGTCGAAACCGTCGAAACCACCCGACGTGACCTCGACAAGCTCGGCCACCGCACTGAGCTGGTTGAGCCTGGGCCGTCGCTGGTTGAGCCTGGGCCGTCGCTGGTTGAGCCTGTCGAAACCACCGGACGTGACCTCGACAAGCTCGGCCACCGCGATCAGGCGGTTGAGCCCGGGCCGTCGCTGGTTGGGCCTGGGCCGTCGCTGGTTGAGCCTGTCGAAACCACGAAGTCGATCGGCACGCGTGTCCACCACTTCCTGCTCCCCGCAAACGGGTGGGGTTCCGCGGCCGAGGTGCCGAAGTCGGTGCGCGACCTGGCTGACCCGGAGCTGCTGAAACGGTTGAAGGACTGGCGACGCACGATCCGCAGCAAGCCCACTGCGGCCCAGCTGAAGCGGCTGCAGAACCTCGCGCAGCGTGTCGAGGTGCTCTGGGACCTCGCACTGCGCCGGCTGACGATCGCGGAAGCCGAGTCGGGCCGGACCATCGACCTCTAGGGCCGGGAACCTCAGCCGTCACGCGGAGCGGTGACCCGTGAGCAGATCGAGGCGTCGCTGGCCGACCCGGACGGCGCGTATCAGCGCCTCCGGCGCGTGATGGATGCCTGGTGCGCGCTCTGGTACTGGCCGCTCACCGAAGCCGAGACCGAACCACCAACGCTGGATCAGTGGCTCGATGTCTGCCGGGATCTGCTCGGTGCTGCCCCTGACACCAAACACTCCTGGATGGACACCTTCGGGTCCGGCACCCCCAACTGGGAACAACTCGGCCAAGCCGAGACTCATGACCTGAATCTCGCGGGTGCCCAACCCGTTTCATCGGTAGTTGAAAAGCGCGCGTGGTTGCGAGTTTGCGAGAAGGTGGCTACCGAGCAGGGCTTCTTCCACTGGGAGCTCGACTTCGCGACCGTCTTCGCCCGCGGTGGTTTCGACCTGCAGGTGGGGAATCCGCCCTGGGTACGGCCGGTGGTCGACGTCGAGTCCCTCCTCGCAGATGGCGATCCCTGGTGGGCAGTGACCGCGAAACCCTCTGAAGCAGCGAAGGCGGAGCGCCGAGAAGTGGCCCTAGCTGAGCCTGGAGTGGTTGAGCACGTGCTCGACGGCTCGACCGAAGCATCCGTGCTCGGCGACGTGCTCGGAGACTCGACGGCCTACCCGGTTCTGACTGGTCAACCCGACCTCTATCGAGGGTTCATGAGCCAGGCCTGGAATCACGCCTCTCCGACTGGGATCAGTGGCTTGATTCATATGGAGTCCCACTTCACCGATGAGAAAGCGTCGACGCTCCGGGAAGAAACCTACCGTCGGTTGCGACGCCACTGGCAGTACATCAATGAGCTTCGTCTGTTCGACATCCATCATCTTGTTACATATGGAGTGAATGTCTACGGGTCCGACCGCAAGGTGGGTTTCGTCCACGCCGCCTCGCTCTACCATCCGGACACGGTGGGCCGTTCGTTCAAACATGACGGCTCCGGCGAAGAGCCAGGAGTAAAAGACAACAGGGGCAACTGGGATCAACGTCCACACCTCTCGCGGATTCAACACGTCAAAGAGTCGACGCTGCGCTTGTGGCAGGAGGTGCTTGGCGCCGAATCATGGACATCGACGCCAAT
This sequence comes from Flexivirga oryzae, assembly GCF_014190805.1. Lineage (NCBI taxonomy): Bacteria > Bacillati > Actinomycetota > Actinomycetes > Micrococcales > Dermacoccaceae > Flexivirga > Flexivirga oryzae. Next base: position 706,576 of record NZ_JACHVQ010000001.1, on the reverse strand, counting down.
GGTCTACACCGTCAACTTGGCTGCGGAGCGAACGCTCGCCCGACTGTCCAAGGCGCACCGAGCGTCCAGCCTACGCCTCGAGTTCTCGGCAGGATGGCACGAGAGAGCCGACCGTGAGCGCGGGCGATTCGTCTCCAAGTGGGGGGAGGCGCTGTGGCGTGACGCCATTCTCCAAGGTCCGCACCTCTACGTCTCGCATCCGCTTTACAAGGCGGTCAACCGTACGATGCGAAATAACAACGACTGGTCGAGTACTGACTTCGAGAGTCTGGCCGAGGACGGTCTCCCTGTAACCGCCTACAAGCCAGCAGGTGACCGTGCCAGCTACGATGCCGCGTACACACTCTGGGGCGAAGACCGCGTGCCCGCGCGCAATTTCTATCGCGTCGCCTGGCGAGCAATGGCTGCGAACACAGGTGAACGCACCCTGATCTCAGGACTCATCCCGCCGGGGGCGGCGCACATCAACGGTGTCTTCTGTGTCGGACTTCCGAACCGGAACCTGGTCGAACTGGTTGTCCTCCAAGCGTGTTCGTCAAGCCTCTTGTCTGATTTCACCCTTCGAGCGGCACCCAAGAGCGGCATCTACTTGGCAAACTTCGGCCGCCTTCCCCTCGTGGCGCTCGACCATCCGCTTCTGGATGCTCTAATCGGACGAACTCTCCGCCTCAATTGCGTGACCGCCGCATACACATCTCTCTGGACGGAGTGCTGGAGTGGTGAATTCGCCACGGACACAGCTATCTTGGAACGTCTTGACGAGAGACCGATCGGCCCGACCTGGACGGCTGGCACTCCCTTACGCCGTGCTCTTGACCGCCGGAACGCTCAGGTGGAGATCGACGCTCTGGTGGCGCTGATGCTCGGTGTGTCCGCGGATGGATTGTGTGCGGCATACCGGGGCCAGTTTGGCGTCCTCGCAGACAACGACCATGCCCGGTCGAAAGCGAAGAAGCCATACCTTTTCGACGCCACCGGCCGCCTCGTTCCCAACTCCGTGCTGGCGGTGTGGCGGAAGAAAGGTGACATGATCACCGAGGAAGAGCGCACCGCGACGCATCCGGGCAGTGGGCTCGACTACGTCTACGAGTTGCCGTTCGCAACCCGTGACCGGGAGGCCGACTTCCGCACTGCGTACGCCGAGTTCGAGCGTCGACTCGCGGCCAAAGCGGGCACGTCATGACCGAGCTCCTACCCAGTCTGCAGGCGCTGCGGCTGCGCGACGGCCTTGTCGACTACCTGACGACGACCTTCGCGCTCGCCGACGCCGAGCCACGGCAGGCACTCACCGACTTCCTGCAGGACCCGGACTCCGGGATCTTCAAGGGTCCCTACGTTCGGCTCCGCCTCCCCTTCCACACCGCGGACTCCGCCGGTGACAGTCCGCTGGACTGGCAGCCGCCGTTCCCGCCGTACCGGCACCAGGAGGAGGCGCACCGGCACCTGACGAGCAAGGATCTCCGCCCCGACAAACCGCGCCCGCTGCCGACCATCGTCACCACCGGCACCGGCTCCGGCAAGACCGAGGCGTTCCTCAACCCGATCATCGACCACGTGCTGCGCGCCCGGCGCGACGGCATCACCGGCATGAAGGCGCTCATCCTCTACCCGATGAACGCCCTCGCCGACGACCAGGCAGGTCGTCTCACCAAGCTGATCACCACCGACCCCAAGCTCGCCAACGTCACCGCCGGTCTCTACACCGGTGATGCGAATCCCGGCCAGGGCCAAGGACGTTCGAAGGTCGCCAAGGAAGGGTTGATCACCAACCGCACGACGATGCGGGACACCCCGCCCGACATCCTGCTCACCAACTACAAGATGCTCGACCAGCTGCTGCTCCGGCCCGAGGACGCACCGTTGTGGTCGCAGAGTGCACTGTCGCTCACCTACCTGGTGCTGGACGAGTTCCACACCTACGACGGTGCACAGGGCACCGACGTCGCCATGCTGTTGCGTCGGCTCGGGCTGCGGCTGCGCAGTCACGTCCCGGAGGATCACCCGGACCGACCGCTCTTCGACGCGTGCCCGCTCGGCAGGGTGACCCCGGTTGCCACCTCTGCGACCCTCGGCGACGGCGGTGACCCGACGGCGATGCTCGACTTCGCGGCGCAGGTCTTCGGCGAACCCTTCGACCGCAGCGCTGCCATCACCGAACGACGCGTGGACGCCGAGACCTACTCCGAAGCAGCCCGCACTACCGTCACCGAGCACGCACTCCGACGCCGCCGACTGTTCTCGATGTTGTCGACCGAGGTCGCAGAAATCGCGGATCTGGCACGGGTGTGCGAGGACGACGGTGATCGGCTCGTCGCAGAGGTCGCCAGGCGACTCTACGGACCGGGGCCGGCGCCCGAACACCTCACTGCGGCAACACTGTTGCGCGCGCACGACGACATACGAGCCTTCGTCGACGACGCTGCCGAGGCAGTGCCACTGGCCGACCTCGCGGCCCAGGCATTCGGGAGCCAGATCGACGACAACGACAAACAGCAAGCCGTCGCGACGATCCTCGCCGCGCTCAGCCACATCCGGCTCGCCGACCGCGGCGCGGTCTCGGTCGAGGTGACCCAGTGGATCCGTGAGCTCACCCGGCTGGATCGTGTCGTCTCGGCTCAGCCGGCGTTCCGGTGGTCCGACGACGGTCCACCGATCGACGACGCGCAGACGATCGCCCTCCCGGCCATCTTCTGCCGATCGTGCGGCCGCTCCGGCTGGGGTGTCAGCCTCGCACCGACCGGCCGGGATCTGGCCGCGTCCGACAACAACATACGCGCTGAACACCTCTGGAAGACAGGGCGATTCCGCGCCCTACTGCACGCGCCTGGCGAGGCTGCGTTGGTGGCGGACAAACGCTCCCAGGGTGATCCGCAGCCCGAGCAGCACGCACCCAATCTGCGCTGGCTGGACGTCGGGAAGCGCGCGCTGCTCCTGCACGCCCCGGCCGAAGACGACGAGGATCTGCTGGAGGGCCGCATCCTGCCCGTGGTGATGCTCGACGGCGACACCGAGGACATCGAGCGACGGTCCAAGTCCGATGACTGCCCCTCCTGCGGCAAACGCGACCAGATCCGCTTCCTCGGCAGCGCGATCGCAACCCTGCTCTCGGTGAGCCTGTCCACGCTCTTCGGTGACGCCGCGCTCGACCCGGGCGAGAAGCGGGCACTGGTCTTCACTGACTCCGTCCAGGACGCGGCTCACCGCGCGGGCTTCGTCGACACCCGGTCGCACACGCTCTCCCTCCGCGCAGCGTTGCGCGACGGGCTCGACAAGCCGATGTCGCTGGTCGAGTGGACCGATGAGGTGTTGCGTCGGGCCGACGGCGACGGGTTCGCACGCTACCGGCTGGTCCCCCGGTCCCTGCTCGACAACGAGTTTTTCCACTCCTACTGGTCGGCGAACAGTCCGTCGCGGATCCCGGCGTCGGGTCGCACTGCCATGCGACGCCGGTTGCTCTTCGACATCGAGTTGGAGGTCGGGCTGCAGGCGTCATACGGGCGAACACTGGAGGCCACCGGGTCTATCGGCGTCCAGGTGAACGCCGGCAACCCCGAGCGGGTCGCCGGTTTCGGCCGCAGGGCGTGCGCGACCGACGGCACCGACACGCTGCCGATCGGGCACGTCGACGACACCGCGCTGCGCCGCTGGGTGCACGGCACCCTGGAGCACCTGCGCCGCGACGGCGCGATCGAGCACGACTGGTTACGTCGTTACGTCCAACACGACGGTGGTCGGATCTGGGTGTGGGGCAAACGCCGCCGTGACCAGGGGGCTCCCGCCTTCCCACCGGGTCGAGGTGCACCGGCTTTCGCGATCACCGACGGATCGGTCGATCCCAAGAGCGACTTCGTGCGAGTGACCAGTCCACAGAGCTGGTATGCCCGGTGGGCGCAGAAGTGTCTGGGAGTCAACACCGCACACGGCGCGACGCTTGCCGCTCGGCTCCTGAAAGAACTGTCGAAGGCAGATGTCGTCCGCGAGACCAACACCGACAAGGGCGCCCACGCCTTCGGTCTCACACCGGATGTGGTCCGCGCCGTGCCTCTGTCGGACGAGGAGCTGCGCGACAGGGTCACACTCGTCGTCTGCGACACCTGCCACTCGCCCGTGCCCACCACGCCGGAGCTCGGTGACCTCTTCGCCGGTGGACCGTGCACGACGGATCGGTGCCGAGGCACGCTCAAGGCAGCGCCGCGCGACCCGAACTCGTTCTACCGCAACCTGTTCGCGAACTCGGACATGCGACGGGTCGACGCTCACGAGCACACCAGCCTCATCGACCCGGTGGAACGACGCCACATCGAGGCGGGCTTCAAACGCACCGACCAGTCCCCCGGTGACCCCAACGTGCTGGTCGCGACGCCGACCCTGGAGATGGGCATCGACATCGGTGACCTGACGACCGTGATGCTCTCGTCGCTGCCGGACTCCGTCGCGAAATACGTGCAGCGCGTGGGACGCGCAGGGCGGCTCACCGGCAGCTCGTTGGCACTGGCCTATGTGACGGGTCGCGGTGACCAACTGCCGCAGCTCGGAGAGCCGCTGTCGATGATCAACGGCACGGTGCGACCGCCTGCGACATACCTCGACGCGGAGGAGATCCTGCGCCGGCAGTTCCTCGCGCACGTCATCGACGATCTGGTGCGCAGCGGCCACGTCGACGTCCCGCGCACCACCGGCGAGGCACTTGCATCGACCGATCCGGGGACCTTCCTCGGAACTGTCATCGATCGGGTCGAGCACGACGGGGTGCGTCTGCTGGAGGACTTCGTCGGCACGTTCGCGCACCGCGACACCGCCGGCATCGCGATGCTCCGGACGTGGGTGCTCGCCCCCGACGGCGAGCCGGACACCTTCGCCGCGACCGTCCATCACGCAGCGCACGAACACCGCAGCGAGGTCGAGGAGCTGCGTCGCCGGCGCACGGCTGTGGTCGACGCGATCCCGGGGTTGCGGGAACGAGCCGAGCTTCCTGCGGCGAGTGACGACGACAGGACGGCATACCGGTCGGCAGTGGGCACGGCCAAGCTCGTCAAGCGGGTGCTGAGCGACATCACCGGAAGTCCCTGGATCAGCGGACTCGAGATGCGCGGGCTGTTGCCGAACTACTCCCTGCTGGACGACACCGTCGAGCTCGACGCACAGATTTCCTGGATAGACCCGGAGACCGAGCGGTTCGACAGCGACTCACTCGTCATCCCGCGCGGCTCAGCCCGTGCGCTGACAGAGCTCGCACCGGGCGCGCACTTCTACGCGCACGGGCTCGAGCTGCGCGTGGACGGCATCGAGATCGGCCAGGACCAGGCGGAGGTCGCGCACTACGCCCTGTGCGACGAGTGTGGCCATCTGAAGGAGTTCGAGGCAGCAACCGACCCCTCGCCGACGTCGTGCCCACGCTGTGGCAGCACTGGCATCGCCGACACCGGTCAACGCTTCGACGCCGTCCGGTTGAAGCGGGTCTTCTCCGAGGTCCGTCGGGACGACGCGAAGATCACCGACAACGACGATCTGCGTCACTCACAGCGCTTCGAGGTGCTCGTCGCCGTGGACTTCGACCCGGCTCGCCTGGTGGAGCAATGGTCCGTCGAAGCAGCCGGTCTCGGTGTCTCGCACTACCGTCGCCTCCCCGTGCGGTGGTTCAACCTCGGACGGTCCTCGAACGCGCCCAGCACCCGGATCCTGGCCGGCAGGGACGTTGCCGCGCAGCTCTTCCGGGTCTGCGAAATCTGCGGGAAGCTCGATCAGGAAGCGGGCACCAATTCACCGCACGAGCACCGCGCCTGGTGTCCGCACCGCACCGCGGTGGATGAGCACACCCGCGAATTCGGACTCAGCCGGGAGCTCGTCACGCAGGCGATCGCCATCAGCCTGCCGCCGAGCGTGACAGCGGACCAGTTCAGCGTGCCGAGCCTGCAGGCTGCGCTCCTCCTCGGGTTGCGCGAGATCATCGGCGGTGCCCCGGATCACCTGCGGGTGGAGGTCGTGCCGCAGCCGCTCGGCACCGGTGACGGCGCAACCCGAACGGCGCTGCTGCTGCACGACATCGTGCCCGGTGGCACGGGCTACCTCACGGATGTCGCGGGAGCCGAACGGCTCTGGGCGATCCTGCTGCGAGCGGCTCGGACGCTCGAGGACTGCCCGTGTCAGTACGAAGAGCGAGCCGCCTGTCATCGCTGTCTGCTGCCCTTCACCCATGACAGCTCCTCCGTCACGCGGTTGGACGCCATCCGAGCACTGCGGGTGCTGCTCGAGATCGACGAGGAGACCTCCGCTCACGCCCTGGAGATCGACGCACCCACCTGGGACGTCACGGACCGGCCGATCGATGCCGACTGGGGTGAGTCAACTCTCGAGCAGAAGTTCCGCAACGCGCTCAAGGAACGGCTCGCGAAGAACACTGATGTGAAGGAGTCGACCGGACCGAACGGGGCAGAGCTGCGCATCTCCAGCGGCGGCCGGCAGTGGCGACTGCGGCCGCAGGTGCTGATCTCACAGACCAAGCCCGACTTCGAGCTGACGGCGAGCGGTGGTGCCGGGCGTTACGCGATCTACACGGACGGACACGCTTACCACGCGGTCCCCGCTGTCAATCGCCTCGCCGACGACGCCGAGAAGCGGGAACGCTTGCGGTCACAGGGGATTCAAGTCATCGCCGTCGCATGGGGCGACATCGACGACCCGACACGGCCCGTGTGGCTGAACGACCAGGTGATCGCCGCGCTGCGGAAAACTCCTCAAGGGGCAGGGATCTCGCAAGCAGTCGTTCAGGAATACGCGGGCGGACCACTCGCGCTGCTCGAAGGCATCGTCCACAACCCCACCGATCCGGCGCGCACCATGCTCGCTCGCAACCTGCCCTTCCTGCTCGCCCAACGACCCGGTTTCCGCCGGGGATGGATCGGTCCCGACCAGGACCTACTGCGAGTGGCCGACAGTCTGCTTGCCGAGCCGGAGCGCGAGCTCGACACTGCGGGCGACTCGCTGATCGTCCACCGGAGCGAGCACCTGGTCCTCGCCTGCCGGTTGAAGGGCATCGCGCCGGTCGAGGTCGCGCTCGTCTTCGACGACACTGAAACCGCAGTGGCGAGTCCGGACCACGTGGACGCCTGGCACGCCTGGTTGGAACTGTCGAACGTGATCGGCCTCAGTGACATCGAGGCCAGGATCAGCGTGCGCTCGCTGGTCGAGAAGGATGCGAAGGCGACAGGCGGTGCACCGGTGTCGACGGTCGACGAAGCTGCCTGGGACGGAAGCGATCTGGGGGGTCTCGGGTCGACCGCGAAACGGGTGGCGGCCCTGCTCGCCGCTGCCGGCGTTGCGCAACCGGACATCATGTCGGAGGTCGACGGCATCATGGTCGACCTCACGTGGCGAGAACAGCGCGTCGCAGTACTCGACGCTGAAGCACCGGCCGACGACTTGGAGGACCTGCGTGGGTCCGGGTGGAAGGTCGTGCGACTCGACCTTACTGCTCCGGAGCAGCTCGCGCAGGACGTTCGCAACGCGCTCGACGAGCAGAAGGGGTAACAATGCCGATCTTGATCCTCAACAAGGTGAAGGACGGGCTCGACGCGTCCATGAAGAAGAAGGCGTTCGCCTTCCTCGAGAAACTGCAACTGGACGACAAGCTGCCGGGTCTGCACATCGAACCCATCAAGGGATCGGTCGATCCCCGCGTCCGGACCGGCCGTGTCCACGACGGCTACCGCTGCGTGATGTTCAAGATCGACGGCGCGTCCGAGCCGGTCTACGTGCTGCACGGGATCTGGCCGCACGACGAGGCGAACAAGATCGCCGAGAGCGTCCGGCTGTCGATGAACCCGATCAACGGCATGCCGGAGATAGAGCGCGTGCTCGACTCCTACGTCGCGGCCGCTGCGAGCGCGACCCCCGAAGTGCTGCCGGCACCCGAGCCGGTGCCGATCGCCGCTCCCGCGCCCGCTGTCGAAGCTGCACCATCCGAGGACGCAGTCGAGACACCGTCACCGAAGACCAAGGCACCGACCTGGCCGACGGACGCGAGCGCCGAGGCATTCCACGAAGAGTTGGGCATCAACCGCGAGCTGGCGCAGCAGGCGCTCGACGCACCCACCGAGGAGGACCTGCTGACCATCGTCGCGGACGCGCGCGTCGAGTGGCAGGGCGAGGCACTGCTGGAGCTGGCCACCGGCACCTCCGTCGCCGACGTACGCACGGCATACGGACTCGACAAGGCCATCGATCTCGGCCACGGCTCCGAGGACGAGAAGTTCCTCAAGAGCCTGGAGCACCCGTTCGTCCAGGCGTCGTTCCACCTGATCGACGACAGCGAAGAGCTGCGCAGGATCATCGAGGGCGGCGACCTGGTTGCCTGGCGGCTCTTCCTGCACCCGGAGCAGCGCAAGTACGTCGACAACGACTACCACGGGCCGTTCCGCCTGTCGGGCGGTGCAGGAACCGGCAAGACGGTGGTGGCGCTGCACCGGGCTGCTCGGTTGGCCGGCGAGCGCACCGAGGCGCGCGTCCTGCTCACCACGTTCACCCGCAACCTCGCAGATGATCTCGCGTCGAACATCCGGGCGCTCGACGAGTCAACAACGCTTCAAACGCATTTGGAGTCTCCCGGGATCCACGTCCGTGGACTCGACCAGGTCGTACGGTCCGTCCTGCAGACTGCTGGGACCGACATCGACGCAGCGGTGGCCGAGGTCCTGGGCGACAGCCGGTCGGGCGTGACCAGCGCGACACCGCAGGATGCCTGGAAAGAAGCCATCGACGATGCCGACGCCGACCTGCCGCCGGAGGTCGCGACGCCGGCATTCTTCGCCGCGGAGTACGGCCTGGTCGTACTCCCGGCACGCATCACGACGGAGACGGCATACATCCGAGTGCGCCGCAAGGGCCGTGGCGTGGCGCTCGATCGCACCAAACGACAGCAGGTTTGGCAGGTCATCGAGCGCTACCGGGCGATCGGCCGGCCAATGACAGCACCGACTGGGCGGAGAAGGCGGCGATCGCCGCAGCCTGGCTGGAGCTCAACAAGCGCACGTTCTTCGATCACGTAGTCGTCGACGAGGCACAGGACCTCAACCCGTCGCAACTGCGCTTCCTGCGCGCGGTCGTCGCTCCCGGTGACAACGACCTGTTCATCTGTGAGGACTCGCACCAACGGATCTACGGGCAGAAGGTCGTGCTCTCCCACGTCGGCATCAAGGTGACCGGGCGGGCACGGAGCCTCCGCCTCAACTACCGCACGACCGCCGAAAACCTGGACTGGGCGATGCACATCCTCGCCGGTGGTGACTTCACCGACCTGACCGGTGAGGCCGAGGACCACACCTACCACTCCGCCCGCAGTGGGCCACAGCCGAAGGTTGTCGAATGCTCGTCGATGAGCGATGAGCTCGACAAAGCAGCCGAGCTCATCAAGTCCTGGATGCCCGACGACTCCGATGACGACGGGCGCGCGCCGAAGCCGGAGGCGATCGCTGTCCTGGTGCGCGACCAGTACCGACGCCAGACAGTCGTCAGCGGCCTGGCCGACCGCGGTGTGCAGGTGCGATCGGTCGACCGGGAGAACGCCAAACCCGGGATGCCGTTGGTCATGACGATGCACCGGGCCAAGGGGCTGGAGTTCACGCACGTGCTGCTCTTCGGCGTGCACGAAGGTTCGGTGCCCAACGCGCTCAAGGACTACAAGTCCAGCGAGGAGGACTTCAAGGACGCCATGCTCCGCGAGCGGTCACTGCTCTACGTCGCGGCCACCCGCGCGCGAGACGTGTTGGCGGTCAGCTGGCACGGGGAGAAGTCCTCGTTGCTCTGAATGTCGCTCACACCGATGGTGAGGCGGATGCCTCAGGATTTGTGGCCGAGTGGCTGATCAAGGACCGGAGTCGTTCCTTGATGACCTCGCCGCGTGCTTCGACGAACGCGGGGAATGCTTCGAACGAGAGATCGGTTCCGGCGGGAATCATGGGATCGAGCGTCGTTCGACCGTTCAGCGGGTCGAGCCACTCCCCCAACGGCTTGTCCTGCTTCGACGTGTTCTCCGCCTCCGTCAGCAGGTGCAGGTTGACGATGGCGTTCCAGTTCTCGGGTGCCTCGTAGAACGCACGTATCTCCGGACTCTGGTTGACGAAGGGCGAGGCCTCGAGCCGTGATGACGAGAACGCGGCTGCGGGGTGCAAATGGTCGATGTGCAAGATCTGGGTGATGTCGACATCGGGTTGGAGCAGCGCGAGGATCGAGAAGCACTCGGCGTTGTCCGTCTGTGTGTGCAGCATGCGCTCGATGAGCTCGTCGTCGAAAGTCAGGTCACGGGCGGTTCCGCGCGATGAGCTGATGATCTCCGCGAGGGGGAAGCCCTCCGCCACATCGAGATTCGAATGGATGAGCCCTCGGAGATTTGTCAGCACGCTGTCGGCGGCACGACCGAAGACTCCGCGCAGCAGCGACATAAGCAGCCATTGTCGGATGCGGTTGCGGTCTTCGGGGTATCTGTTGAGTCGGTTGATGACCGTGAACCGCCCGCGCTGTCCACCAGCCAGGTCACGATCCCTGTGAAACAGGTAGTAGACGATCGGGATAGCTGCGTTCTTCGCTCGCAGCGAAGCATCGTTGAGCCCGAATCTGGCGATCATCCGGAACGATTCGACGATCGAATCGCGGATGTCATCCCACGACTCGCGGATCTTCGCGACGTTGTCCGCACCGAAGTTCTTCACCTGGAATCGGACGTCCCCATCTGTAACCATCACGGCGGTCTTCATCACGAAGTTGCGGTCGATGGAGAACTGGAACTCGGTCCGGACGAGGTTCACCAGCTCGTCGACACGCTCACGGGCGTCCTCCCAATTCGCCGACGCGATCGACATCAGCAGGTCGGAGAAGGACAACGGGGTTCCGCCCTGGTTCGTCCGGATGAAAATGTCGAGGACCCGGTCGATCTCCTGGCTCGTCTCCACGTAGTAGTTGAGGTTCGTCTCCCGCCGAATCGAGAAGTACAGACGTTGCAGAGTCTTTCGGGCATGGATGTTGCCGGCGTGTCCGGTCCCGGCCAGGTGGTCGAGGACGTGGTCGACGATCTCGTCATCGGTCTCGACCGCGGGGAAGCCCAGGATCCTTCCCACTTCGAACCAGAGGTTTTCCTCGTCGCTCGGCTTCTTCCCGGCCTCCTCGACGGTCAAGAACCTGAAGTCGTGCAGCATCTGTCCGTCGTTGAGGTCAGGATCGAGCGGCTTGGCCAGATTGAGGAACAAGCGGCGTGGTGGAAGGACGGCCGGTTCGTAGGCCTTCGGCCACCACAGCCGCGGCTTCTTGACGGCATAGGTCCCCTTCAAGCCGATGTAGAACGACGTGAGTCTCTGCTGACCGTCCATCACGGCGTAGAACTCGCCGTGGCCCCGTGTGTCGAAGTTCGGGTTGTTCTCCGCGAACCTCTCGACATACTTCTCGAGAAAGCTGTAGAACCGGAAGCCTTCACGAACCTCTTCCGACTGGACCTGCCACAACATCAGGCTGTTGATCGGGTAGTGGCGCATCACAGAGTCGAACAGCCTGCATATCTGGTCCATTCGCCACGTGAAGTTACGTTGTATCGAAGGGAGGACATAGCGACGCGCGACAATCTCTCGGATCGCGGCCTCGATCGTGATCGGTTTCTCGTAACTTCCTGCCACTGTCATCGCTCCTTCGCCGGCCGCTGAGACTCACCCTTGATCCGACTGCAGCCTACGAGGGGGCCTCTCGCACGACGGTTCTCCGCGAACCGACCAGAGTGCCACGGTGTCCAGGAAGATCTCCAGCTCCCTGACTTGCCAGGCCGTTTCCCACCTCTTGTCGGCGGATTCTTTCGTCTCGCGCGGCTTCGTCCAGCCCATCGGGCGAGGCGGGTGATCGTCTGGCGCCGAAAGGTCCACCCACTCGAGGACGCCGCGCCACAGCTCCTTCTTCGCCGAGCTGACCCCCAGGCCGAGAGCGGTGCCCAGGGTCTTCTCGCCCTCTAACGGCGCGGCGGTCACTTCGTGGGTCAGCCGCAGGACATTGTCATCGGTGAACGACAGGCCAACAAAGAGAACGTGGCTGGTCAGCAGCATCGCTTGGAAGACAGCGCCCGTCGCAGAGCGACGGCCGTCGTACTCGACGAACGAACTTCGACTCAACACGAGATCATCGTGTTCGACGTCGCCGTGCAGCTTGAGGATCCACGGGTTAGGTGGCGCGGGCCGCTCGTACGGCAGCGCGTGGATCTGCTGAGAGTCACCCTGCGACCGGACGGCCGCCTCATAGAGCAGGTCGTAGTTCGTGGTTGCGACTTGTCGGCAACGGAGGCCGGCGAGCAGGAAGTGGCCGAGCGCGGGGCGGAACGCCTTGCCACTCTCCTTGACGGTCACTGCTTCGACAACCTCATCGGCGATTCCCCTCCGGCGAAGCCGCTGGAGCAGCTCTGCCTGGTCGAGCGGCGGAAGCGCCTTGAAGTCGTCTGAGTTTACGATCTCAGCATCTGAACTCAAGCCGTCCTTCAAGTGATCGAGTAGCTCACTCCAGCTCGGCAAGCCGGCCCCCATGCTGACGCCCGCACCGATCATCAGCGAGAGCCCGCCCTGACCGGCGAGCTCACCGAGGCGCTGGGCCTCATGAGCCAACTGCGAGTCGCGCTTGTAGTTTGTCTGCCTACGGCGCAGTTGGAGCGCCTCGAACTCATCCCGGCCTGGTACGACGATCGCCAGATCGGTCCTGCACGCCCCAGCTAGCTTGTCCAGGGCCTCGAACAGCTGAACCGACTCGTCCGCGTCGAGTCCTCCTCCCCCGGCACCGAGCAGGGGCATTACCACGAGGTGCTGCGCACGACGGCGGACCGGAGTCCGCGGCAATGCCTTCACCACCCGCTCGACGACGTCCGACACCATCATGACCAAGTCTGCTGCGTTGATTCTCTGACCGTTGTCGGTCACGTCGATGTACCAGAAACGCGGATTGCGCTCTTCCTGCGCATATCCGTTCTCCTGCCATGTGTCAGGCATCGGCGGTTGTTCTGGAAGACCGATCACGTCCTTCCACCAATGGGACCGCACGCTGAAGCCCGTGTCGGCCGGGATCAGTGCGGCATCACAGGTGACGTCCTGGATCTTTCCCTGGATGACGAACACGTGGCCCGGCGCAGACGCAGTTGTCGGCACGAGTGGACTCCTTCGATACGGCGATGTTCACGATGTGGTCGGCGTGCATCTGGACTCCATCTCAGCCCGCGAGCGGCAAAGCTGAGCCCGTGCAGCAGTGTCACACGGCCGTGCGAACATGGCCCTGAACTTCTGAGAACCAACTGAACGGGGGCGCCGCATGGCTGATCTCAATCCGACCGAGGTCGTGTGGCGCGCAGCAGCTGTGATGGCCCGTTCTCTACGGTCGGTCGTGCCTATCGTTCAGTCCCCGAGTGGGCTGCCGTGGGACGTCTACTACGCCAAGCGCGATGAGACCAACGGCAGGCCAGCGGGCAAGTATTCGCTCGACGACCCGCGCTTTCTGCTCCTGCTGTTCATCCGCGAGTGGCAGGCGTTCCAGGGAGCAGTCACCCCGGTCCACAGCGCGTGGGCGCGCGAGGTGCGTGACGCCCTCAACCGGGCCGCCCATGAGCCGGAGTCCATCGACACCTTCACCGCCAAACGAGCCGTCGAGACAATGGGGCTGCTCGTGTCCAACGTGGCGCAGGATCCCGCAGCACGTGCCGAGCTCGACCGGCTGGCTCTCGAGCTCGACGCGCCCGCAACCCAGACGCCCGCATCAGCACCGGAGGTTGCAGCACCAGAGGAACCTGCTGCACCCCAGACACCCGCCGGGGCTGAGCAGCAGGTCGTGTACGGCGTGCCGGCCGCAGCCCGTCAGGTCGCGGGCTCAGCGCCCACACCCCAGACACCGGCTGAGCCGGACGTCCTCGACCGCGTCGAGCTGCACAACGCGCTCTCCCAGGTCGAGGACGTTGTCGAGACACCCGAGCGGCCCGAAGAGGTGGACGATCGTCCCGACCTCGGCGATGGGCTGCACCGTATCCGTGTCGACGCCGGTCCGGTGACGGCCACCGCGATCTACCGCTCGAACCTCAATTACGCGACGGCCAACCAGCACCTCAGTCCGCTGCAGGAGCTCCAACTGGAGAACCGCAGCAATCAGGCCCAGCAGGTCCTGTCGGTCACCGTGGACATCGAAGGGATCGGCGACGACGAGACCGGCATCTCGGTCGGCCCGGTCGACCTCTCGCCATACGAAACCCACTCGCTCACAAGGGAAGAGCTCTCCTGGGCACTCGACCACCAGGCGTTCGCCGAGCTCGAGGAGGCCCGTGCGGGCCGCCTCGAGCTGCAGATCACCGTTGGTGGCGTGGCCGCAGTCGGTCGTGGCGAGGTGACGCTCCTCGCCCGCGACGAGTGGGACGCCGCCAACACACCGGAGCTGCTCGCCGCGTTCGTCACGCCCAACCAGCCGGAGATCACCGCGCTGCTGGCCGAGGCGTCCGATCTGCTCCAACAGCGGACCGACAACCCGTCCTTCGTCGGCTACCAGGACGACGAAGAACGGGTCATCGACACCGCACACTGCATCTATGACGCTATCCGGGCCAGGGGGATCCGCTACGCGACGCCGCCGGCGTCGTTCGAGACGACCGGGCAGAAGGTACGCCGCCCGGAGGACGTGCTGGGCGAGCGATGGGGCACCTGCCTGGACCTCAGCGTGCTCTACGCATCCGCGCTCGAAGCCGCCGGGATCAACCCGGTCATTGTGATGCTGAAGGACCACGCGTTCGCCGGATTCCTCAGCGAGGAGGTCAAGCTCGTCGAGCTCGCCACCAGCTCGAAGGAGCAGATCCAGAACATCGCGCGCAGCGGCATGCTCGTGCCCGTCGAGCTCACCGGCGCCACCGCCGGCCAGGACGTCACCTTCGACGCCGCCCGCCGCAGCACCGAGCGCTACTGGGACCAGGACCTCGACGACGTCCGCTTCGTGCTCGACGTGGCCGCGTGCCGTCGCCGGATCCGTCCGCTGCCGCGGGTGCGCCGGGACGGCGACACCGTCATCATCGAGGTGCAGCGACCGGCAGCAATGACACTGCCGACCACCCATCGCCCGGAAACACGCGCCAGCAGGCGGACGTCATACCCACAACGGGTAGAGCGCTGGCGCAGCGCGCTGCTCGACCTGTCCTTCCGTAATCCCCTGCTCAAGCTGAGCGACCGTGGCGCGCTCAAACTGCACATCCCCGAGCGGGCCCTCGGTCCCTTCGAGGACATCCTGTCCAGCGGCCAGGCGCTGACCTTCACCGCAGGACTCGAGCTGCAGGACAGCGTCTACCAGGGGCAGTCCGACATCCGCCGCGTCGAGGACCAGAACGTCGCCGAGATCCTCGACCGCGAAGGACTCGTGCACGCCATTCAGACGCAAGAGCGGCTGGGCAAATCCCTGGACAGCCTGCGGCGACGTGCGAAGACAGTCTTCGAGGAGACCGGCAGCAACAACCTCTTCCTGACCCTCGGCGCGCTGCGCTGGAAGGACAACAGCGGCAGGGACGCGCTGGCACCGCTCTTCCTGCTGCCCGTCCATCTCGAAGGCCGGAAAGGGAGCACCTACCGCGTCATCAGCGAAGGCGACACTGCGCACCTGCCCAACTACTGCCTCATCGAGAAGCTGCACCGCGACTACGAGATCGACATCCCCGAGCTGTCGACACCGCCGCGCGATGACTCGGGCATCGACGTGCCCGCGATCCTGCAGGCGGTCCGCCGCGCGATGACCCTGGCCGGTCAGCCGTTCACCGTCGAGTCCGACGTCCGTCTGGCGATCCTGCAGTTCTCCACGCTGGAGATGTGGCGTGATGTCTCGAACGAGTGGCAGCGGTTCATGTCCAACTCCGTCGTGAAACACCTCGTGGAGACCCCGACCGAGACGTATGTCGACCAGGTCCCCACACCGGAGGTCTCCGAACTCACCGAGGCAGAGGAACACCTGCCGGTCCCGACGGACGGATCGCAGCTCGAGGCGATCCGGTGGGCGCGCGAGGGGCGCACCTTCGTACTCGAAGGACCGCCCGGCACCGGCAAGTCCCAGACGATCACCAACATGATCGCCAACGCCCTGGCGCACGGGAGGACCGTCCTGTTCGTTGCCGAGAAGCAGGCAGCACTGGAGGTGGTGCGCCGCCGACTGGACGGCGCCGGACTCGGACCACTGACCCTGGACCTGCACGGCAAGGATCAGAGCATCAAGCACGTCCGCGCCCAGCTCGAGCAGGCCTGGGACTACACGGCCGAGGGCGACGACCGCTACGACTCCGCGCGACGCCGGCTGAAGACTCAGGTGCAGGATCTGGCGGACTATGCCGGTCGCCTCCACCAGCCCGGACCCGCCGGAATCTCCCTCTGGCAGGCCCATGAGCGAGTCCTGCACCACAGCGGGCCGATTTTCGGCGACTTCGTCGTCCCGGCGCAGGTCGTCACCGGTCAGCGGAGCCTGGAAAACGTCTTCGAAGCGGTGCGCGCCACGCAACAGTCGCTGCGCACAATCGAGGGCCGGCTGAGCGATCAGCCCTGGTCGCTCGCCGGGCCAGGCTCAGCGACGCCGGACTTCGGGGCGATCTCCGCAGCTGTGCAGCGGCTGGGAGCCACACGAAACGGACTGCCACCCAAGGTCGTTGAGCTCATCTCCGACACCTCACCGACGCAACTGCGAACGCTGGTCGACGCCGTTCAAAAGCTGGCGGCGGAGCCTCGGCTCGCCCTGCCACAGGCTCAGTCGGCCAACTGGGCACAGGACCTCCACCGTCTCTCCGGCGAGCTCGACGACTATCAGCGGCGCTACGCGCAGGTGCTCCCCTATCTCACCCCCGCTGCGAAGAGCGCCAACGTACCGATGTTGCGTGCGAACCTCGTCGCCGCGCAGAACGCCGGTGCCCTGAAGCGCGGTCGACTCCTCAAGACAGCGACGGCCCAGATCGCGGCTCTCTGGACGGGCATGCCGATCTCCGAAGCCCAGGTGCACCGCTTCCTCAACGATGTCGAGCAGGTGCAGCGCGACGGCCAACAGCTCTTCCATCGCTTCGTGCAGACACTGCCCGGTGAACGCACGCCGGACGTGGAGCACGGCGGACGACAGGTCCAGGAGATGGCCAATGCCGTCGACCGCTGGCGCGGGATGGATGTAGGAGCGACGAACTCCGCGAAGATCCGAGCATATGTCGCCGCCGTCGGCACCGGCCAGGCGTCGCCGCCCCACGACGCGCAGGCACTGCGCGCCTTCAGCGAGAGCTGGCAGGGGCTGCTGCAGGTGCTCGGTGCCTCCGACTCCTCGCTCGACGGTTGGCGGCGCGACCGGTCCTTGCTGGCGGCGCTCGATGCTTCGATGCCCTCCTGGGCAGAGTCGATGCGCCAAGGACACACCGGATCGCTTACCCGGTTACAGACAGCACAAGCCGACCTGCAACGACTGCGCGACACGGGGTTCGGCGAACTGTCCGACCAGCTGTCCGACGGACGCATTCCGCCCGACGGACTTGTGGAGCTGGTCGAGGCCAAGGTTGTCCGCGCAGTAGAGGCCCAGCGTCTCGACGAGACCGGCATGGTGGCGTTCCAGGTCAAGCACCGCAACGACTCGATCCGTGATCTTGCTGCGGCAGGCCATGAGGCACGAGAACGTGCACGATCCGCCATACCCCACCTTGTCCGCACAACCAGGAAGGTCGACACCAGGCATCCGAGCAACGACCTCGCCGCGCTGCGTCGCGAGTTCCAACGCAAGCGCGGCGGGTCCATCCGGGAGCTGATGACCAACCACGTCTCGGCGCTGCTCAAGCTCACCCCGTGTCTGTTGATGAGTCCGGCGTCCGTCGCCCGCTACATCCCGGCGGAATCGATGACGTTCGACCTGGTGATCTTCGATGAGGCATCGCAGATCCGGGTGGCGGACGCCGTTGGTGCGCTGGGCCGTTCACGCTCGGCCGTGATCGTTGGCGACTCCCAGCAGATGCCACCTACCTCGATGTTCCGGTCAGCCACCGACTTCGAGGAGGACAACCCCGACGCTGACGGTGCGGTCGTGCCCGTCGACCAGGACTCGATCCTCAAGGAATGCGTCGACTCCAACATCGAGCGACTTCGCCTCACGTGGCACTACCGCAGTCGCGACGAGAGCCTGATCGCGTTCTCCAACAGGGCCTACTACCGCGATGAGCTGGCAACGTTCCCAACACAGCCGGGAAACGTCGGCGGCTCGACGAGCGGCGTGCACTTCCGGTGGGTCGGTGGCCATTACGACGGTGGGACCGGCGCGAGCCGCACCAACCAGATGGAAGCCGACGCGATCGTCGAGGAGATCAGCAGTCGCCTCGAAGCCGACCCTGAAGTGTCCATCGGTGTCGTCACACTCAACTCTCAGCAGCGCGACCTCATCCTCGACAAACTCGAAGCGATGCCCGGGCGGGTGCGAAGAGCATTCAACCGCGAGGTCGACCCGATCTTCGTGAAGAACCTCGAGAACGTCCAGGGTGACGAGCGCGACGTCATACTCTTCTCCCTTGCCTTCTCCCCAGACCCGAAGACCGGTGTGCTGCGGCTCAACTTCGGGCCCGTCATGACTGACGGTGGCGAGCGGCGGCTCAACGTCGCGATCACCCGAGCCCGCCACGAAGTGGTGCTCTTCTCCTCGTTCCAACCCGAGGACATCGATCTGTCGCGCACGTCATCCGTCGGCCTGCGTGACCTGCGACAGTATCTGCTGTTCGCCCGTGACCACGGCGCGGAAGATGCCGAGTTTCCTTCAACCACAACAATTTCGACCGGGCACAGCAGTGACGTCGCGGAGAAGCTGCGGGCCGCCGGACTCGACGTTGTTGAAAGCCTTGGCATGAGTGGCTTCAAGGTCGACCTCGCCGTCCGACAACCAGGAGCCGAGAGCTGGCTCGCAGTCTTGCTGGACGGACCCGGTTGGGCGCGACGTCGCACCGCGTCCGACCGCGACGTGCTGCCGGCTGCCATCCTCAGCGAAAACATGGGCTGGCCCGCGGTCGAGCGAGTGTGGCTGCCCGGCTGGATCCGCAACAGAGACGCCGTCGTCCAGCGCATCAAGACTGCAGCGGAGGATGTCGCAACGCGTCCAGCGCCCGACCCTGAGTCGGCATCCACTCCGAGGGCTGGGGCCGACACAGAGTCTGTCGCGGAGACCACGCAGGACGAGGACCACCCATCGGACGCTCCGAACATCCGCGTTGCCTCACTCGCCGGCGACACCGCCCCAGCGGAGACGCTCGGTGGGTCCTGGCACCACGAGGAGATCCGCCTACCACGGCACACCGGCTCGGAGCCTGGCTCTCGCACTGACCGCTCCGAGGTCCGCGCCGTGCCGTTCCGAGACGCCCGCAGCGACGAGGTGATACTCGACGGTGCGTTGGACCGACTCGATGACGCCGAGACGCGGGCTCAGGTGCGCATGAGACTCGAGGAACTAGTCGCTGCAGAAGGTCCCATCGAGGCGCAGCTGCTGGCGATGCTGGTCGGGCGGAGCTTCGGTCTCATGCGCGTGCGACAGGCACGCACTGATGAACTGCTCGCCATGGTTCCCGACAGTCGTCGTCACCGGGATGGTGACCACGAGTTCATCTGGCCGGACGGAGTTACTCCCGACGGCTACCAGCTTGTCCGTGTGAGCGAGGATGTGGCTCCTCGGTCCATCGATCAGATCTCGCGAGTCGAACTCCGCAACGCGGTCCGCCACGCGCTCGACGAACCACGAGGCATGCGACGGGACGAGTTGCGCCACGAGGTCATGGGCCTTTTCGGCTTCCGCCGCGAAGGTGGGCACATCCGCGCCAGGCTCGACGAGGCGATCGACACTCTTGCCGCCAACGGCGAGCTGCACGCGACCGGAGGCTTTGTCCTGCTCAACGACTAAGTCGACGCACTCGTGGAGCAAACTCGGGCCGTCGTCGCCACCCAGACAAACATCGCTCTCACCATGCTGTACCGGGAGATTGGGCGACTGATCGACATCGAAGTGCTCAAGCAGGAGCGAGCGGAGTACGCGCGAGAGATTGTGGGGTCACTGGCCCCACAATCGAGCTGGAACCTTCACCATCGCTTTTACCAGTGCGAACCCATAAGGTTCGATCCTTCTACATCGAGCAGGCCATTGCCGGACGTTTGAGCGCGAAGGCACTGCGGCAACTCATTGGCCGCCAGGGCTTTGAACGCAAGGAGGTCGCCAACGCGCAGCCATCGTCGAGAGCTGAGTTGCAAACGCGCATCCAGACCATCTACCGGGCGGCCGCGGAACGTATGGCGAGGCGTGAACTGCCTTCAGCTCACGACGTGTGAGGGTTCGCCAGCCTGCTTCTCGCAACGATCGGGTCAGCGTGTCAAGGGCGGATTCAGGGACTGCGCAGACCCGGCGGTGAAGAGTGCCGCCGGCCGACCACGGCCACGGCGCATCTCCCCCGTCGCCTCGACGAAGCCTGGGGTACCGGTGACCTTGCGGTGGAAGTTCGCGGCGTCGAGCCGCGCGCCCCAGACTGCCTCGTAGACCGCGCGCAGCTCCGATATGGTGAACTCACCGTCCAGGAAGCTCGTTGCGATCGTTGAGTATTCGAGCTTCGCTCGTGCGCGCTCCACGCCGTCGCGCAGGATCTGCGGGTGGTCGAACGCCAGCCGACGCTTCACCGCTTTGTCGACCGGCACCCACGAGGCCTCGCCGGCATCGGTGCCCGCGACCGTCTCCGGAAGATTCGCAGCAAGCGCCAGGTAGGCGACCGAGATGACTCGCCGCGAGTGCTCCGTGTCGCGCTTCGGCGCCGAGTAGGTGCCGAGCTGCTCCAAGCGGACCTCGGCCCGCCCGAGGCCGACCTCCTCCTCCAGCTCGCGTGCCGCAGCCACCTCCGCCGACTCCCCCTGCAGCAGAAATCCGCCCGGCAACGCCCACTGTCCCCTGGCAGCTGCGGCCTTGCGTTTCACCAACGCCACGTGCAGCGCGCCACCGCGCAACGTCAGTGCCACGATGTCCGCCGCCACCCAGGCAATCAGCCGGTCCGGAGTCGTCATACTCAGCATCTTACGGTCAAGTTGACAAATATCACCAGGAGACATATTATCGTCATATCGATGAAAACTATGGAGGTCGTCATGAAACTGAGCGCAGCCCAGAAGGATCGCTCGGCCGGAGTGCTGCTCGGGCAAGCCATCGGCGACGCACTCGGCGTGCCCTACGAGTTCAAGGAGCCGATCACCGCGGGCGATGCGTTCATGGCCGGCGGTGGCCTCGGCCCCTACTCCCCCGGCGAGTGGTCGGACGACACCCAGATGGCGGTCTGCATCGCCCAGGTCAGCGCGAGCGGTGCCGACCTGACCAACGGTGACGCGCTCGCCGACATCGCCAAAGCCTTCGACAAGTGGCGGTACAACGGCGCCTCCGACATCGGAAACCAGACGAGCGCCGTGATCGCACGGGCCGACTCCTACGTCATGGGCGCGGCGATGCGGGCTTCGATGAGCAAGCGGGAGCTCGACACTGAGTGGTTCTCGGCGTTCCAGGCCGCTGCCGCCGAGTACGCGGCCGACCACCCGCAGTCGGCCGGCAACGGCGCGCTGATGCGCAACGGCGTCGTGGGTCTGACCCGATTGACTGACCGCGACGCGACCGCAGCAGCGGCGCGTGCCGTCGCCGCGCTGACCCACGCCGATCCACTCGTCGCCGCCTCGTGCGTGCTGCACGGGGAAGCCGTCCGGGTGGCGGTCACCGAGGGGCGACTCGACATACGAGCCGGACTCGATCTGCTCAGCGATGACGAACGTGCTCAGTGGAGCGCCTGGATCGACGAGGCCGAGGCGGAGGATCCGAAGTCGTTCAGTAGCAACGGGTTCACCGTCACCGCCCTGCAGGCTGCATGGTCGGCGATCCATCACACGATGCCCGTGCGCCCGACACCTGACCACGTGAACGATGCCCTCCAGCTGGCGATCTCGATCGGGCACGACACCGACACGGTCGCCGCGATCGCGGGTGCGTTGCTCGGGGCTCGGTATGGCGTCAGCGGGCTGCGCCACGACTTGCGGCAGCGTGTGCACGGCTGGCCCGGCATGAACGGACGGGACCTCATCAAGCTGGCTCTGATGACCGCGACGGCCGAAGCTGAAGCAATCGTTGCCCGCCCGCTCCCGGGATCGTGCCCGACGAGGACAGAGGTCCTGGCGGTCGCGAGTCAGGGTTTGCGTCATACGAATGTCAGTGCACAGCGATAGAACTGCTGCCAGAGCGCGGAGGGCCGGGGTCTGATGGTCTCCTAGCCGTGGGACGACGCCCGCAGTTGCTTTGACCCTTTCCCGGACACCGGGTGCGGCAGTCCCAGACCCGCGGCGGTCGAGCTGGCCGTCTCCGACCGGCGCTACATCCGGTCACGCCGGGTCTTTCGGCGCGGCGCGCAAGAGATCTGCCTGCCGCCCCTTGCGTTCTCGGCGGCAGCGTTCGATGAGCTGGTGCGAACGTTCGCGGCAGGCCCGTCACCTGCCTCGACCGGCTGACAAGGCAGAGTCAGCGCGCAGCAGTCGTGCTTCTGGGTCACGGGAATGATTGCGTTCATTTGATGGTGCGCGGGGCACGGGGCCGTATCTCAAACCGTTATAGTCACGCCGGAACTCGGCACGACACCCCCGCCGTCCAATCTCATATTCTCGCAGACAAGGGGCGACAGGTGATAGAGCGTCTCAGGAGCCACCCAACGATCGGCTGGCTCATCGCCGCAGGCCTGTCGATCATCGTGTTCCTCAATAATGTCGGCGGTGCCGTCGGTGGTATCCAGACATTGCTGAACGGCTACAACAAGGTCCAATCAGCGCTGCATCCGAAGAAGCCGGGAACGGTCCATGTTGCCGCCATCCCAGATACGAACACGGCGAGTAATGCGCGGGCCAAACCAAAGTCGACAACTGCTTCCGGGCCGTCCTCTCTGCAGGTCGTCGAATGGCCGGGAGGTTGGGGCCCGGAGCGAAAGACCTACACGTTAGAAAAGCCAGCAGGCAAGCCGGTGTTGAACTCGATTGACGCGACAAAGCAAAATGGGCTGGACGAGCGCCACTTCGTCTACGGCAAACGGTCGAACCAAGGCAACGACTCGATGACGTACAACCTGCAGGCCTGCCCCGGAGACAAGGTCGATTTATGGGCAGCCGTTGCCAACGACGCTGCTTCCAACATCAAGGCGGGCGACGTGGAAGGCCTTACCGCACGAATCGTAACCGGGACAGCAGGTAACAAGCCAGGTCTGAACGTTGGGGTCGTCTTGTCGTCCTACAACGCGGGATCGGTCTGGTCCAGCATGTCAGTCGACTGCGGCAAGACTCCCCTGAAGGCGAGCCTTCTCGCTGGGACGGCGCACCTGGTCACGAAAGACACCCCCAAGGGTGGCTTGCCGATCGCTCTGAGCAACAAGGTCGACACCGCGCTTCTCGGCTCCGGGCTGGTGGCTAACGGACAGTTCTCCAACTCCGACTCCCAGTGGTATGGCACGCTCCGACTTACGCTTGAAATCCAGCGCCGATGATCGATCTGTGAGGTACCCGCTGATGGCCTCTGCTCCGCACATGACGCCCAGATCGCGGGGACGATGTCGTCACGAGGCATGCGTCAGGACGCAGGGGCGGCGGGCACGACGTAGTGCGTGCCGAGCGCGGTGTTGATGTCATCGAGGATCGGCTGCGTCTGCTCACGCGCCGACAAGTAGCTCGCGTGCGCATCCGCCGCATCGGTCGGCGCGGAAGCCGCGGCGTCCGATGCCAGACCGATCATCGCTTCCAGCCCACCGAGGTAGGCGTTGCCGTCCGCGCCCCGTGGGAGACCCGCCTGCTCGAGGAAGCCGTAGGCGTTGCTGAGGTTGGTGTAGTCCTGCCCGAGCGCACCGTCCTGCGGGGCGAGGCCGTCGATCGTCTTGAGGTCGCCGAGGACCATCGACACGGCCTGTTTCGCCCACGCTGCGTCGAACTCACCACCTGGAGTCGGCGTCGGCCCGTGAGGTGTGGACGGCGTGGCGACCGAGGACTGCGACGGTGCAGTGCTCGACGGAGTCGGGGCAATGCTCGTCGAATGCTGAATCGGTGCAACAGGTTCCGACGATGTGGCCGGCGTCGTGGGCGCACCGGTTGCCGACGGGGCCACCGTGACCATCACCGTCTTCGTGCGTCGATGGGCACTCGGCTGACTCGATGACGAGCACGCCGACACCCCGGCCACCAGAAGCGCTGACAGCACAACCACCCCCAATTGCGGGGCCCGAGACCTTCACCATCAAGTTGCACCTTTCGGCAGACGTCAGTGCAGCCTAGCGACGACGCTGTTCACTCCTTCGACGCGTCCCGCTACCAAGCGAACAGCCCATGAGCCGCCTCCCCCCGAGCCGAGCAATCGTCCAGGCGAGAGCAGAATCCATCCTGATATCATCTGCCCAGAGTGATATCAATGGAAGTGAGGCGTCATGTCTGCCATAACGATCCGAAACCTGTCCGGGGAAACTCACCGAGCCCTGAAAGCACGAGCCGCAGCGCATGGCCGAAGCACCGAGGCGGAAGTGCGCGCGATCCTCGACGAAGCCACCGCCGGGGGCGAGCGGCTCGGAACGCTACTCGCCTCGATCGGCGCTGAGAGCGGCGGAGTGGACTTCCCGGTCGAACGGGACAGGACACCACGCGAGCCGCTGGACCTGACGTGATCATTCTCGACACCAACGTTCTGTCTGAGCCGTTGCGTCGAGAGCCGTCGCCATCGGTGGTGGCCTGGCTCGACGCCCAGGCGATCGAAACCCTGTACCTGACCACGATCTGCCTGGCCGAAATCCGCTGCGGCATCGCTGCATTGCCGGCGGGGAGGCGGAGATCGACCCTGGCGCGCAGGTTCGACCGCGAAGTCCTCCCGCGGTTCCGCGACCGCGTGCTGGCCTTCGACGAGCCAGCAGCATCCGCCTACGGGATGCTCCGCGCGAAGGCGCGAGCCGATGGCCGCGCGATCGGCGATTTCGACGCACTCGTCGCAGCCATTGCCGATTGGCGAAAGTTCACCGTCGCCACCCGTGACGTCAGCCCGTTCGAAGCTGCCGGCATCACCGTCATCAATCCGTTCGACCTGGAGCCTCATGCCCACAACCCCACGTAATCTGTTGGTTCGACTCCTCGCCGGAGCGCACGACACGCCCACAGACAGCGCCCTGGCCCGTTTGCGCAGCGACGCACTCCGTGTGGACGTCGGCGAGGTCGGCGAACTCACCTTCCCGATCCGCGCTGCGCAGGCCAAGAAGTTGATCGCTGTCGCACGGCCGGCGGCGTTCGGCCAGGGCGAGGAAACGCTGCACGACAGCGCGATCCGCGACACCTGGGAGTTGACGCCCGATCAGGTGCGCCTCGGCGGAGACCAGTGGGAACGCCAGCTCGGGCGGGTCCTCGACGTCTTCCGTGACGAGCTCGGCCTGACGCCGGGCGCTCAGCTGCGCGCCGAACTCCACTCGATGCTCGTCTACGGCAAGGGCCAGTTCTTCCTGCCGCACCAGGACTCCGAGAAGCACGACGAGATGGTCGCGACCCTCGTCGTGTCGCTCCCCTCCATCCACACCGGCGGAGAGCTGGTTGTCGACGACCGCGGCAAGGAGCGGATCTACCGGTCATCCCGCGACGAGTTGACCCTGGTCGCTTTCTACGCCGACCGCCGGCACGAAGTGCGGCGAGTGCGGTCCGGCCACCGCATCAGCCTCACCTTCAACCTGCTTGCGACGCTGCCCACCGAACCCTCATCGAGCGAGCCGGTCTCGCGAGCCGCGAATCTGCTCACCGACCACTTCACCACCCCGGTCCGCCGCCCGTACGACGACCGCGACCTCGGCACGCCCACCAGGCTGGCGTTCCTGCTCGACCACGAGTACACCCAGCGAGGTCTGGCCGCCGGCCGCTTCAAGGGCGCCGACGCGGAGCAGGTGAAGTTGTTGCGCGCAGCCGCGTCCCAGGCTGGATGCGAGTGCCTGTTCGCGCAGGCGGATGTTCACGAGACGCGCGATGCCGTCCCGGACACTGGATGGCAAAGCAATTGGTACGACGGGGAATTCGACGAAGACGGGGAGGATGAGGGTGCGGACGTTACCGTCGGCGACGTCATCGACGAAGAGGTCTTCCTCGGCTGGTGGATCACACCCGGTGCGTCCCGCGGAGAGAAGATCCAGCTCGCCCTGTACGGTGACCAGGTCTGCGCGGCAACACCGTCGGCCGCGCTGACGCCATACGAGTCCGAGTACGAGGGCTACATGGGCAATTACGGCAACACCGTCGACCGCTGGTATCACCGCGCAGCCGTTGTCGTCTGGCCGAAGGACAAGGCGTTCGCCAACCGCGCAGAGGCAGACCCGACGTGGGCGCTGCGCGCCGTGCAACGCAAGATCAAGACCGGCGATCTCGTCGGCGCTCGCGCCGATGCTTTGTCGATGGAGCACTTCTGGTCCCGGGCCGGCCTCGCGGATCTGCGAGCGGCGCTGAAGTTGGCGTCCCAGATCCGCGACCCGGGCGCGGCAACCGTGATCCTCGCGTCGTATGAGCTGGAAGCTCTCTCCGAGAGAGATGTAGAACTGCTCACGTCCGTCGTCACGCAGTATGGCGAGACGTGGTGGGCAGCGCTGCTCGACCGCTGGGATCCTCCGTCCTCCTATGGTGGCCGCGACCGCCTGGAGTGGATCACCGGCGACTTCACGCCAGTCTGCCGGGCGCTCACCGACGCCAGTGCAGCGCCGATCGCAGAGCAACTCGCCGAGCGCATGTGGCAGTGGCTCTGGCAGCGCATCCCACCCACGATGGGGCAACGACACCCTGGACAGCGGGGCAGCGCACTCGCCGGCCTCGGCCCGTCGGTGGCATGCACGCTCGAAGTATTTCCGGCACAGGAAGTGAGCTACATCCTCGATCTCCTACGCGGGCTCGACGAACGTGCCGATCCGTTGCTGCTGACGGCGATTCGCTCTTGTGCGGACACTCCATCGGCGGTGACCGATGCCCTTGCGAAGGAGTGCTGGGAGCGCACCGTGCGACGCCTGGCACAGCCGACGCGAGCAGCGGACGACTGGTCGATCGCGTGGTCCGGATGTGGCTGCGCCGACTGTGCGGACTTCGCGAAATTCTTGGGATCACGCACGGATCGCGCCCTGAGATGGCCGATGGCAGAACGGCGTCGGCAGCACATCGAGTCGCACATCACCAGCCTTGGCCTACCGGTCTCGCACACCACCGAACGGACGGGCCGGCCCTACAGCCTGCTGCTGACCAAGACCGAAGAGTTGTTCACCCATGAAGCACGCGAGCGGCACGACGCCGAGACCGACCTGCGCTGGCTGGTCGCGACGTTCGGCTGACTTCTCTCTGCAGTCTGGCCAGCGCCAAGTACTCGGCGTCGTAGATCGAGTCCCAACCCTGCTCCTGCGCGATGGACCACGCAGTTGCGCGTGAGACCACACGTATCACGGCGACCAGTCGCTTCCTCCTTCTGTTCATCGCCCGAAACGAGCCTTGGAGGCAGCGATGGCCGGACCGGACACCCGACTGCAGGCGACCAACCTCGCAGGCGTGCACGCGCTCGTCGCGACGCAGGCCCATCTCACCCAACACGACCACGCGACAACGATTTTGGATCAGCTGGCGCTGCCGACCGACACACCGGCCGCGCGCGCACTGCGCGAGCGCATCACGACAACACGATGGCCGGCCGACGCACTGATCGTTCCCCACCTCTCCCCGCAGCCCGGCCTCACGCACCTGCTGACGCCGACCGTCGAACGTGCGGACATGGCATACACCTCGAACAACTGGGCCGGCAGCACCATCTCGGGCACCTGGGCCGACGCCGTCGGCATCTGGCGGGTGCCGACGGTGAGCATCCCCGAAACCCCGGCAGGCACCGACGGCGGCTGGGACTCCTCCTCATGGGTCGGCATCGACGGCACCTACGGCTCGAACGACGTGCTCCAGGCCGGCGTGCAACAGTCCGTGGCTCGGAACGGATCCACCACGTACGTCGCGTGGTACGAGTGGTACGCACCGAAGGTGCAAGGATCGCCCGGATACATCTACCAGACGAACATCGACAACATGGAGGTTCAGCCCGGCGACGAGGTGTTCGCCGGCGCCCACTACCGGGACGGCAAGGGCTTCATCATGTTCGGCAACGTCACCCGTGGGCACTACTTCAACATCACGCTCGATCCCCCACCCGGAGCGACCATGTCCGGCAACAGCGTCGAGTGGATCATGGAAGCCCCCAACTCCGGCGAGCCCGACACCTCGCTGCCCGCCTTCACCCCAGTCGACTTCTCCAGCGCCATCGCAAGCCCCACGAATCCCGGTGGCCCCGCTGGTGATCCGGCGAAAGGCGACACCACCGACATCTGGGTGGACGGCCGCAGCCTCACCAGCGTCGACCTCGAGACCTACTCGGTGACCATCACCCGCAACGCACCACCGTGGCGGGGCTTCGCCCTCTCCCCGGCCGGCAGCGCGGCCGCGCACGGCATCGCCGCCGTGTCCCGGATCCCGGGCAGCATGGAGCTGTGGTGGGTCGCCCCGAACGGCTCGATACAGGACCGGTATTGGTACGACAACGCCACCTGGCAGGGGTTCGAACTCGCGCCCGCCGGGAGCGCGGCGACCACCAGCCGGATCGCCGCCGTCTCCCGCATCCCCGGCAGCATGGAGCTGTGGTGGGTCGCCCCGAACGGGTCCGTACAGGGCGCCTATTGGTATGACGGCGCCACGTGGGGTCGCTACGAACTCGCGCCGCCCGGCTCCGCGGCCACGTCCGGGGGCATCGCGGCGGTGTCCCGCATTCCCGGCAGCATGGAGGTCTGGTACGTCGGCGCCAACGGGTCGATCCAAGACCGGTATTGGTACGACACCGGCACCTGGCAGGGCTTCGAACTCGCGCCGGGCGGCAGCGCCTCACTGACCGGCGGCATCACCGCCGTCTCCCGCATTCCCGGCAGCATGGAGGTCTGGTACGTCGGCGCCAACGGGTCGATCCAAGACCGGTATTGGTACGACACCGGCACCTGGCAGGGCTTCGAACTCGCGCCGGGCGGCAGCGCCTCACTGACCGGCGGCATCACCGCTGTCTCCCGCATCCCCGGCAGCATGGAGGTCTGGTACGTCGGCGCCAACGGGTCGATACAAGACCGGTACTGGTACGACACCGGCACCTGGCAGGGCTTCGAACTCGCGCCGGGCGGGAGCGCGTCCCTCTCCACCGGTGTGGCTGCGACGTCACGGATCGACGGCAGCATGGAGCTCTGGTACGTCGCACCGAACGGCGCTGTGCGGGACCACTTCTGGTACGACACCGCGACCTGGCAGAGCTTCGAGCTCGCGCCCGCGGGGAGCGCGTCACCGGGCAGTGGTGTCGCTGCGGTCTCACGAATCCCGACCAGCATGGAGGTGTGGTTCACCGGTGGTGACGGGTCCGTGCAGGATCGCTACTGGTACGGGTGAGGGGCGCTCGGGTTTCGATACGGTCTCCTCCGCTGCGCTCCCCCGACCTACTCAACCATCGCGGGGGGAGGCGCGCGGGTTTCGATACGGTCTCCTCCGCTGCGCTCCCCCGACCTACTCAACCATCGCGGGGGGAGTGCGCTCCCCCGACCTACTCAACCATCGCGGGGGGAGTGCGCTCCCCCGACCTACTCAACCATCGCGCGGGGAATGCGCTCCCCCGACCTACTCAACCACCGCGGGGGAAGTTCGCTCGCCCGACCTACTCAACCATCGCGGGGGGTGTGCGCTCGCCCGACCTACTACTCAACCATCGCGGGGGGTGTGCGCTCCCCCGACCTACTCAACCATCGCGTGGGCTACTTGATGAAGCCTTCCTTCTTCAGCCAGTCGTAGGCGACGTCGGCGGGCTCCTTGCCGTCGACGTCGACCGCGGCGTTCAGCTTCAGCAGCACAGGGTTGGTGAGCTTCTTGCTCACGGGCGCAAAGAGTTTCGCGATCTGCGGGTACTTCTTCATCATGCTGTCCTGCACGACGAACGACACGTTGTACTTCGGGAAGAAGTTCCGGTCGTCGGCCAGCACCTTCAGGTGCAGCGCCACGATGCGGCCGTCGGTGGTGAACACCTCACCGAAGTTACACTTGCCGTGCGCGGTCGCGTCGTAGATCGCACCCGTCTGGTAGACCCGCAGGTTGCTGCGCGGGACCCCGCTGCCCAGCGGCACGTCATACTTCTTCAACATGCCCTTCAGCCCGTCCGGCCGGTTGATCAGCTCGGACTCGACGCAGAAGGTGCGCTGCGACTTCGGCACTTTCGACAGCTGGGACAGCTTGGTGATGTTGAACTTCTTCGCGACCTTCTGGGTGATCGCGAAGCCGTAGGTGTTGTTCATCGGCGCCGGCGGCAGCCAGACGAGGTGGTTCTTCTTCTCGTCCTCGTCGCGGACGGCGACATACTGCTTGTGCGAGTTGGGGATCGGGTTCTCGTGCCCGAGGTAGGTGATCCAGCCGGTGCCGGTGTATTCCCACATCGCGTCGATCTGCCCGTCCAGCATCGCCTGCCGCGCGGACGCCGAGCCGGGGATGTTGGTCAGGTCCTTCACCTTCGCGCCATCGGACTTCAGCAGGATGATCGCCATCTTGCCGAGCAGGATGTTCTCGGTGAAGTTCTTCGAACCGATCGAGATCGACGCACCATCAAGGGGTTTCGTCTGGGACAGGGCACCGGCCAACTCGGCGGACGGCACGTACCCACCCGCGGTGCCCAACCCCAGGCACCCGGTCGTGGTGAACGCGACCGCGGCAGCACCAGCGAGCGCCACGAGCGCGCGGCGTCGCCGGGGCCGTGTCGTGCTACGTGTGACCTCGTGGAGCTCGGCCACCTCTGCGGTATGACGGGAGGCGAGTCGCATCAGATTCCCTTCGGACGGACCAGCAGCTCCAGGACGCGGCCGACCCACTCCACGAGCAGGGCGAGCAGCGCGATCAGCACGGCGCCGGCCACCATCACCGGGTAGCGGTAGAGCGTGATCCCGGCGGTGAGCATGCCGCCCATGCCGCCGGCGTTGATGAACGTGGCCAGGGCCGCCGTGCCGACGACCAGCACCAGAGAGGTGCGCACGCCGGCCATGATCACCGGCAGCGCCAGCGGCAGCTCGACCCGCAGCAGGACCGTGGCGTTGGACCAGCCGAGCCCGCGGCCGGCCTCCACCAGCGTCGGGTCGACGCCCTGGATGCCGGTGATGGTGTTGCGCAGCACCGGCAGGATCCCGTAGAGCGCGAGCGCGAGGATCGCCACCCAGAAACCGGACCAGCCGGACAGCCACATGAACAGCAGCACGATCAACCCGATCGACGGCGCGGCCTGCCCGGCGTTGGCGACACCCACCACGGCCGGTGCCAGCACCTTGATCCGCGGGCGGGTCAGCGCGATGCCGAGCGGCACCGCGATCAGCACCACGATCACCGACGCGACGACGGTGAGTTTGATGTGCTGCCAGACCTCCAGGCGCACCTCGGTCCAGTTCAGCGAGCTGGCCTCGATCGAGTCGAGCGTGGCGGTCTGCCGCCACCACACGTAGAGCAGGAAGCCGACGATCACCAGCACCGGGATGCCGAACAGCTCGATCGCGCTGCTGCCGCTCAGCCGGCCGCGCTTCTTGCCGGTCGCCTCCTTGGCTGCCAGTTGTTCGGTCAGCCCGGGATCGACATCAAGACTCATGACTCTCTCCTCCTCCGTCGGATCGCGTCCTTCCCCTGAGCCCTTTGTCGCTCGCTGCGCTCACTCATGACTCGCTCGCCTTCTCGAGCTCCTCGTCGGTCGGCGCGATCGAGATCCGCGCCGCCGGATTCTCATCGCTGTCCGCCGAGGGTGCCGAGGAGGTCTCGGCCTCCGCCTCCCGCTGCATCTCCTCGATGAAGTCGGTGACGGTCTTGAAGTCCACCACGCCGAGGTAGGCGTCGCGGTCACCGGTGACGACGGCGCCGCCGTGGCCGCTGACCAGCATCGTGTCGAGCGCGTCGTTGAGGGTCGCGCGCGAGTCGAGGTTGACCAGGTCCTGCTGCGGGTCGACGATCGTCGAACCCTTCAGCTGGCGCAGCCACGGCCAGCCCAGCGGACGCTTCCGCTCGTCGAGCACGATCACCGAACGGTCCTTGTTCGCCTCCGCACGCTTCTTCACCTCGGCGGCGTCCTCGCCGAGCACCGCCGTGGTCGCCGACTTCAGCTCGAGGTCGCCGATCCGCGCCAGGCTCAGCCGTTTCAGCGACGACCCGGCACCGACGAAGTCCTGCGCGAACTCGTTCGCCGGGCTGCTCAGCACCACCTCCGGGGTGTCGTACTGCGCGACGTGTGCACCCTCCTGCAGGATCAGCACCCGGTCGCCCATCTTGATGGCCTCGTCGATGTCGTGCGTGACGCAGACGATCGTCTTGCGCAGCTCGCGCTGGATCGACAGCATCTCGTCCTGCAACCGCTGCCGGGTGATCGGGTCGACCGCACCGAACGGCTCGTCCATCAGGATCACCGGCGGGTCCGCCGCCAGCCCGCGCGCGACGCCGACACGCTGCTGCTGCCCACCGGACAGCTCCCGCGGGTAGCGACTGCGGTACTTCGCCGGGTCGAGCCCGACCAGGTCGAGCAGCTCGTCGACGCGGTCCTTGATCCGCGAGGAGTCCCAGCCGAGCAGCTTGGGCACGATCGAGATGTTCTTCGCGACCGACATGTGCGGGAAAAGACTGCCGCCCTGTATGACGTAACCGATCGTCCGGCGCAGCTCGTCCACCTTCTTGCCCCGGATGTCCTCGCCGCCGATGCTGATCGTGCCCGACGAGGGCTCGATCAACCGGTTGATCATCTTCAGCGTGGTCGTCTTGCCACACCCGGACGGCCCGACGAACATCACGATCTCACCGGCCGGCACCGTCAGGCTGATGTTGTCGACCGCCGGGGCCTTCTGCCCCGGGTAGACCTTGCTGACACCGTCCAAGCAGATCTCGGCACCGCTGACGGACTCGTCGCTCTTGGCCGCGGACTCCAAAGTTGTCATCAGACACGCACTCCCTTTGAGGTGGTCAGCCGCCCGAGCAGGAGCAGCAAGAGGTCGAGGATGAGCGCCAGCACGACGATGCCGATCGTCGCAGTGAGCGCGTAGTTGACGGCGTTCTTGCCACCGACCTGGGCCAGCCCCTGGAAGATCCAGGCACCGAGACCGGGTCCGAGCACGTATGCCGCGATCGCCGCGATCCCCATCGACATCTGCAGCGACACCCGTATGCCGCTGAGGATGACCGGCCAGGCCAACGGGACCTTGATCCGGATGAGCGTCATCGGCTCGCTCATGCCCATGCCGCGCGCCGACTCGATCAGGGTGGCGTCGACGCCCTGCAACCCCACGATCGCGTTACGCAGGATCGGCAGCACCGCATAGAAGGTGACGGCGACCAGCGCGGTCACGTCACCGAGGCCGGTCAGCGGCAGCAGCAGCCCGATCAGCGCGAACGACGGGATGGTCAACCCGATCGCGCTCACCGCGTTGGCCAGCGGCTCCAGCTTCGGCAATCGCGTCACGATCACCGCCAGCACGACGGCGATCACGGTCGCGAAGATCACCGCGAGGATCACCAGGTAGGCGTGATTCCAGCCGTTGATCAGCAGCTGATCACGGCGGTCGACAATGAAGTCCCACACTGGGTGCCTCCCGAGACGGCCTTGACGGGTGTGTGTTGCTCAGTCCGGACCAACAACACCCAAGCACACAGCTCAGCGATGTCCGTGTGATGAAAGTCGTTCCGGGTGAACTCTTTTCGCATCCACGACATTACCCTCAATCGCAGGTGTTGACACAAATCGAGTTGAAAACGTTGCCGCACAACGCTTTTCGATCACTTCGCATCGAAACTCTTTGAAACAGAATCTCACCCGTGAAACCCGTGACTGGACTGCGCGTGTCGCCCATGTAATGATCGGGACGTGGGCCACCGTGGGTCGACGCCGGGTCGGCCCTACCCGATCGCCCGTCGAGCGGTCGCTCAGGCGGTGCCGACCTCGTACGTCGCGAGGTCCTCCCCGACGCTCACCGGCCCGTCATACTCCGACGCGACCCGCGCACACCATTGCTCCGGCGTGACCTCGCCCGGATCCCCCGGCAACAGGTGGCTGAGCACCACCGACCGCGCCCCCGACGCCGCGACCCGGCCGACTCCCTCGGGTGTCGTGTGCGACCGGCGCATGAAATCGATCACCGACGCTGACCCGCCCGAGGTGCGCGCGTAGTGGTCCACGTCGACCACCTCGTGCACCAGCAGGTCGGTGCCACGCGCCAGCTCGACGAGGTTGGCGCTCTCCCCCGTGTCACCGGAGAAGGTCACCGACCCACCCGGGGTGTCGAACCGGAACGCGAATGACGGGAAGACCGGCGCGTGCGCGACGAGGGTGGCGCTGACCGTCACCTCCTCGTCATCCAGAACCACGAACGGCGACATCCGCGGAGCAGGATTCGTGGGGCTCGCACGGCAGGCCGGAGGCACCCGGATCTCGCGCACGTCGAACAGCGCCGGATAGTCCACTGCTGTCGGCGACTGCTCGACGTTGCGCACGTTGATGTCGTAGCGGAACGCCTGCTGCTGCAACTCCAGGAACTCCGCGATCCCCGGCGCGGGCCGCTCCCGGTTGATGATCGGCACCCGTTTGCCGTCATACGTTGTAGGAAGCTCCTCCGACGGTCCCGGCCCGAAAATCGGCACGGGCGTGGTGAATTCACCCATCGTCCCTCCCGGATTGCTCAGCAGGAACATCGCGAACAGGTCGGCGATGTGATCGGAGTGCGCATGGGTCACGAAGACACCGGCGAGCCGGTCCACCGATACCCCGGCCTGCCCGAGGCGGCGCACGGTGCCCGGGCCGGCGTCGACCAGGAAGGTTCGCTTCCCGACCGTGACCAGGCTCGCCGGTCCGCTGCGGCCGGGGACGTACCGTGCTCCGGCGGACAGCGGACCGCCGCCGGTGCCGAGCAGGACCAGCGTGGTGCCTGCGCGCTCAGCCGACGGCACCGTTGACCTCGGCCTTCGTGACGGCGCCGCTGGTCAGGCCGTACTTGGCCAGGATGCGCCGGTAGGTGCCGTTGTCGATGATCGCCTGCAGGCCGGCCCGGAACGCCGAGCTCAGCCCGGTGGCGTCCTTGGGGAAGGCGATCCCGCTCGGCTCGGCCTCCGTGCCGTCCGACACCGACACGAACTGCCCGTTGCTCTTCTCGGCCTGGGTAGCGGCGGAGACGCTGTCGGTCCACACGTACCCGATCCGCTGCGCGCTCAGTCCCAGGACGGCCGCGGACACCGACGGGTAGTTCTTCAGCTCGATCGCCTGCTTGCCGTCCGCCTGGCACTGCGCCGACGCCTTCTTGCTCAACGTCGCGATGATCGTGCCCACGCCGACCGCGACCTTCCGGCCGCACAGCGTCTGGGTCATCGGTTGTTTCGCGGCCGGGTCCCCTTGGCCATCAGGATGCCGCCGCCGACCAGGAAGTAGTCCACGAACTGCACCTGCTTCTCCCGTTGCGTCGTGTCGGTCATGCCGGACATCGCCATGTCGTAGCGTCCCGCCTGCAGCCCGGGGATGATCGAGTCGAACCCGGCCTGCTGGAACTTCGCCGTGATGCCCAGCTGGTGCGCAATCGCCTGCAGGATATCTGGATCCAGCCCGACGATGGTGTGCTGATCCGAGCTCAGCGTCTCGAACGGCGGGTAGCCCGGGTTGGTCGCCACCGTCACGTAGCCCTTCTTCCGGATCGCTGCCGGCAACCGGTGGGCGAGCGGCGCCGATGCGTCCTGCACCGCTACCGCATTCGTCGCGGCCGACGCGGGGCCTGCTGCCGCGGACGAGTCGCCCGGTCGCGAGATCGCTCCGCACGCCGTGCAGCTCGTGGCGAGAACCGCTGCACTGGTTGCGATCAGGGCTGTTCGGATCGAGTGTTTACGGAGGTTCATCTGCTGGCCTTTCCCGAAGTGTGTGAGGTGTGCATGAGGCGGTGACGCTGCGCCGGGTCCTGTGCCAGGCGCGCGCCGACGAGTGCGAGGCCGCGTGCCCCGTCGAGCACCGCCCGGTCCGCCGACGCAGAGACGCCGTGCTGCGCGAACTGCGGTGTGTGATGTATGGCGCCGGCCACGTCATACCCGATCATCGGCTGGATGCTCGGGACCACGTGCGACACGTTGCCCATGTCGGTGGACGCGCATGGCTTACCGGCGAGATCGACTGGGGTCCGGCCGAGTTCGGACATCGCCTCGGCATACAGCCGGGTCATCGCGGTGTCCTGACGCGGCTCGGCGAAGTCGTTGCCGCGCGGCGTGAGTTGCAGCTGTGCGCCGGTCGCCATCGCGCCCGCGTCCAGGCAGTGCCGCACCGCTTCCTGCAGCTCGCGTAGCTCCACCACGGTGCGTGCCCGCAACTCGACCGTTGCCCGGGCCGAGGCCGGGATCACGTTCGGCGCCCGCCCAGCCTCGTGAATCACGAAGGACACCAACTGGTCACAGCGAAGCTGCTGTCGCAGCAGCCCGACCGCCTGATAGGCGAGCGTCACCGCGTCCGCGGCGTTCACCCCGTGCCAGGGCGCCACCGCGGCGTGCGCGGGCTGCCCGGCATACTCCACGTCCCAGACACCGAGCGCGTATGACGACCCGGCGATCTCGTCGGCGGCACTGGCGTGCACCATCATCGCCGCGTGGACCCCGTCGAAGACGCCCGCGTCGAGCAGTTGCACCTTGCCGCCGATCGTCTCCTCCGCGGGTGTGCCGATCAGCAGGACGGTGAGGTCGAGTTCATCGGCCACCGCGGCGAGTCCGAGCGCCGCACCGACACTCGCGGCGCCGTTCACGTTGTGCCCGCAGGCGTGGCCGATGCCCGGTAGGGCGTCATACTCCGCACAGAGCGCGATCACCAGTTCGCCGCTGCCGAAGCTGCCGACCAGGGCAGTCTCCAGGCCACCCACCGGGCTCTGCACCGCGAACCCGGCGGACCGCAACAACCGGGAAACCTTGTCCCGAGAGCGGAATTCGGCCAGACCGAGCTCCGGCTCCCGGTGTAGGCCGTGGCTCAGCCCGACGACCTCGGCGCCCCACCGGTCGACCTCGGCGAGCAGCTGCGCCTCCGCCGTGCCGGTGACCGGCAACGCGGCGCTCACAGCACCTGGGCCAGGAAGGCCCGGGTCCGCGGGTGCTGCGGGTCCGCGATCATCGCGCGCGGGTCGCCGGCCTCGACGATGACCCCGCCGTCCATGAACGCCAACGTGTCGCCCACTTCACGGGCGAAGCCGATCTCGTGGGTCACCACCACCATGGTCATCCCGCTGCGCGCGAGGGACTTCATCACGTCGAGCACCTCGCCGACCAGCTCGGGGTCGAGTGCCGACGTCGGCTCGTCGAAGAGCATCAGTGAGGGCTGCATCGCGAGCGCCCGGGCGATGGCGACGCGCTGTTGCTGTCCGCCCGACAAGGAGCCGGGGTAGGCGTTCCGTTTGTCCGCGAGTCCCACTGTGCGCAGCAGGTTCTCGGCCCGGGAGACGGCCTCGGGGCGGGAGCATCGGCCCAGCAGCACGGGTGCTTCGATGAGGTTCTCCAGCACGGACATGTGCGGGAAGAGGTTGAAGTGCTGGAAGACCATGCCGATGTCGGACCGCTGCGCCAGGATCTCCTTCTCACGCAGCTCGTGCAGCTTGCCGTGGTGCTCGCGGTAGCCCATCAGCTGGCCGCGCACCCAGATGCGGCCGCCGTCGATCGTCTCCAGGTGGTTGATGCACCGCAGCAGGGTGGACTTGCCCGATCCGGACGGACCGATCAGACAGGTCACCTCACCCGGCGCGACCTCCAGCGACACGCCCTTGAGGACGCGGTTGGCGCCGAACGACTTGACCACCGACTCCATCCGCACGACGGGTTCCGACGAGGCTGCCGGCATACTCCCTCGTGGGTGCGCTGTCTGCGTCATGAGTTCGCCTTTCGCAGCGGGTTGAGGTTGGTTCGCAGCAACTGCAGCCACGGGGTGTGCCGCGTCGCTGCCACCCCGTGGGAGTAGCGGCGCTCGATCACGCTCTGCCCGAACGTGAGCACGGTGGTGACCACGAAGTACCAGATGCTGACCACGATGAGCAGCGGAATCGTCTGGTACGTCTGGGTATAGATCGCCTGCGCGGAGTAGAGCAGCTCGGACAGTGCGATCACCGAGACGATCGAGGTCATCTTCAGCATTCCGACGGTCTGATTCCCGGTGCGCGGGATGATCACCCGCATCGCCTGCGGGAGCACGATCCGTCGCATCGTCTGACGCCGGCTCAGGCCGAGCGCGGACGACGCCTCACGCTGCCCGTCGGAGACCGACAGGATCCCGGAGCGCACGATCTCGGCCATGTAGGCGCCCTCGTTCAGACCGAGCCCGAGGACCGCGGCGACGAAGGGTGTGATCAGCGCGTTGATGTTGACCAACAGCAGTGGCGGGCCGAACGGCACCCCGAGGGTCACGTGCGGGAAGAGCGCCGACAGGTTGAACCAGAAGATCAGCTGCACCAGGACGGGCGTGCCACGGAAGACGCTGATGTAAAGCCATGCGACGCTCCGGCTGACCGGGTTGTCCGACATACGCAT
This sequence comes from Flexivirga oryzae, assembly GCF_014190805.1. Classification (NCBI taxonomy): domain Bacteria; kingdom Bacillati; phylum Actinomycetota; class Actinomycetes; order Micrococcales; family Dermacoccaceae; genus Flexivirga; species Flexivirga oryzae. The sequence goes on along the minus strand of NZ_JACHVQ010000001.1, from coordinate 667,943 downwards.
CACGGCCAGCAGCACCCCGAGCGTGATGCCGATCAGCATCGACAGGGCGGTGAGTTCGAGGGTGACCAGCAGGCCGTGCAGGATCGGGCCGGCGGTGGGCGTCACCCCGGCGACGGCGGCGCGCCGGTGGAAGTCGCTGCAGGACCGGCGCCTGGCCTGGATCGGCGTAACCGTCGGGCAGCGGCGCGGACAGGAGATCACCTCGGGCTTCGTGCTGGTCACCTGCAGCGGCGACCCCGCCGAGGTTGCGGCCCGGCTGGCGCAGGAGCCGGAGGTCGCGACCATCGCCCGCACCATGGGCCGGCACCAGCTGCTGCTGGACGTGCTGGTCCGCGACCTGGAGGAGCTGCGCAGCTACCTCGCCGACCGGCTCGGTGGCATTCCCGGGATCGCGATGACCGTGCCGCTGCCGATCACGACCATCTACACCGAGGGATCCCGCTGGCAGGTGCGTGCGTTGGACGCACAGCAGGTGCGTCACCTGGGCGGCGGGGTCCCACATGGCAGCCGCACACAGCGCACCGTCCGGCTGGACGACCTCGACCGCGCGCTGATCGCCACGATGGTGGTCGACGCCCGCATCGGGTGGGCCGAACTCGCGGCGCACTGCGAGACCAGTGCCCCGACCGCGCGGCGACGGATCCAGCGGCTCCTCGACGACGGCGTGATCGAATTGCGTTGCGAGCTGGCGACACCCATCGTCGGGCCCGCCGTGCAGGTCACCTACCTGCTGCGGGTGCCCGTCACCGCGATCCACGACGCCGGCACCACTTTGGCCGGGATGTCCACCTGCCGGCTCGCGGCCGCCGTGGTCGACCGCACCAACCTGGTGGCGACCATGTGGTTCGCCGGACCGTCCGATGCCGAGTCCTTCGAGCGCAGCCTGGTGGGTGCGATCCCGCAGGTGGAGGTGTGCGAGCGCATCGTGCACATCCGCTCGGTCAAGCGGATCGGGCACCTGCTCGACGCGCACGACCGGGCGACGGGCGAGGTGGTACCGCTCGCCGCCTGGTGACTGCGTCGGTATGGCGTCCTCGGCGTCACCCGGCCGACGTCAGCCGAGCGACCGCGGCTTCGAGGGCCACGACGCGTTCCTCCAGCTCCTGGCAGCGGCACTGCCCGCAGCCGGCGCAGGGGCCGCGCTTGGGCTGCGAGGTGGGACGGATCGTCCGGCTCGCCTCCCGCAGCCCGTCCTGCAGGGTGCGGCCGCGGACCGACTCCAGCACCGTCTCGAGCGCGGCGCGTGCGGGAGCCATCGACGCGGGCAGGTCGATCGCCTTCTCCCGCAAGGCTTTCAGGCCCTCGTCGACCGCGGCGGGCTCGATCGGTTCACCGGCTTCGGCCGACCGGGCGGCGCGCTCCAGCAGCCCGCGCACCCGCTCCCGGAAGCCGCTGTCGCGGGCGGTGAGCAGCACCGACAGATCTGCGGCGTGCTTGTCGAGCAGCTCCACCAGCCACTGCCCCGCGGGGTGCGGTGCGACCTGCTGGTCGCGCACCCGGCGCAGCGGTTCCAGCTTCTCGGCGTTGTTCGCGAACAGGTCGTTCAGCGAGCAGTCCACCGGCTGCTGCAGGATCTGGGTCACCGTGCTGCCCGGCGCGCCCGAGATGTCCGAATACGTCATGTTGGACGTCTCGGCGGTCCACCCGCCGACCTCACCGCAGGCCGCACCGGCTCCGCCACTCTGCACCGCAAGCTGACCGGAGGAGATGGTGTAGTAGATGATGCCGCGCGAATTCAGCAGTCCCTGAGTGAAATTCGAGCCCGTCCCGCCACCCGGGCCGACCAGGTTCAACGTGCACGCGTCGATCGGGTGGACGGCCGGCAGGTCGTTCTCGGTCGAGTGCACAGCGCCGTCCGGGTCGGTATAGGTGAACGTGGCCTTGGTGACTCCGCCATACCTGTTGGTGGTCAGGGCGATCTGCAGCTGCGACTGACGCGGCAGCGTGTCCCCGTCGATGCTCGCGAACGAGCCGGACAGGTAGTAGTCGTTCGGCCAGCACGGCAGCCACGGGCTGGTCCCTTGCACCGGCGTGTAGCCGGTGGGCCAGGTGGACGCTCCGATCGCCCAGTACTGGATCTCGTAACGCAACTGGCCGTCCATCACATAGACGATGTATTGCATCCAGTTGACGTTGCTGGTCTGGCAGTACTCACCCGGAGGTGGGTAGCAGTTGAGCTGGAAACTCCAGCCTCCGTTGTCGGTCGTCGCGACGTCCTCGGTCACCTCGAGCAGGACGCTGAGGTTCTCCAGATACTCGCAGTTGTTGATCAGAAACGCATTGTTGTTCGATGCATACACGAGGCTCACCTCGAACTCTCGCAGGGCATCGCGGACGGGAATTGTCCTCGACGTTCAAGCGTCCGCCTGCCGAAATCGCGGCGTCAAGAACCGCTCGTTCAGTAGGTCGCCCGGCCATCGCGAGGGCGTTGTCGTCCGGTCCGCTGCCCGGGTCGGCCGGTGCCGCGCTCGCGACCGTGGTGTCGACCGCACGCCCCAGGAACGGCATATTCATGCCAGTGTCACTTTTACGCCACATCGGTGATCGCCAGGCCGCTACCATCGCTGCGGCGATCGAACTGCCGGCCACCGGAACGGGGCACTGATGACCGACGCGTCGCCCGAGGCCGACACGCTGTCGGACGAACTCGTCCGCCTCGGGGTGAGCCCGCTCGCAGCGAAGCTCTATTGCACGCTGCTGGACGACGGACCGCGCTGCCCCGACGATCTCGCGCAACGCACCGGCTCCCCGATCACCGAGATCGCCCGGTCGGCAACCGAGTTGGCACTCTTCGATCTGGTGGAGACGAGCGAGGACGTGCTCGTCCCGCTCGATCCCGCGCGGGGCATCGACGCGCTCGTGGCCAGCATGAACGCCCGGCTGAGCCATGCCGCACGGGAAGCCACCACCCGCTTCCGGCGCTACGAACGCACCAAACCGACCACGGGACCGGAGGCACGGGTCGAGGTACTCCGCGACGACGAGGTCATCAGCGTGGTCGCCCGCATCGAGGCGGGCGCCCGCCGGCAGGTCAAGGTCTTCGACACCCCGCCGTACCGTGACACGTCCTTCGACAATCCGATGGAGATGCGCAGCCTTGCCGCCGGCGTGACCTATCGCGTCGTCTACGCGCGCGACGCACTCACCGCGCCCGGCCGCTACGAGGGCAACGTCATCCCGTGCATCGCCGCCGGCGAGGACGCCCGGGTGATGGCCAACGTGCCCGCCAAGATGCTGGTGGTCGACGACGAGACCGCCGTCGTCTCCCTCACCGCGCGCGACGTCGACGACCACCACACGGCGCTCCTGATCAGACACCAGAGCCTGATCCGGTTCCTGCTGTCCACGTTCGAGATCTGCTGGTCGATCGCCCGGCCGATCGAGGTGCCGGCCGACCCGGCGGACCGCGAGATCGGGCCCTTCGAGTGGTCGATCCTGCAGTACCTGTCGGTCGGCTCGACCGACGACGCGATCGCCCGCAACCTGGGCGTCAGCCGGCGCACCGTCATCCGGCACGTGTCCCGCATGATGGAGGCCACCGGCGCGCAATCCAGATTTCAATTGGCGCTCTAAGCAAATGCGCGCGGATGGTTCAATCTGCACACCACCGATTAATCGTCGGTTCCGGCCCGAATTCGCCATTCTTCGGCGACAATGTGCCAGGTGTCACATGTGCTCCATCCTCGGATGGATTCGTCATACCACCGGTTCTCGCAGTTCGTTTCCGACCTCCTCGGAAATGGATGAAACATACTGAAAAAACTCATGTTTCCATGCATCGTGGACCTGTCTAAGAAATCTGTATGTCGCATTTGCGCACCTGACACATAAGCGAATAGTGACGCCATTTACCAACGCCTCTAACGTAAGTTAATGTTCTTGTCACCGTCAAATTTCGACAAAGACCATTGTCGATTCCGTTTGTGAGCTCAATGCTTATCGGCGCCGGATGGCACAACCGCCCGGCATCCCGAATTCACCGATGCCAGAAGGGTCCACCCCGTGCACAAAACAACAGTTGCACTCGCACTCTCCACGGTTACCGCACTGAGCGTGTTCAGCGCCCCGGGCGGTGCACATGCGTCGGTGCCCACCCAGCACCAGCACATCTCCAGCTCCTCGCACCACGGGTACGGCTTCGACGTGGCGGCCGCGAAGGCCTACGAGAAGTCCGTCGCCCACCGCGGTGTGCGGACCGTCGGCCGGCCCAAGGTGCTGCGTGCGATGCAGCAGGCGCCGGCGTCATACAGCCTCAAGCAGTACGCCCTGCAACCCGGGGACCAGGGCCAGGTCGGCTCCTGCGTGGCGTGGGCGACCGGATACACCGCCTACGGCGTCCTGATGAACGAGCAGGGCATCAGCGGCAGCCCGATGGCCCCGATGTGCATCTACTCGCAGATCGCACAGGGCCACGACAACGGCACCTGGGCGTCGGTCGCGCTGCCCATGGAGCAGGCGCAGGGCATCGACACCCAGTCGGACTACTGGCAGGGCAACTACGACTACACCACCCAGCCGACCTGGAACGAGCGCCAGAACGCCTCGGGCTACAGGCTTTCCGGCTACACCGACCTGACGAACTCCAGCAACCGGCGGGAGGCCGTCGAGGAGTCCATCGCCTCCGGGCTGCCCGTCGCCATCGGCTTCACCGTGCGCAGCAGCTTCGAGGACCTCGACGCCGGCAACTACAACTACGACCCGTCACCGGGCGAGTCGAACCTGGGCGGCCACGAGGTGACGATCGTGGGCTACAACCAGAACGGCGTCGAGATCGAGAACAGCTGGGGCAGCAACTGGGGCAACCAGGGCTACTTCACCGCACCGTGGTCGTGGCTCGAGGGCTCCGACGTGAACGAGATCAACTCCGTCGGGAAGCTCGTCCCCACGAGCTGACCCGCCCAGATCCCCGGATTGGTGTCACCGCCGCCCCGCGGTGGCACCAATCCGGACCTCGACAAGCTCGGCCAGCGCGATAGGTCGCTCGGCCGACGCGGGGACCTCGACGAGCTCGGCCAACGCGATAGGTCGCTCGGCCGACGCCGGCACCTCGACAAGCTCGGCCAGCGGTAGGTTGCTCGGCCGACGCGGTAGGTTGCTCGGCCGACGCGATAGGTGGCTCGGCCGGCGCGGGGACCTCGACAAGCTCGGCCAACGCGACAGGTCGCTCGGCCGACGCCGGGACCTCGACAAGCTCGGCCGGCGCGGGCTGCTAACCGGAGTTGCGCAGGGCGGTGGCCAGGCCGTTCATGGTGAGCAGGATACCGCGCTGCACCTGGGGGTCCTCGTCGCCGTTGCGGTAGCGCTGCAGGAACTCGACCTGCAGGTGGTTGAGCGGCTCCAGGTAGGGGAAACGGTTGAAAACAGAGCGTTTCAGGTTGTCGTTGTCCCACAGCAGGTCGTCGCGGCCGGTCACCCGGGCGAACATCTGCAGCGTCCGCCGGTGCTCCTCGACGAGCTTGGAGAACACCCGCTCCCGGAGGGACTCGTCCTCGACCAGCCGCGAATAGCGCTCCGCGATCCCCAGATCCGACTTCGCCATCACCTGCGCGAGGTTCGACATGACCGTCTGGAAGAACGGCCACCGCTCGTAGTAGTCACGCAGTCGCTTCAGGCGCGCCTCGTCGTCCCCGACCCATTGCTGCAATGCACTGCCGGTGCCGTACCAGCCGGGCAGCATCACCCGCGACAGCGACCAGGACATCACCCACGGGATCGCCCGCAGGTCACTGATCTTCGTGGTGGCGCGGCGCGACGACGGACGGGAGCCGATGTTCAGGGCACCGATCTCCCCCACCGGCGTCGACGTGGTGAAGTACTCCACGAAGCCGTCCGTCCGGTGCACCAGGTCCGAGTAGGATTCCCTTGCCAATGCAGCGATCTCGTCCATCGCGGCGTACGCCTCGTCGGTGTCGTCACCGAGCCCTTCGACGTCCAGCAGGGACGCCTCGAGCGTCGCGGCGAGCAGCGTCTCCAGGTTGCGTGTCGCGAGCGGCGCCTCGGCATACTTCGCCGCGATGATCTCGCCCTGCTCGGTGAGCCGCAGCGAGCCGCGCACCGCGCCCGGGGGCTGCGCGAGGATGGCCTCGTAGCTCGGGCCGCCGCCACGACCGACGGTGCCGCCGCGACCGTGGAACAGCCGCAACCGGATCCCGGTCTCGCGGGCCACTTCGACCAGGTCCAGCTCCGCCCGGTACAGCGCCCAGTTGGCCGCCATGTAGCCGCCGTCCTTGTTGGAGTCGCTGTAGCCGAGCATCACCTCCTGCAGCCCGTCCTTGCTGTCCACCAGCTGCCGGTACGCCGGCACCGCGAGCGCCGCACGCATCGTCGTGGCCGAAACCTGCAGATCCTCAATGGTTTCGAAGAGCGGCACGATGTTGACCGAGCAGGTGGCACCCGACCCGCCCACACCCGGATCGAGCAGGCCCGCCTCTTTCAGCAGCACCGCGGTCTCCAGCATGTCCGACACCGAGGTGCACATGCTGATCACGTGGTTCGGGATCGCCTCCGGACCGAACGTGCGCACCGACCGCGCCGCGGCTGCGGTGATCGCCAGCTCCTTGGTCGTCTGCTCGCTGAACTCCGCACCGTAGCCGACCAGCGGGCGCCGGTTCGCCAGCTCCGCGGTCAGCAATTCGACGCGCGCGTCCTCGTCCAGCGACGCGTAGTCCGGATGCACCCCCGCCCACGCGAACACCTCGGCGATCGTCTCCTCGTTGATGCCGGAGTCCTGCCGCAGGTCGAGCCCGTAGAGGTGGAAGCCGAAAGTCCGCACCGCTTCACGCAACCCGAGCAGCCGGTCGTCCGCGATCAGCGCACCGGAGCCGCCGCGCAGCGCCGCGTCCATCACGTCCAGGTCCGCGAGCAGCTCGTCCGGGGTGGTGTATGCCGTCGCGCCGGGCACCTCGACCGCGGCTTCGAACCAGTCACCGAAGAACTCACTGTGCGTCGCCGACAGCCGGCCGCGGATCCACCGGATCACCTGCCGGTAGGGCTCGTCCGACCGGTCGTCGGTGGTGTTCTGCGCGGCGAGCTCGAGCAGCTGCGCCGACGACGGCGACATACGCACCGAGAAAGAGAACTCGTCCTCCAGCGCCTCCAGCTCGCGCAGGTAGTGCTGCAACGCCGTTTGCGCGGCGCGGCCGCTCGCGGTCGCGACGACCTGCGGTGTGACGTTCGGGTTGCCGTCCCGGTCGCCACCGATCCACGAACCGGCCCGCAGCACCGGCTCCTGCGCAACACCGGCGGACGGGTACCGCGACCCGAGCTCGTCCCGCACCCGCGCGTTGAGCAGCGGCATCACCTCGAACAGCGACGCGTCGAACCAGCGCAGCCCGAGTTCGATCTCGTCGGTGATGTCGACCCGCCGCTTGCGGATCAGTGCGGTCTGCCAGAGGGTCTGGATCTGCAGGTGGATCACCCGCTCCACCTGTGCGGTCTGGGCATCGGTGAGCGTGCCGCGGTCACGGCGGCGCATCGCCTCCTTGATCCGCGACTGGGTCTGGAAGACCGTCCGGCGTCGCGTCTCGGTCGGGTGTGCCGTGATGACCGGCACCACCGTCGCCTCGCCCAGCGCGGCGCGGACCGTGGCGTCGTCCAGCTTCGCGGCGTCCAGCTTGCGGAACGTAGCGGCCAGCGAACCGTCGATCGGCGGTTCGCCCGCATCGACGTGCATCGCACGACGCCGCTCACGGTGCAGGTCCTCGGCCAGGTTCGCCAACAGGGCGAACAGGCTGAAGGCACGCACGACCTTCATCGCCTTGTCCGTCGGCAGGCCGTCGAAGATCGCGGCGAATTCCTCGCGGTCCTCCTCCTGGCGGCGCACCGCGAAGGCGCGGGTGCGCGCCTCCTCGACCAGGTCGAGGACGTCCTGGCCCTCCTGGTCACGGATCACCGCGCCGAGGATCCCGCCCAGCAGTCGGATGTCTTCGCGCAACGGCTCGCTGGCGGCGCGCCCCTTCGGGGTGACGTCGAAGGCCATCATGTGATCGAGCATGGCCAACAGCATGACCCCAAAGCGCCCATCATGTGGGCTTGCGTCTCGCAAAGTGAGCAAAGTCGCACATGATCGATCAGCGTGCCGGCGCCTTCTCCCGGGCCGGCAGCGCGAAGCTCGCGAGCGACGCGAGGACCGCCAGCGCGGTGAACACCCAGAATGCCGTGTGGAACCCGCCGATCAGCCCGTGCCCCGCGAGCGCCTGCAGCAGCACCGCCCCGATCGCGACACCGAACGCTCCGCCGAGTTGTTGCAGCGCCCGCGTCTGCATCGAGGCATGTGCGACGTGCGTGGGTTCGAGTCCGACATACGCACTGGAGATGATCGGCACCATCACCGCGCCCAACCCGAGACCGCGCACGAACAGCACCGCACCCAGCCACCAGGTGCTGGTGGTCGTGTCGGCGAAGGCGAACGGTGCGGTGGCCACCGCGGCGAGCAGGAACGACGCGCACGAGACGATCGGTGCGCCGAAGCGCTCGACCAGTCGCGCGACCAGGACCCGGCTGAGCAACGAGCCGACACCCTGCGGCATGAGGAGTATGGCGGCACCCAGCGCACTCTCGCCACGCGCCTGCTGCCAGTAGAGCGGGAGCAGGAACATGCTGCCGTACAGGGTCATGCCGACCAGGAACATCATCACCGACGCGGATCCGACCGACCGGCGGGCGAACAGCGCGACCCGGATGAGTGCGGCGTCACCCCGACGCAGCGCCCAGCCGACGAAGATCGCGACCAGCCCGAGGCCCGCCGCCACGAGTACGGCGGTCAGACCGTCGCCTCCTGGCGCGCCGCTGTCGCCGCAGCGTGACAGCCCGTAGACGGTGAGGGCGAGGCCGGGCGCGAGCAGGCCGAGGCCGACGGCGTCGAGGGTCGGGCGCGCCGTGTCGCGGGTGGGCGCATCGTCCGGCAGCACGCGCAGTGCCGCGACGATGCCGGCCAGACAGAGCGGCAGGTTGATCAGGAAGATCCACCGCCAGCCCGCCCAGTCCAGCAGGGTGCCGCCGAGGACGGGGCCGACGATCGGGCCGACGGCCATCGGCAGGCTCATCGCCGCGGTCACCCGGGCCATCGCCTTGCCACGCACGGCACGCATCGCGAGCGTCATCATCAGGGTCATCAGCACTCCGGCGCCGAGGCCCTGCAGGACTCGGAACGCGATGAGACTCACCGGGTTCCAGGCGAGCGCGCAGAGCGTCGATCCGACGAGGAACGTCGTCAGGGCCGCCACCCACAGCCGCTTGCCACCCAGGCGAGCCTCGGCCCAGCCGACCGCAGGGATCACCGCGGTGAGCGCCAGCAGGTAGGCCGTCGTCACCCACTGCACCGTCGTGACGGTGGTCTGCAGGTCGATGACCAGGTCATGCAGGGCGATCGTCACGACGGTCGTGTCGAGGATCGCCGCGATGCCGCCGAGCACGAGCACCGCGAGGGTCAGCCTGGTCTGCCGGTCGAGGTGGTCGGCGGTGTTCTCGGCGGTCACCGCCGACGCATTGGATACAGTCACGTATCTAATATGCGCCTTCGCGATAAGATGCGCAAGTGAGTCTTAGCGAGAAGGAGACACCGGTCCGTCGCCGGGGTGCCGCCCTGGAGGAGGCGATCCTGGACGCCGCGTGGGAGCAGCTGCTGGACAGCGGTACGTCCGACTTCACGTACGAGGCGGTCGCCGCGCGCGCCGGGACGAGCCGCCCGGTGCTCTACCGACGCTGGCCGCAGCGGGAGCAGCTGCTGAAGGCCGCGATCCGGCATGGCGGCACCAAGGTCCGCCGCACGATCCCCGACACCGGCTCCCTGCGCGACGACATGGTCCGCATGCTGCTGGACATGAACCGCACCGTCGTGCAGTTCCTCGCCCTGCTCGGCGGGCACCTGGCGATCATGCATTCGGCCGAGCGGATGACCCCCGAGGAGATCCGCAACCTCTACGTCGCCGGGCGCCCACAACGCATGCGCGTCGTCATCGACCGGGCCATCGCACGCGGTGAGGTCGACCCCGACCGCCTCAGCGACCTGGTGCTCGCGGTCCCCGCCGACCTGGTGCGACAACGCATCATCCTCACCCAGCGCAAGGTGTCCCGCGCCTATGTGGAGGAGATCGTCGACCAGGTGTTCCTGCCGCTGGTCAGCCCTCTCGACGGTCCGCGCTGAGCCGGGCGCGGCTTTCGTCGCCGTTGACGCTCGAAATGGCCGTTGACGGCGCAATTGCGGGGTCAACGGCGGGTTCAGCCGTCAACGGCGGGTTCAGCCGTCAACGGCGGGTTCAACCGTCAACGGGCGCGCTGAGCCGGGCCCGCACCCGCTCGATGGCCGCGGTGTCGGCGTCGACCCCGACGGCGCGCAGCGCGCCCGCGAAATCCTCGACCGTGTGCAGCGGTGTCTCCGTCGTGGCGTTGCTCCCGTCCACCGCCCGGGAGCGAGTCACCGCGCCCGCAATGGTGATCCGGCGCCCCTCCGGCGCGAGCGCCGCCGCGAACCGCCGCACGAACGGCGAGACCGGTGCGGTCGCGATGTACCAGTTGAGCGCCTCGATGTCCCGCAGCACCACCGGGCCGAGGTCGAGCCCGTAGAGGTTGATCCACTGTGTGTCGCCGCCGCGGTCCATCCGAGTCTGCAGCATCACGTCCAGGTCCGGCGCCGCCGTCACGTCGACGCCCGCTGCCGCCATCGGCACCACCCGGTAGGTGCCGTGCGAGGTCTGCTGCGGTGTCCCGGTCGGGGACAGGTCGAGCGACGCGGTGGGCGTCATACCTCCGAAGCCGGGGTCGACGAGCAGCTCCCGCTCCCCCAACCGCACCACCGTGGCGTTGTGCGTCTTCGGGCCGGGTGCCAGTGCGGGGTCGACGTACACACGACCGAGGGCGGTGCGGGCGTCGAAGCCGTATGCCGGCAGCACCAGCCGCAGCAGCGCCGCGTGCTCGAAGCAGTAGCCGCCGCGGCGCGGCCCACCGTCGGCGGCGCCGAGCAGCTTGCCGGCGAGCTGCTCGGTCGCCAACGCCACACCGAGCCGGCCGTCCGCGGGCGCGTAGCTGTCGACGTTCTCGAACGGGATGGTCGCGACGTGCCGTCCCAGCAGCTCGTCGAGCAGGTCGCGGTCGGGGTGGATGCTGCCGGTGAGGCCGACGCGGGCGAGGTACTTCTCGCCATACATCGCCGTGTCTGTGCGCATGGCCCAAGTTAACCTCAGTCCATGACCGTGCTCATCGATCCGCCGCAGTGGCCGGCCCACGGCACGTTGTGGTCGCACGTGGTGAGCGACGCGTCGTATGACGAACTGCACGAGTTCGCAACGGTTCTCGGCATACCGTCGCGGCTGTTCGATCACGACCACTACGACCTGCCGCAGGAGCGGTACGCCGACGCGGTCGCGGCGGGAGCGACGGAGGTGCCGGGCGGCATCCTCATCCGGCGGCTGATCGCCAGCGGGCTGCGGGTACGGGAGCGCGACCGGCATTGAACCGACGGCTTGGTAAGTTGCGTCGCAACACCCTCGGACGGCAAGGACCCCCACGTGCCCAACAACCTTGAAGTTTCGATCGAGATCGGCGCTCCCCCGGCCGAGGTATGGCGGGTCGTGTCCGACCTGTCCCGGATGCCGGAGTGGAGCCCGCAGACACGCAAGACGATCATCCGCGGCGGACCGGCCCGCCAGGGCAGCCTGATGGTCAACGTCAACCGCAAAGGCGTGCGCGTCTGGGCGACCCGCAGCAAGGTCGTCGCGTTCGAGCCGGACAAGCGCGTCGCGTGGAAGATCAAGGAGAACCACGCGATCTGGAGCTTCGACCTGGAGCCGATCGGTGACGGCACCCGCACCAAGCTGATCGAGCGCCGCGACGTGTCCGGTGACACCACCAAGGTGTCGAAGTTCCTGGTCGAGAAGTTCATGGGCGGCGAGGAAGACTTCGAGCAGGAGCTGACCACCGGCATGCGCCAGACGTTGCAGCGCATCCGTCTCGCCGTCGAATCGCACTCGTAGCAGGATGTTTCGGGCATGAGTGACTGCGTGTTCTGCGCGATAGCCACCGGCGATGCGGACGGCCACGAGGTCGCGCGCACGGAGCACACCGTCGCGTTCCTGGACAACCGGCCGGTCTTCAAGGGGCACGTGCTGGTCGTCCCGACACGACACGTCGTCACGCTGCCCGAGCTACCGGACGACCTGCTCGCGCCGTTCTTCGGCGAGGTGCGACGCGTCGCGGCCGTCATACCCGAGGCACTGGGGGCGCAGGGCACGTTCGTGGCGATGAACAACAAGGTCAGCCAGAGCGTCGCGCACCTGCACTGCCACGTGGTGCCGCGAACCAAGGGCGACGGGCTGCGCGGCTTCTTCTGGCCACGCGTGAAGTATGCTGCCGGTGAGCAGGCCGACTACGCCGCCCGACTGCGCACCGCGCTCGCCCGGAGTTGAGCCGCAGACCCTCCCACGGCACTCAGATCGTTATCAGCGTTCGTCCAGCAGGAGTGCTTAACTTGAAGGAGGCGGGGGCGCTCCCCGCGACGACGGCCGCCCCAAACCGGCTACCGCCGCCAAGGTCGACTCGGAGGTCACCATGGAAGGCTCAGTCCAACCCGGAAGCGTTGTCGTGGGCGTCGACACTTCTACGTCGTCGATGACCGCACTCGACTGGGCGATCACGTTCGCCCGGGAGACGCATTCGCCCATGCATCTCATCCACGGTTTCAGTCACGACCATCCCGATCTCTTCTTCAACATGGGCACCGGCCCCGAGAAGCTGCGCGCCGGCGGCGAGCGAGTGCTCACTCACGCCAAGAACCGGACCGAGGTGCGGGACAGCGAGATTCGCGTGACCACCTCGCACGTCGACGGTTACCCGGCCGCCGCGCTCGTCCGAGCCAGCCGGCACGCGAGCATCGTCGTGGTCGGCGCACACGGTGACAGCATGCTGCGCCTGTCGTCCCTCGGGGAGACCGCCCACCAGGTCGCCGCACACAGCAAGGCACCCGTCGCCGTCATCCGCCCCGACTCCGACAGCGAGTACGGCCGGATCAGCGTCGGCGTCGACCGCTCCGACCACAGCCGCAAGGCCCTGGCGTGGGCGTTCACCCGCGCCGAGCAGACCGGGCGCGAGTTGTTCGTGCTGCACGCCTGGCAACCCAACGACGCGAAGGACCCCAACCTCGGTGTCGCCGACTGGGAGACCTACACCGCGCAGGCGCGCGCGGAGATCGAGGAGTCGGTCGCCGGGCAGAAGGCGCTGCACCCGTCGGTCAAGGTGCTCACCGAGATCGACGAGGGCAACCCGATCCGCCGGCTCATCGAGCAGTCGAACAGCAGCGACCTGATCGTCATCGGCGCACGCGGCCGCGGCGGATTCGAGGGCCTCAACCTCGGCCGGGTCGCGGGTGAGGTTCTCGCGCACGCGAATTCGCCTGTCGTCGTCATGCACTGAGGGGCACTCGAGCTCGAGGTCGCCCAGCCTGTCGAGGCCGCCGAGCCTGTCGAGGCCGCCGAGCCTGTCGAGGTCGCCGAGCCTGTCGAGGTGCCCACGGGACCTCGATACGGCCTCGCCTAGCGGCTCGCCCTACTCGGCCACCTCATGAGCGCCGAGCCTGTCGAGGTGCCCACGGGACCTCGATACGGCCTCGCCTAGCGGCTCGCCCTACTCGGCCACCTCATGAGCGCCGAGCCTGTCGAGGTGCCTTCGCGACCTCGATACGGCCTCGCCTAGCGGCTCGCCCTACTCGGCCACCGCATGACCGCCGACCCTACTCGGCCACCTCATGACCGCCGAGCCGGTCGAGCAGGAACGCCAGCTCGAACGCCACCTGCCGCCAGCCGTCGTAGCGGCCGCTGCGGCCGCCGTGACCGGCGGCGATCTCGGTCTTGAGCAGGATCGGGCGATCTGGATCAGTGTCGACGGTGGTGCGCAATTGCTGCACCCACTTGGCGGGCTCGACGTAGAAGACGCGCGTGTCGTTGAGGCTGGTGGTGGCCAGGATCGCCGGGTAACGCGTGGCGCGGATGTTCTCGTACGGCGTGTAGGACTTCATGTAGGCGTAGACCTCTGGGTCCTCGATGGGGTTGCCCCACTCCTGCCACTCGCCCGCGGTCAGCGGGAGCGACGGGTCCAGGATCGTGGTGAGCGCGTCGACGAACGGCACGTCGGCGTGCACGGCGACATACAGCTCGGGTGCCAGGTTGAGGATGGCACCCATCAGCAGGCCACCGGCCGAAGCACCTTCTGCCACAAGGCGATCCGGGTGCACCCAGCCCAGGTCGACGAGTGCGCGGGACACGGCGACGAAGTCGGTGAACGTGTTGCGTTTGGCCAGCAGCTTGCCGTCCTCGTACCAGCGTCGGCCCAACTCGCCGCCACCGCGCACGTGCGCGACGGCGTAGACGACACCACGGTCCAGCACCGACAGCCGGGACGCCGAGAAGTACGGGTCGAACGACATCTCGTAGGAGCCGTAGCCGTAGACGAACCCGGGGTTGGACCCGTCGGCCGCCACGTCGCTCCGGTGGATCAACGACACCGGGATCCGCGCGCCGTCCTCGGCGGCCACCCAGAGCCGCTCCTCGACATACCGCGTGCGGTCGTAGCCGGGTACCTCACGCTGCTTGAGCAGGGTCAGCTCACCCGTCGCCGGCGTGTAGTCGTAGACACTGCTCGGAGTCAACCACGAGGTGAGCGCCAGTTGCACTGTGTCCACGTCGTATTCGGGATTGGCGCCGAGTCCGAGGGTGTGCAGCTCCGGCTCGACTGGTATGGCGCGCGGCTCGCCCAGCGTGCCGTCGACACCCTTGTCGAGGATCCGCAGGGTGCGCAGGCCGGCGTGCCGCATCGTCACCACGACGAAACCGGCGAAGGCGTCGACGCCGAGGATCCGGTCGCCGTCCTCGCCGGTCATCACCGGCTGCCAGTGCTGCCGCCCGGGAGTGGCCAGGGGTGCCTGCGCCAGGTCGAAGTCGACCCGGGATCCGTTGTGCACCACCAGGATCCGGTCACCATCGACCTCGATGTCGTAGTCCAGGCCGGCGATCCGCGGCTGCACGACGCGCAGCTCGCCGGTCGGCTCGGCCAGGTCCAGCAGGTGCGCCTCGGTCGTCGTGCTCGACCCGATCATCACCACCAGCCAGCGCTCGTCCCGGGACTCGCCGATGCCGAGCGCGAACTCCTCGTCGTCCTCCCGGATCACCAGGACGTCCCGGCCGGCCGGTGTGCCGAGCTCGTGGCGCCATACCTCGTTCGGGCGCCACGCCTCGTCGCGGCGCGTGTAGAACAGGTAGCGGCCGTCCGCCGACCACACCGCTCCGGTGCCGACGCGGCGCACCGCGTCGTCGACGACGTTCCCGGTGGCGGCCTCGCGGACCGACAGGTCGTAGATCTCGTCACCGGCGAGGTCGAGCGAGATCGCGACCAGGGTGCCGTCGTGGCTGACCGTCAGGTCGCCGAGGTCGAAGAAGTCGTGGCCCTGCGACTCGGCGTTGCCGTCCAGCAGGACCTGCTCACCCGGGAGCGGCTCGCCCGGCTGCGGATCGGGGCGCGCTCCCCCGTCCTGGTAGGGGGAACGCGCGTGGACGGCATACTGCTCGCCCTCGATGGTGCGGGTGAAGTACCACCAGTCCCCCATGCGCACCGGCACCGACAGGTCGGTCTCCTTGGTGTGTGCCTTGATCTCGCCGAAGATCTTGTCCGCCAACGGTTTGAGCTGCTGCGTCATCGCGTCGGTGTAGGCGTTCTCGGCCTCCAGGTGGGCGATGACTTCCGGCGACTCCTTGTCGCGCAACCACTCGTAGTCGTCGACGAACGTGTCGCCGTGGAAGGTGCGCTCGGTCGGCTCGCGGCGGGCCCGCGGCGGCTGTGGTGATGTCACCGGTCCAGCCTATGAGGCGCTACCTGCCGACAGGACACGAACCATGCCGAGCGGGGCGAATGGGGTTCGGCGAACGGGTTACTCGTTGATGCCGGTCTGCTCGACGCCGGCCACGATCCAGCGCTGCAGGAACAGGAACATCAGCAACAGCGGCACCATCGAGACCAGGGCCGCGGTGAACATGCCGGACAGGTCCACCGACTGGGCGGTGATGTAGGTCGACAGCGAGACCTGCACCGTCCACGCCGACTGGTCCTGGCCGATCACCAGGGGCCAGAGGAAGGCGTTCCAGCTGCCGATGAAGGTGATGGTCGCGATCGCGGCGGTGAACCCCCACGAGTTGGGCACCACGATCGCCAGGAACGTGCGCATCGGGCCCGCGCCGTCGATCCGCGCGGCCTCCTCGAGCTCCTTGGGGAAGCCGAGGAAGTACTGCCGGAAGAGGAACGTCGCGAGCGACTGGAAGAGCCCCGGGATGATCAGCCCGCGCAGCGTCGACACCCAGCCGAGCGACGACACCATCACGAACGACGGCACGAACGTCACCGCGGCCGGGATCAGCAGCGTCGCCACGATCAGGTAGAACACCGCGTTGGCGTAGCGCACGGTGGAGCGCGCGAGGCCGTATCCCGCCATACCGGAGATGACCAGCACCAGGACCGTCTGGGTCACCGCGATGACCAGCGAGTTGAGCATGCTGCGCCCGAGCGGCACCGTCGAATTGTGAAAGGTGTCACCGAGGTTCGACCACTGCGGGTGGGTCGGGAACCAGGTCCAGTGGTCGATGCCGACCAGCTGCTGCTCGGTCGACAGCGCACCACGCAGCAGCAGGTAGAACGGCACTAGGAAGAGCACCGCGGCGACGCCGAGCACGAGGTAGCGGGCCGAGCGGCCGCCGCGAGAGGCGATCATGCGGTGTCCCTCCTCCCGATGCCGGTCAGGCGCCCCTGCAGCAACGCGAAGATCGCGATGATGAGGGTGAGTATGACGGCGCCCGCGCTGCCGTCACCGAAGTCCTGGCCGTTGCCGAGCGCGATGTTGAACAGGTAGACCAGCGGCGGCCGGGCGTACGGCGGGTAGCCGCCGGTCGTCGACAGCACGTTGTAGAACTCGTCGAACGCCTGGAAGGCGTTGACCAGCAACAGCATCAGCACCGCGGTCGAGGTCGCCCGCAGCTGCGGGAAGGTGATGTAGCGGAACGCCTTCCACCCGGTCGCACCGTCCAGCGCGGCCGCCTCGTAGAGCTGCTGCGGCACCCGTTGCAGGGCAGCCAGGAACAGCACCATGAAGAAGCCGACCTGCAGCCACAGCCGCACGGTGACCAGCACCAGCCAGTACCAGGGCGGGTGGACCACCGACAGCCACGCGATCGGTGCCGCGCCCAGCCAGCCCATGACGGTGTTGACCATCCCGGCGGCGGTCCCGCCGAAGAGCGAGTGCCGCCAGATCATCGCCGCGACGACGTAACTGCAGGCCGTCGGCAGGAAGAAGACCGACCGGAAGAACGCCTTGCCCCGCTTGACGCCGTTGACCAGCACCGCCAGCCCCAGCGAGAGCACGAACGTCGTCGGCACGATGAAGGCCGCGAAGAGCACGAACGTGACCAGGCTGGACCGGAACGCGGAGTCCCCCAGCATCCGCGAGTAGTTCTCGAACCCGACGAAATGCGTTGGGGTGACTGTGTTCCGGGCGTCGTAGAAGCTCAGCCACACGCTCCACAGGATGGGTATGACGATGAAGACCAGCAGTCCGGCGACGAACGGGCCGACGAACACCCAGAACCACAGGTGCGGACTGTCGGTCCACTTGCGCCGCGGACTCGCCGGCCGCGCCGCCGACGGGCCAACCGTCGACGGCACCGCGCCCGTGACGGCCGGCTCAGCCACCGATCCGCTTCAGCTCCGCCTTCACGGTCTTCTCGACCCCGGCGAGGCTGGACGTCGGGTCGGCACCGGACCGCACGATCTTGTCGACCGCGTCGGTCATCGCCGTCGCGGACTTCGGCGACCACAGCAACGGGGTCTGCGGGTGCCCGTAGGTCTTCAGGTAGTCCGCGGCCGTCTTCGCCTCTCCCGACTTGAGTTTCGTCGCCTTCGGGATCAGGCTGGCCCGGGCCGGCACGTGGAAGCCGTAGCTCTGCGCGAAGTCGAGCTGGTCGGCGGTCTGGTCGACCCACAGCCACTTCGCGAACGCCTTCGCGGCGTCGACGTCCTTCGCCTTCGCGCTCACGCAGGACGCGTAGGCGCCCACCGGCACCGACGGCTTGCCCGACCCGCCGATCGCCGGGAACGGCAGCACACCGAAGTCGTCACCGAGTTTGTCCTGCAGCATCGGGAAGTTCCACAGGCCGGTCCACTGGATCGCGGTGAGGCCGCTGCTGATCGCACCCGGGTCGGACCAGTCGGTCGGCGCACCCAGCAGCAGGTGGCCGGAGCCGAACAGGTCGTGGAACTTCCCGAGCGCCGACGCGACATCGGGGTTGGCGAAGTCGGGCTGGTTGTCGGAGCTGAGGTAGTCGTGCCCGCTGCTCCACAGCACCGGGCCGGCCAGGATGCCGGCGCCGCCGTCGTTGCCGAGGAAGAGGCCCTTCACCTTGCCGGTGGTGAGCTTCGCCGCCGCGGCGATCAGGTCGTCGAGCGTCTCCGGCGGCTTCACCCCCGCCTGCTGGAGCATCGACTTGCGGTAGACGAACAACTGCATGTCCACGACCTGCGGGATGCCGTAGATCTTGCCCTTCCAGGTCATCCGGTCCAGCAGCGACGCGGTGAAGTCGGACTTGGCAGCGCCATACAGATCGGTCAGGTCGACGACCTGCTTGCCGGTGATCATGTCGATGGTCGGGCCGTTGCCGTATTCGAACACGTCCGGACCCGAACTGGTCAGCAGCGCCGCCGCCGACTTCTGGTCGTAGTTGCCGGGGATCCACTGCACCTCGACGGTGGCCTTCTTGTATGCCGCGGCGTAGCGCTTGACCGCCTGCTCGGTCCCGGTCTCGCCGTACTGGTGGTACCACTGCGAGATCGTCCCGCCCCCGCCCGAGCCGCCGCTCGCACCACCGGTGCCGCCCCCGGTGCCGCCCCCGCCGGACGAACGGCCGGTGTTGCCCCCGCACGCGGCGAGCGCGCCCGCGGCGAGGATCCCGCCACCGGCGGCCAGCAGCTGACGCCGGGACGGCGTACTCACAGTCGCATAACGTCTCATGATCGAAAACATAGCGGGCCGAACGGACATCCGGCCGGATTGACGCCCGCCGGGCGGGCAGGTCATCCGACCAGGCAGGCCGGGCCCAGCAGCGCCTTCAGGTCACCGAAGAGCGCCGGGGAGGCGGTGACCCGCAACCCGTCGTCCAGCTTGACGGTGACCGACCGACCCGGCTGGGTGAGCTTCAGGTGCACCTCGGTGGCGCCCGGGTGCTCGCCGAGCACGCCCTTGAGCCGGTGCGCGAGGCCGTTGTTGGCCCGCACCAGCGGCATCGTCAGCACCACCGGACCGCGCACGTCGCCCTTCAGCTCCGGCAGCGTCATCTCCTGCGCGGACAGCGACCTGGTGTCGTCGCGCTCCAGCACCCGGCCCTTGACGACGCACACCGTGTCGGGGCTGAGCATGGTCGAGACGGTCATGTAGGTCTTGGCGAAGAACAGCACCTCGATGCTGCCCTCCAGGTCCTCCACGGTCGCGATCGCCCACAGCTCGCCGCGCTTGTTGCGTTTGAGCTGCAACCCGGTGATCAGTCCGGCGATGGTGACCATCGAGCCCTCCTTGGGCGCGTCGTCACCTTGCAGCCGGGCGATCGAGGTGTCCGCGTGCTGGGCGAGCACGTGCTCGATGCCGAACAGCGGGTGGTCGGAGACGTAGAGCCCGAGCATGTCCCGCTCGAACGCCAGCTTGGTCTGCTTGTCCCACTCGATCTCGGGGATCACCGGCAACGCGGCAAGGTCGATCGCCGGCTCGTCACCGAAGCCGCCGAACAGCGACTCCTGGCCCTGCTCGCGCTTCTTGGCCTCCTCGGACATGGCGTCGACGTAGGGCTCGTGCACCTGCACCAGACCCTGCCGCGGGTGCCCCAGCTCGTCGAACGCCCCTGCCTTGATGAGGGATTCGATGGTGCGCTTGTTGCAGACGGCGGAGCCGCACTTGCGCAGGAAGTCCTCGAAGGAGACGAACTTGCCCTTCTCCTCGCGGGCTCGCACGATGTCGTCGACGACGTTGGAACCGACGTTGCGGATCGCGGTCAGCCCGAAGCGGATGTCCTCCCCGACGGCGGTGAACTCCGCCTCCGACTCGTTGACGTCCGGCGGCAGCACCCGGACACCCAGCTTGCGGGTGTCGGCGAGGTAGATCGCCATCTTGTCCTTGGAGTCCTGCACCGAGGTGAGCAGCGCCGCGGCATACTCCGCCGGGTAGTTGGCCTTGAGGTAGGCCGTCCACACCGACACCAGGCCGTAACCGGCCGTGTGCGACTTGTTGAAGGCGTACTGGCCGAAGGGGAGCATGGTCTCCCACATCTTGTCGGCCGCTTCGGAGGAGAAGCCGTTCTTCGCCATACCCTCCTTGAAGGCCGGCTCCAGCTCGTCCAGGATCTCCTTCTTCTTCTTACCCATCGCCTTGCGCAGGGTGTCCGCGCCGCCGAGGGTGAAGCCCGCCAGCTGGCGGGCGATCGCCATCGTCTGCTCCTGGTAGACCAGCAGGTGGTAGGTCTCGCCGAGGATCGGGTCGAGGGCTTCCTTCAGCTCCGGGTGGATCGCGGTGATCGGCTGCCGGCCGTTCTTGCGCTCGGCGTAGTCGGTGTGCGCGTTGGCGGCCATCGGCCCCGGCCGGTAGAGCGCCAGGACCGCCGCGACGTCCTCGAACCGGGTCGGGCGCATCAGCTTCAGCAGGTTGCGCATGGCACCGCCGTCGAGCTGGAACACCCCCAGGGTGTCGCCGCGCGCCATCAGCTCGTAGGTCTTCGGGTCGTCCAGCGGGATTGTCTCGGTCGAGATGTCGATGCCGCGGTTGGCCTTGATGATCTTGATCGCGTGATCGAGGATGCCCAGGTTGCGCAACCCGAGGAAGTCCATCTTGATCAGGCCCATCGCCTCGCACTGCGGGTAGGCGAAGCCGGCGATGATCATGCCGTCCTTGTCGCGACGGTGCATCGGCAGCACGTCGAGCAGCGGCTCGGACGACAGGATGAACGCGCACGCGTGCACGCCCGTGCCGCGGATCAGGCCCTCCAGGCCGAGACCGGTGTCCAGGACCTTCTTGACGTCGGGGTCCTGCTCGTAGAGCGTCCGGATGTCGGCGCCCTCGTTGTAACGGTCGTGCTCGGGGTTGAACAGCTCCTTCAGCGGGACACCCTTGCCCTGCACGTCCGGCGGCATCGTCTTGCTGATCTTGTCGCCCAGGCTGAACGGGTAGCCGAGGATGCGGTTGGCGTCCTTGACGGCCGCCTTGGCCTTGATCGTGCCGAACGTGTTGACCTGCGAGGTGTAGGCCTCACCGTATTTGTCGGTGACGTAGTCGATGATCTTGTCGCGCTGGCGGTCGTCGAAGTCGAGGTCGATGTCGGGCGGGCTGATCCGCTCGGGGTTGAGGAACCGCTCGAACAGCAGCTTGTGCTCGATCGGGTCGAGCTCGGTGATGCGCGTCAGATAGGCCACGATCGACCCGGTCGCCGACCCACGACCGGGGCCGACCGACACACCGACGTCGCGTGCGTGCTGGCAGATGTCGGCGACGACCAGGAAGTAGGACGAGAAGCCCATCGGCTCGATGACCGCCATCTCGGTCTCGATGCGGTCCAGGACCTCCTGGCCCGGCTCGCCGCCGTAGCGCAGCTGGATGCCCTCCTGGATCTTCGTGCGCAGGAAGGTCTCCGGCGTGTGCCCGTCGGGCACCTCGAACTTGGGCATCCGGTCGACCTCGGCGAAGACCTCGCCGTAGTCGCCGACCATCTCCGCCACGGCCAGCGTGTTGTCGCACGCCTGCGGCAGCTCGCGGAACAGCTCGCGCATCTCCTGCGCCGACTTCAGGTAGTAGCCGTCGCCGTTGAACTTGAACCGGCCCGGGTCGTCCTTGTTCTTGCCGACCCCGACGCACAGCAGGTCGTCGTGACTGTCGGCCTGGTCGGCGGTCACGTAGTGGCTGTCGTTGGTGGCCAGCAGCGGTATGTCGAGCCGCTTGGCGATGTCCAGCAGACCCGACCGCACCGACCGCTCGATGTCCAGGCCGTGGTCCATCAGCTCCAGGAAGTAGCTGTCCTTGCCGAAGATGTCCTGGTATGCCGCGGCGGCCGCCAACGCCTCGTCGAACTGCCCGAGCCGCAACCGGGTCTGCACCTCACCGGACGGGCACCCGGTGGTCGCGATAATGCCGGTCGAGTGCTGCGAGATCAGCTCCCGGTCCATGCGGGGCTTCATGTAGTAGCCCTCGAAGCTGGCCAGCGAGCTGAGCCGGAACAGGTTGCGCAACCCGGCCGCGTCCTTGGCCCACATCGTCATATGGGTGTAGCGGCCGCCACCGGAGACGTCCTTGCCGCCCTCACCGTCGACGTTGGCGTCGCGCTTGCCGCCCGGCGCCCAGAACTCCTGCTTGCGCGAGAAGCGGGAACTCGGCGCGACGTAGGCCTCGATGCCGATGATCGGCTTGACATCGGAACCCTTTGTGGCACCGAAGAATTCGTAAGCACCGAACATGTTGCCGTGGTCGCTCATGGCGATCGCCGGCATCCCCAGGCGCTCCACCTCGGCGATCATCGGCTTGACTTTCGCCGCCCCGTCGAGCATGGAGTATTCGGTGTGCACATGCAGGTGCACGAAGTTGGCGGAGGCGGCAGGATCGGACATCGCGACGAGTCTAGGACCGGGGTCGGACAGCCCGTGCAGGGCACGCGCGGATGTGACGAATGAGGCTGGTGGTATGGCGGGGCGCCTTTCGTCATACCCGGCCCGTCCCCAACCACCGACCGTCGGCACTTCGGGACGCCTTCGCGCGCCAAACCCGTCCCCAACCACCGACCGTCGGCACTTCGGGACGCCGCATCGCCCCAAACCCGTCCCCAACCACCGACCGTCGGCACTTCGGGACGCCGCATCGCCCCAAACCCGTCCCCAACCACCGACCGTCGGCACTTCGGGACGCCGCGAGCCGCTCGCCGCAGAGCGCCCGCTCAGCCCTCCCGGGCGATCTCCAGTGCCCGCGCGAGGTCGGCGGGGTACGGGCTCTCGAAGGTCACCCACTCGCCCGACCCGGGGTGCGTGAAGCCGAGCGCCTTCGCGTGCAACCACTGCCGCGCCAGCCCGAGCCGCTTGGCGACGGTCGGGTCGGAGCCGTAGAGCGGGTCACCCACCAGCGGGTGGTGCAACGCCGCGAAGTGCACCCGGATCTGGTGGGTGCGGCCGGTCTCCAGGTGCACGGTCAGCAGGCTCATCGACCGGAACGCCTCGAGCAGCTCGTAGTGGGTCACGCTGTGCCGCCCGGACTGCATGACCGCGAACTTGTAGTCGTGCCCCGGATGCCGTCCGATCGGCGCCTCGATGGTGCCGACGACGGGGTCCGGCAGGCCCTGCACCAGCGCGTGGTAGGTCTTGTCGACCACCCGGTCCCGGAACGCCTGCTTGAGCACCGTGTAGGCGCGTTCGCTCTTGGCGACGACCATCAGGCCGCTGGTGCCGACGTCGAGCCGCTGCACGATGCCCTGCCGTTCGGCGGCGCCGGAGGTGGAGATGCGGTAACCCGCGGCCGCGAGCCCGCTGACCACGTCGGGGCCGTCCCAGCCGACGCTCGGGTGGGCGGCGACCCCGGCGGGCTTGTCGACCACGACGATCTCGGTGTCGTCATACACGATCCGCAGGCCCTCGACGAGTTGCGGTTTCACCTCGGCGACGCGCGGCCCGACCCGGTCGGGCATCTGCACCTCGAGCCACTGCCCGGCGCTCACCCGCTCGGACTTGCCGACCACCTTGCCGTCGACGGTCACCTCGCCGTCGGCGGCCAGTTGAGCCGCCTGGGTGCGGGAGAAGCCGAGCAGCCGCGCGATGGCACTGTCGACCCGCTCACCCTCCAGACCGTCCGGTATGCCGAGAGCCTTGACCTCAGCCACGGTCGTCCGTCTCCGCGGCGCCGTCCGGCTGCCCACCGTCGTCGTCCCGGCCCATCCGGCGCCCGTCGATGCCGATGCCGAGGAACGCCAGCAGCGCGATCAGGCACGCGGCCGTGACCACGCAGCAGTCGGCGACGTTGAAGATCGGCCAGTGCGGCAACTCCAGGAAGTCGACCACGTGTCCGCGGCCACCACCCGGGTCACGCACGAAGCGGTCGGTCAGGTTGCCCAGGGCGCCGCCGATCAGCAGCCCGAGCGCACACGCCCAGGGCCTGCTGCGCAGCCGCCGTGCGAAGAAGATCGTCGCGACGATCACCGCTGCGGCGATGATCGTCAGCAGCCACGTCGCGTTGGTGGCGATCGAGAACGCCGCGCCGGGGTTGTTGGTCAGGTGCAGTTGCAGCAGCGAACCGACGACCTGCTTGGGCCGCAGCGGATCCAGGGCGGACGACGCCCACGCCTTGGTGCTCTGGTCGAGGGCGTAGGCGACGACCGCGACGCCGACCAGCAGTGCGATCAGCGGGCCCGAGGGGCGCTTCTGCTGCGGTGTCGGGGGCTGCTGGTCGACCGGGTCCTCGGGGGTCAGCGCCGCTCCTGCTGAGCCTTGCAGTTCAGGCACAGCGTCGCCCGCGGGAATGCCTGCAGCCGGAGTTTGCCGATCGCGTTGCCACAGTTCTCACAAACTCCGTAGGTGCCGTCGTCAATGCGTTGAAGCGCATGCACCGATTGTTCCAGCAGATCCCGGGAGTTCTGCGCGAGGGACGCCTCGTGCTCGCGCTCGAAGGTCTTGGCGCCGGTGTCGGCCTGGTCGTCGCCGGCCCCGTCGCCGCTGTCCTTGATCAGTCCGGCGATGTCGTCCTCGAACCCGCTCAGTTCGTGGGTGAGCCGCTCCACGTCACCCTCGAGTTCGGCCCGCACGGCCGCGAGTTCTTTCGCGGTCCAAGGGGATTCGTCGTCCCGCACCCGGAGTTTGCCGACGGTCGCCTTCTTCGCGGGAGCCTTCTTCGCCGGAGCAGCCGGCGCTGCCGTCTTCTTCGCCACAGCCTTCTTCGCAGTCGTCGGTTCGGCCGCGGCCTTCGTGGTCGCGGCGGTGGTCTTCTTCGCAGGAGCCTTCGTCGCCTTGGCGGCGGGGGCCTTCGTGGCCGCGGTCTTCTTCGCCGGGGCCTTGGTCGCCTTCTTCGCCGGGGTCTTCTTGGCCGGCGTGGCCTTCGCGGCGCTGGTCTTCTTCGCGGCGGTCGTCTTCCGGGCGGTGCTCTTGGCGGGGGTGGTCTTCTTCGCCGTGGTCTTCTTCGCCGCCGCCTTGGTGGTGGCTGCCTTGGCCGCGGAGGCCTTCTTGGCGGCCGTCTTCTTCGCGGCGGAGGTCTTCTCGGCCGCCGCCTTCTTCACCGTGGTCTTCTTCGCAGGGGCCTTGGACGTGGCCGCGCGGGTGCCGGCCGGCGTCTCCGTCGCCTTCTTAGCGGTCGCCTTCTTGGCAGCCGTCTTCGCGGCGGTCTTCTTCGTCGCGCTGCCGTTGCCGGCGGATGTCGAGCCACGTCCGGTCGCCCTGGCCACCACCCCGGTAGCTTTCCGCAG
The DNA here is from genome assembly GCF_014190805.1 of Flexivirga oryzae. NCBI lineage: Bacteria > Bacillati > Actinomycetota > Actinomycetes > Micrococcales > Dermacoccaceae > Flexivirga > Flexivirga oryzae. The sequence continues at coordinate 642,456 of NZ_JACHVQ010000001.1, read as the reverse complement.
GGCCGTGGTCACGCGGGAGCGTCCCGGCTTGGAGGTGCCGGTGACCGTCTTCTTGGCTGGCATCGGATCCCTTCCTCTCGCAGCGGTCCGAGCGCCTGGTGTGCACCCGGACTGACTGCCCCCGATGTGGCTGCGGGCAGGATAAGCGACTCGCTGTCGACATACAACGACAATTCCGACGGCGCCGGTCGACGGGTATGACGACACGTGCCCGACGACCGAAACCGCCGGGCAGGAGCGCCTCACCATAACGGATCGGCGCCCCCACCCGGCGGCTTATTGACTGGGCGTGTCAGCCCGTGGTCATTCCTTGGGGTTCGGCTTGTCGTCGGTCGCCGTCTGGTCCAACCGGGTCAGGTGATCCTCGATGTAACCGCGCAACTTGGTGCGGTAGTCACCCTCGAAGGACCGCAGCTGTTCGATGTGACCGCTGACCTTCTCCCGCTCGGTGTTCAGCTCGCCCAGGATCGTGTTCTTGCGCTCCTCGGCCTCGCGCACCATCTTCTCCGACTTCTCGGTGCCGGTGCGGACCAGCTCGTCGTGCTTGCTCTGCCCGGTCGACAGCAGCTCGTCGTGCCGGCTCTGCGCCGTGGAGATGAGCTCGTCGTGCCGGCTCTGCGCCGCGCTGATCAGCTCGTCGTGCTTCAGGTGGGCGGACCCGACCAGCTCGTCCCGCTTGGCGTTGGCCTCGCGGATGACCTTCTCGTGGTGCGCCTGCGCCTCACTGATCAGCTTGTCGCGCTTGGTCTCACCCTCGCGGACGTGCTCGTCGTGCACCCGCTGCGCCAACGCGATGACACCGGCGGCGCCCTCGGTCGACGCGACCGCGGCCACGTCGTTGGGCTGGCCGGCCGTCTTGGTGTTCTGGTCCACCGGAGTCCCGTTGGGGCTGGCCGGAGCGGCCGTGGGCTGCTCCTTCTTCGCCGCCGCGAGAGCCGTCTGGGCCTGGTCCAACTCGGCCTTGGTGCGCGTCAACTGCTCCTGCGCGGTCTTCAGCTGGTCCTGGGTGGACTTCAGCTGACCCTGCGCGGTCTTCAGCTCGCCCTGGGTCCGCTCCAGCTCGGTCTTGGCAGCCTTGGCGGCCTCCACGTCCTTCATGCTGGGAACGGCCTGCGTCTTGTCCGCATCGTCGCCGTTGACCGGCGTCAGTGCAGGCACCGCCGCAGCGGCGGACGGCGCGCCGGCCGCCTTCTCCGTGTCGGCTTCGCTACGACCGGGAACACCCTTCGAACGCCGGCAATCCTCGAGCTTGCCGGTCAGGTCTTCGTTCTCGGCGTTCAGCCGGCGCAGCTCGACCACGATCTCGTCGAGGAAGTCATCCACCTGGATCTCGTCGTAACCGCTACGACCGAAGCCCTTCGGCTTGGTGAACTCCTTCTTCACCACGTCTTCTGGCGTCAACGCCATCTGTTCACCTCGGTAAGAAGTTGGCAGGGGTCCGCACGCTGTCACGCGCGCAAGCACCCGCTGCTATCAATCGGATAAATTTCGCGTGCTCACTGTAGGATACCGAGCAGCAAAGAGACAGCCACGATCAGGATGAGGAACGCCAGGTCGAGGCTCACCTGCCCCAGCCGCAGCGGCGGCACCACCCGACGCAACGCCTTCAGCGGCGGATCCGTGGTGGTGTAGATCGTCTCCGCGACCACCAGCACCGGTCCCCGCGGGCGCCAGCTGCGGGCGAACACCTGCACCCAGTCCAGCACGAGTCGCCCGAGCAGCAGGATGAAAAAGACGTAGAGCAGCAGTGACACCACTGCGAGGACGACTGACATGCTTCCATTCTGCGACATCGGCGGGCCGGAACCGACCACCAGCCCGCCGGCCGCGTGCCGTCAGGGTGTGTGCGCTCAGCTCTGGTTGAACAGGCCCCGACCGGAGGGGCGCCCGGCCTCCGGGCCGCTGGTCGCGACCTCGATGCCGTGCGGCGACAGCAGGAACACCTTGCTGGTGACGCGCTCGATGGTGCCGTGCAGGCCGAACACCAGCCCGGCGGCGAAGTCGACCAGCCGCTTGGCGTCGGTGTCGTCCATGTCGGAGAGGTTCATGATGACCGGCACGCCGCTGCGGAAGCTCTCGCCGATCTCCTTGGCCTCGTTGTAGGTGCGGGGGTGGATCGTGTTGATGCGGCTCATCTCGCCGGCCTCCTGGTGCGGTGCCGGGACAGCCGGCGAGGTGTGCAGGTGCGTGACGGGCGCCGGCTCACGATGCGGCTGCTCCTCGACGGGGTAGCCGCTGTCCTGCGCCTCGTCGTACTGGTCCTCGGTCCACTCACCGGCGTAGTCGTCGTCACGGTAGTGCGGGTCGGCCTCGGCCAAACCGAGGTATTCCATTGTGGCGCGCAGCTTCCCAGCCATGAATTGCACTCCTTCTCACCTCAGGGATCAGGCAGTCCCGAGGTCGGTCGGTCGGTCGCGAACGACGCTACCGGGGGCCCGGCCGATATCCGAGGATTGCGCTGCCGACACGCAGGTGTGTCGCGCCCGCGGCGACCGCTTGCTCCAGGTCGCCGCTCATTCCGGCGGAGACCCAGTCGGCCTGCGGGTGGTCGGCTCGTATGGCGCCCGCGAGCTCTGCCAGCCGTTCGAACGCCGGGGCCGGGTCCGCGTTCAACGGCGCCACCGCCATCACCCCGCGCAGCCGCAGCGTGGCGCTGTCGGCGATCTGTGCGGCCAGCGCCCGGGCTGCCTCCGGGGCGATGCCACCGCGTCCCGTGGCGTCGGACAGGTCGATCTGGACGAGCACGTCGAGGGTGCGTTCCGCGCCGGCGGCGGCCCGGTCCAGGGCGGCCGCGATCTTGGGCCGGTCGACCGACTGCACGACGTCCGCGTAGCGCACCACGTGTGCCGCCTTGTTGGACTGCAGTTGCCCGATGAAGTGCACCGTCAGCCGCTCGCGGACGTCCGTGGGCAGGTCGGCGAACTTCGCGCCGGCCTCCTGGTCGCGGTTCTCCCCCACGTCGCGCACCCCGAGCGCCGCCAGGTGCTCCACGTCGGAGGCCGGGAAGAACTTGGTGACTGCGATCAACGTCACATCGCCGGGGTCACGGCCGGCGGCCGCGCAGGCGCGGTCGATGCGGTCGTGCACGGTGGCGAGGTTCGCGGCGAGCTCGTCGCGCCGGCCCGCGTCATACAGCTCGGTCATGAGGCCGCCCGCTGGACGATGACGCCGGCGAACCGGCCGGTGCGGTGGTCGCGCCGGTAGGAGAAGAGGCGGTCGTTCTCGCGGGTGCAGCCGCGCACCCAGGTGGTGGGTATGCCGCGCGCGTGCAGTTGGGCGACCACGCCGCCCGCGACATCGATCGCCGGGGTGCCGGTCCAGCTGACGGTGCGGCTCTCCGGGGTCACGGCAGCGGCCTCCTCCCGCAGCTCGAACGGCACTTCGTAACAGCGCCCGCACACCGAAGGGCCAATGATGGCAACGGGATCGGTCGCGCCGAGGCTCGTCATACGATCCAGGGCGTTGTCGACGATGCCGGCCATCATGCCGGGCCGGCCGGCGTGCACGGCGGCCACGACACCGGCGGCGGGGTCGGCGAGCAGCACCGGGGTGCAATCGGCGACGAGCACCGCGAGAGCGACGCCCGGCTGCGCCGTCACGACGCCGTCCCCGTCGAGGTCACGGGTGCCGTCCGACTCCAGGGCGAGCACCCGGTCGCTGTGGGTCTGGTGCATGAAGACCAGGTCATCCGGGGCGACCCCGACCGAGGCGGCGACCGCCGCGCGGTTGCGCGCGACGTTCGCCGGGTCGTCACCGACCGCGCCGCCGAGGTTCAGCGACGCGACCGGGCCGGTGCTCACGCCGTCACCGGTGTCGGTGAACCCCACGTCCACCCGCCGACCGTCCGGGCCGGTCAGGCTGTCACGCCACCACCACATCGCCGGCGGTCGCGGCTACTTCAGGAAATCGGGGACGTCGAGGTCCTGGCCGTCGTCGAAGCTGACCTCGCGCGGCGGGCGGTTGGACGCGGTCTGCTGGACGGCGCCCGGGTTGGCCGGGGCCTGCTGCTCGTCCGCCTGCTGGCCGTCGCCGCCGGGCTGCCCCTGCTGCGGCGCTTGCTGCTGCGCGGCCCCGGGTGCGGGCTGCGGAGCGCCCTGACCCGGCGCGGGAGCCGACTGCTGCTGGGCCTGCTGCGGCACGGCACCGGCCGCCGCGGCGGGCGGCTGCTGCCGCGGCGTCGGGGCGCCCTGGATCTGACCCAGCGCGCGCTCGTCGGTGCGCTTGTTGGGGGCACCGCCCTCGAAGCCGGCCGCGATGACGGTGACCCGCACCTCGTCGCCGAGGGCGTCGTCGATGACGGCACCGAAGATGATGTTGGCCTCGGGGTGTGCGGCCTCCTGCACCAGGCGGGCGGCCTCGTTGATCTCGAACAGACCCAGATCGCTGCCACCTTGCACGGACAACAGGACGCCCTGGGCGCCGTCGATGCTGGCCTCGAGCAGGGGCGAGGAGATCGCGAACTCGGCCGCCTGCACCGCGCGGTCCTCGCCGCGGGCGGAACCGATGCCCATCAGCGCCGACCCGGCACCCTGCATGACCGACTTGACGTCGGCGAAGTCGAGGTTGATCAGGCCCGGGGTGGTGATCAGGTCGGTGATGCCCTGGACACCGGACAGCAGCACCTGGTCGGCGCTGTGGAAGGCGTCGAGCATGGACACGTTGCGGTCGCTGATCGACAGCAGCCGGTCGTTCGGGATGACGATGAGGGTGTCGACCTCTTCGCGCAGCGCGTTGATGCCGAGGTCGGCCTGGTTGGCGCGACGGCGACCCTCGAAGGTGAACGGACGCGTCACGACGCCGATCGTCAGCGCGCCGAGGCTCTTGGCGATCTTGGCGACCACTGGAGCACCGCCGGTGCCGGTGCCGCCGCCCTCGCCGGCCGTCACGAACACCATGTCGGCGCCCTTGAGCACTTCCTCGATGTCCTCGGCGTGGTCCTCGGCGGCCTTCTTGCCGACCTCGGGGTCCGCGCCGGCGCCGAGACCGCGGGTCAGCTCCCGGCCGACCTCAAGCTTCACGTCAGCGTCACACATCAACAAGGCCTGGGCGTCGGTGTTGATGGCGATGAACTCCACGCCTTTCAGACCGACCTCGATCATCCGGTTGATGGCGTTCACGCCGCCGCCGCCGATGCCGACGACCTTGATGACGGCCAGGTAGTTCTGCGGAGTTGCCACGAGGGAAGGGCCTTTCCAGCGTTAGACGATGTAAGCAAGCAGTATGCCGACTGCGCTCACCACGTGTGCAACGTGGTTGCCACAGTCACCATGATGATGACGTTGATGGCGACGCTTCCCCTAACCGACACACCGTGCCGCGTCGAGTGGCGCCTCACACAAGCAGCAATGCCGTGCATGCTACGCGGCGGAATCCGGCGCGGCGAGTATGGACCTTAACTTGAAGGTGAGGCGCCTCCCGTGGCGACCACGCCCCCGGCATACCCCTCCCCTTCGCCGACAGGACACAAAAACGCCGACAGGACAAGAACGGAGGGCGTTCCAGGGCGGTCTGGGGCCCGTTTTTCGTGTCCTCTGGGGATTTTCGTGTCCTCTCGCGGAATGGGACCGGGTCGTCGTCGGCGGGTCAGCGGGAGAGCTCGGCCAGCAGGCGGGGGCCGAGCGTGGTGACGTCGCCGGCGCCGACGGTCAGCACCAGATCGCCCGACCGCGCCCGGTCCAGCACGGCCTGCAACGCCTCGTCCAGTGTCGGCGCGTACACGACCTCCGCACCGGTCACCGCGTCGGCGACGAGAGCGCCGGTCACACCCAGCACCGGAGCCTCGCGGGCCGGATAGACGTCGAGCACGATCGCGACGTCCGCGCGCGAGAGGGCCGCCGCCAGGCCAGCGGCCGCGTGCTGGGTGCGCGAGAACAGGTGCGGCTGGAAGACCGCGATCAGCCGTCCCCCGTCGCGCAGCCCGAGCCCGGCGCGGACGGCGGCGTCGAGCTTGTCCGGGTTGTGCGCGTAGTCGTCGATGACCCGCACTCCCCCGGCCTCGCCGCGCGGTTCGAGTCGCCGCGCGGACCCGGTGAACCCGCCGAGCCCGGTCACGGCCTGCTCCATCGACAGCCCGAAACCCTCGGTCAGGGCGAGCGCCACACCCGCGGCGTTCTGCAGGTTGTGCGCACCGGGCACCTTCAGCTGCAACGGGATCCGCCCTCCGGCAGCGGGCAGCAGCGTCGCGGACCAGGCGAACCCGGAGCCCGACTCGTCCGCCACCCGGAGGTCCGCGTCGGCGGTCCGGCCGTAGGTGACCACCCACCGGCCGAGCTCGCGGTGGCGCGCCGCCAGTGCGGAGGCTCCGGGGTCGTCCGCGCACGCCACCAGCAGCCCGCCGTCCCGGATCGTGTCGGCGAAGTCGGCATACGCCTGCTGCATCCGCTCGGAGGTGCCGTAGAAGTCCAGGTGGTCCTCGCGCACGCTCGTCACGATCGCGACCTGCGGGTGGTAGACGAGGAACGAACCATCGCTCTCGTCCGCCTCGACGATGAACGAATCACCTTGCCCGACACCGGAATTGGCGCCGATGCCGGCGATCGGCGCACCGATCGCGAATGACGAGTCGGCGCCCGCTGCGCGCAGCGCGACCGTCGCCATCGCACTCGTCGTCGTCTTCCCGCTCGTGCCGGCCACGGCCAGCGCGGCCCGGCCCGCCATGAGCACCCCGAGCGCCTGCGCCCGGTGCAGCACCTGCAACCCGCGGGCACGCACCCCGGCCAGCTCCGGGTTGTCCTCGGCGATCGCCGAGGACACCACGACAACGGCATCGTCCGGGACCCGCTGCGCGCCCTCGGCGGTCTGACCGATCCACACGTCGGCGCCGGCCGCCCGCAGGTCGTCGAGCACCGGGCTCTCGCTGCGGTCCGAGCCGCTGACCCGCACCCCCGCGGCGAGCAGCAGCCGCGCGACACCCGACATACCCGATCCGCCAATGGCGATCAGGTGGGCGGCTCGTAGGTCGCCCAGCGCCGGCAGCGGCGCCGTGAAGTCGAAGCGGCGGTTGACGCCGTCGGGTGCGTGGTCGGTCATCGCTGGTCCTTCGTGGTCGTGGTCGACGGGAGATCTCTCGCGGTTGACGCTCGAAACGGCCGGTGACGGCGCAATAGGGACGTCAGCGGCGATGTCGAGCGTCAATGGCGGGAAACACCGTCACTCACCGCCTGCTCGATCAGGTCGACGAGCCGCTCGTCCGCGTCGCCGTGCCCCTGGGCCCGGGCCGCCTCCGCCATCCGCGCCAGCCGTTCCGGGTCCGCGGCCAGCGGGATGACCTCGCTGCGGATGTAGTCGGGGGTGAAGTCGTCGTTGTCGACCAGCAGTGCACCCCCGGCGTTCACGACATCCGCGGCGTTGAGACGCTGCTCGCCGTTGCCCACCGGCAGCGGCACGAACACCGCGGGCAGGCCGACCGACGAGGTCTCGCAGACCATGTTCCCGCCCGAGCGGGTGACGACCAGGTCCGCCGCGGCATACGCCAGGTCCATCCGGTCGGCATACGGCAGGACGATGTACACGGGCTCCCCCGGTGGGACCTCGACCTCCTTGCCGACCCCCGTGACGTGCAGCACCTGCACGCCCGCATCCCGGAACGCCGCGGCGGACGCGGCGACCGGCTCGTTGACCCGCACCGCGCCGCTGGAGCCGCCGGTCACCAGGACGGTCGGCAGGTCCGGGTTCAGGCCGAACCGCTCGACCGCTTCCGGGCGCAGCGCGTCCCGGTCCAGGCGGGTGATCTCCCGGCGCAACGGCATCCCGATCGCCTGGGCGTGCGGGAGTTTGGTGACCGAGAACGCCGTGGCGACATACGGGCTGAAGCGGGATCCGAGCTTGGTGGCGAGGCCGGGCAGCGCGTTGCCCTCGTGCACCACGATCGGGACGCGGAGCTTGCGCGCCGCCAGGAACGCGGGCGGGCTGACGTAGCCGCCGAACCCGACGACGGCGTCCGCGGCCACCTCCTGCACCAGCGCCGCAGCGTCCCGGCGGGCACCCAGGAACTTCTGCGGGAAGCGCACCGCGGCAGCGTTGGGACGCCGCGGGAACGCGGCCTTGTCGATCAGCCGCAGGTCGTAGCCGCGCTCGGGCACCAGCGTCTCCTCGAGGCCGCCGTGCGACCCGAGCACGGTGATCCGCACGTCCGGGTGCCGGCGGCGCAGCGCGTCCGCGGTGGCGAGCAGCGGTGAGATGTGCCCGGCGGTGCCGCCTCCGGCGAGTAACACGGACTGCAATGCGGAAGACGACTGGCTCATGATCCTCGGACCTGAAGAAGTGACGACAGTAGCGAGTTACTCGCCGAAATCCGGCGGATCGGGCGAGTACGTGACGACAGTAGCGAGTTGTGCGCGGGCGCCATGCGCTGGGCGTATGCCGGGCTCAGCGTCGCGGGAGCGGCAGGACGGCGAGCGTGCGCTTGACCGCGCTCGGCCGGGCCGCCAGCGCCGCCTTGCAGGTCGGCTCGTTGCGGGCGAACGAGATCAGCATGCCGAGCGCGAAAAGCGTTGTCACCAGCGCCGACCCACCCGAGGAGACCAGCGGCAGCGGCACCCCGATGATCGGCAGCAGGCCGGTCACCGAGCCGATGTTGATCACCGCCTGCACCAGGATCCACGCCATCACCCCGGCCGTCACCAGCCGGACGAAGAAGTCCTTGCTGGTCACGATCATCCGGTAGCAGGCGTAGCCGAGTGCGACATACAGCGCGATGACGGCCAGGGTGCCGGGCAGGCCGAGCTCCTCGCCGATGATCGCGAAGATGAAGTCGTTGTGCGCCTCCGGCAGCCACGACCACTTCTCCCGGCTGGCACCGAGGCCGACGCCCCACCAGCCGCCGTCGGCCATTGCGTAGAGGCCGTGCACCTTCTGGTAGCAGCCGGCCGTCTGCGCGTTGAGGCAGGTGCCGAGCCAGGCGTCCAGCCGCCCGGTGCGGTTGGAGTTGGTGGCCACGAAGGCGAGCGCGACGGCCGCGGCGAGTCCACCGAAGAACGCGAAGACCCGCATCCGCACACCGGCCACGAACAGGATCGCCCCCACGATCGAGGCCAGCACCATGGTGGTGCCCAGGTCGTGCCCCAGCAGCACCAGTCCGAGCAGCAGCGCGGCCATCGGGATGAGCGGGATCACCACGTGCCGCCACTCCGAGAGCACCTTGCGCTTGCGGGTCAGGATCATCGCCGCCACCAGGATGATCGCGATCTTGCCGGCCTCCGAGGGCTGAATGGTGAAGCCGCCGAAGCCGATCCAGTTGCGGTTGCCCTGCACGGTGAGACCCAGCGGCGAGAACACGGCCATCTGCAGCAGCACGGCCAGCACGAACGCCGGCAGCGCGAGCCACTTCCACGCCCGCACCGAGACGCGGCTGGCGATGAGCGCGACGACGACACCGATGCCGGCGAACAGCGCCTGGTTCTTGAAGACCGTGTATGACGAGCCGCTGGCCTGGTATGACGTGACGCTCGACGCCGACAGCACCATCACCAGGCCGAACAGCAGCAGCATCGCGGTGGAGCCGAGCAGCAGGTAGTAGGGGGCGACCGGCGACTCCAGCCGGCGCATCAGCGCCTTGGGCTGCAACCGGGTCAGGTCGAAGGCGCCGGTCTCGCTGGGTGCGCTCATTGCGACAGGCCCCGCACGGCCGCCGCGAACGCGTCACCCCGCGCGCCGTAGTTGTCGAACATGTCCATCGACGCGGCCGCCGGCGCCAGCAGCACCACGTCGCCGGGCCGGGCGAGCGACTGCGCGGCACGGACGACTTCGGACATGGCCCCAGTGTCGGTGCTCGCGACGTCCACCACCGGGACATCCGGCGCGTGTCGGCCCAATGCGTCCGCCAGCTGCGCCCGGTCCTGGCCGAGCAGCACCACGCCGCGCAGGTGGGAGGCCGCGACCCGCACCAGGTCCTCGACATCGGCGCCCTTGAGCAGGCCACCGGCGATCCAGACGACGTGGTCGAACGCCGTGACCGAACCCGCCGCGGCGTCGGTGTTGGTGGCCTTGGAGTCGTCCACGTAGCGCACGCCGTCGACGGTGGCGACGTCCTGCACCCGGTGCGGCTGCGGCGTGTAGGACCGCAGCCCCGCCTGCACCGCCGCCGGCGCCACCCCGAACGAGCGCGCGAGGGCGGCCGCGGCCAGCGCGTCGGCGACGTAGTGCGGCGCAGGCCGGACGCCGCCGATCGACAGGTCGTCGACGGTCGCCAGCTCGGCCGCGCTGGTGCGCCGCTCGTCGATGAACGCCCGGTCGGCGAGCACGTCGTCGACGACGCCGACCATCGAGATGGCGGGCACGCCGGTGGTGAATCCGATGGCGCGGCAACCCTCCACGACGTCGGCCGCGATCAGCAGCTCCTCGGTGGCCGGGTCCTGCACGTTGTAGATCGCGGCCACCTGGGTCCGCTCGTAGACGCGGCCCTTGACGCGCCGGTACTCGTCGTACGAGCCGTGCCAGTCGACGTGGTCGGGTGCGACGTTGAGCAGGCAGGAGGAGTATGGCGAGACGCTGCGCGACCAATGGATCTGGAAACTGGACAGCTCCACGGCGAGCACGTCGTACGGCTCCGGGTGCAGCACCGCCTCGAGGATCGGCGTGCCGACGTTGCCGGCGGCGGTGGCGCGCAGCCCGCCCGCACGCAGGATCGACTCCAGCATGGTGACCGCGGTGGTCTTGCCGTTGGTGCCGGTGATCGTCAGCCACGGTGCGGCGCCCTCGGCGGGTCGCATCCGCCAGGCCAGCTCGACCTCACCCCAGACCGGGACGCCGGACGACTCCGCGGCCACCAGGAACGGGTTGGCCGGTGGCACCCCGGGGGAGGTCACGACCAGTTGGGTGCCGTCCGGCGGCACCGCGGGCACCTCGTCGGCGAACAGCACCGTCGCCCCGAGGATGTCGAGGATCCGGGCGCGCTCCTCCATCGCCGCCGTGCGGTCCCGGCTGACGACGGTCACGACGGCACCGCGCTCCAGCAGGGCGTCGGCGGCCGCGAAACCGGACAGCCCGAGCCCGACCACGACCACGCGCAGGCCGGACCAGTCGGCGTCCCGGTGGGTCAGCCCCCGTGCTCCGCCGTCCGGCTCGTAATCAGACAACCCCACCGACGACCCATTCGGCGTAGAAGATCCCCAGGCCGCCGGCGACGCACAGCCCGCAGATGATCCAGAACCGGATCGTCACCGTGATCTGCGCCCAGCCGAGCATCTCGAAGTGGTGATGGATCGGTGTCATCCGGAACAGCCGTTTGCCGACGCCGCCGTTGTTGCGCTTGGTCAGTTTGAAGTATCCGACCTGCAGGATCACCGTGACCGTCTCGAACACGAACAGGCCGCCCAGGATGACCACGAGCAACTCGGTGCGGGTGGTGATCGCCAGGCCGGCCAGTGCGCCGCCGAGGCCGAGCGAGCCGGTGTCACCCATGAAGATCCGGGCCGGTGAGGCGTTCCACCACAGGAAGCCGAAACACGCGCCCATCACGCACGCGGCGACCACCGCGAGGTCGAGCGGGTCGCGCACGTTGTAGCACTTGGACGACGTGACGAACTGGCAGTTCTGGTTGAACTGCCAGACGCTGATCAGCACGTAGGCGCCGAACACCATCACGCAGGCACCGGCGGCCTGCCCGTCGAGGCCGTCGGTGAGGTTCACCCCGTTGCTGGTGCCGGCGATCATCAGGTTGGCCCACAGGATGAACAGGATGACCCCGATGACCGAGCCGGCGAACGCGAGGTTGAACCAGGTGTCACGCACGAACGAGATGCGGTAGCTGGCCGGGCTGATGCCGTCCCGGGAGAACTTGGTGGCCAGGATCGCGAAGATCACCGCGACCAGGGTCTGCCCGGCGAGCTTCTGCACGGAGGTCAGGCCGAGCGAGCGCTCGTGGGAGATCTTGATCCAGTCGTCCAGCAGGCCGACGAACCCCAGCCCGACCATGAGGAACAGCACCAGCAGACCGGAGGCGGTCGGGCCGTCCCAGGTGAGCAGGTGGGCCAGTGCGTAGCCGACGACGGAGCCGGCGATGATCACCACGCCGCCCATCGTCGGGGTGCCGCGCTTGGTGTGGTGGCTGGTGGGGCCGTCGTCGCGCACGAACTGTCCGTAGCCCTTGCGGCGGGCCAGCGAGATGAAGTAACGGGTGCCGATCAGCCCGATGACGAGCGCGACCAGCGCTCCGATGAGTACGAGTTTCACCGGGAACTCTCCTGCGCGAGATCGGTCACCCGATGCGCCGCCGGCCCGTGCCTACGCATGCGTCGGTCCATGTTCTTGGAGGTACCCACCTTGTTCGACAGTGATCCGGTCGCCGAGAAACCGCAGCCCGGAGTCACGACTTGACTTGAAGAGTATGACGTCTGAGGGCGCCAGAAGTTGCATGACCACACGGTGCGCCTCGTCGACGTCCGCGGCGCGCTCCACCCGCACACCCGCGGCCTCGGCGGCGGCTGCGATCGGCTCGGCGCCCGCACCGACGGCCACGACGACCCCCGTCCCGAGCTCGGCGGCCGCCGCGCCCACCTGGTGGTGCGCCGCGGCGCTGAAATCGCCGAGTTCGCGCATCTCGCCGAGGACGGCGATGGTGCGGTGCCCGCGACCGATCCGCTGCAGCGCCCGCAGGGCGGCCTGCATCGAGTCCAGGTTGGCGTTGTAGGCGTCGTTGATCAGGGTGATCCCGGTCGGCAGCTGGTGCACCTCCATCCGCCAGCGGCTCACCGCCCGCGCCCCGGCCAGGCCGGTCGCGATCTGCTCGCCGGACGCCCCCAGCTCACGCGCGGCGACCGCGACCGCGAGCGCGTTGCCGACCTGGTGCTCGCCGTGCAGCCCCAGCCGCACCGGCAGCGCCTCGACGCCGTCCAGGCCCAGGACGGTGAACGCGGGCCGGTCCTGGTCGTCCAGGCTCACGTCGACCGCGCGGACCTGCGCGGCCTCTCCCAGGCCGACGGTGACGACCCGTGCCCGGGTGCGGGCCGCCATCGCCGCCACCCGCGGGTCGTCGGCGTTGAGGATCGCCAGCCCCGTCCCGGGCAGCGCCTCGACCAGCTCACCCTTGGTCTGCGCGATGGCCTCCACCGACCCGAACTCCCCCACGTGCGCGGTGCCGACGTTGAGCACGATGCCGACGGCCGGTGGCGCGATGTGCGTGAGGTAGGTGATGTTGCCCAGGTTTGTGGCGCCCATCTCGGCGACCAGGAAACGGGTGCCCGTGGTGACGCGGCACACGGTCAGCGGCACGCCCACCTCGGAGTTGTAGGAGCCGACCGGCGCGACCGTCTCGCCGAGGGGTGCCAGCACCTGCGCCAGCAGGTCCTTGGTGGAGGTCTTGCCGGAGCTGCCGGTGATGCCCACGATCCGCAGGGACGGCGCCAGGTCGACGACGGCGCGCGCCAGGTCGCCGAACGCCTGCTGCACGTCGTCGACCACCACGGTGGGTATGCCGGGCAGCGCCCGCGACCCGAGCACGCCGACGGCGCCGGCCTCGAGCGCGGACGGTGCGAAGTCGTGGCCGTCGGCGTACTCGCCGATGCGGGCGACGTAGAGACTGCCCGGTGCGGCTTCCCGGGAGTCGGTGACCACGGGACCGTCGACCGTCCGGTCGTCGCCGTGCAGCGTGCCACCGGTGATCGCCGCGATGTGCGAGAGAGTGAGCGCGATCATGGCGTGGTCAGGGCTTTTCGCCGCTCATCGCCGGGTGCCTCCTGCGCCGGCCCCGGCATTCGCCCGGGTCATTTCTTCCCCGTCGTCTCGAAGGTCAGCGGGTAGGGCGAGGCCTGCTTCTGGTTCGCCGGGACCCCGGCCTTCTGCAGCGCGTAGCCCATGATCTGGGAGAACACCGGGCCGGCCAGCTGGCCGCCGAACGTGCCGTGGACCGGTCGCTGCAGCGTGACCGCGACGATGTAGCGCGGGTGGTCGGCGGGTGCGAAACCGATGAACGAGGCGGTGACACCGTTGTAGCGGCCCAGCTCCTGGTCGTAGCGGTCGGCGGTGCCGGTCTTGCCCGCCACCGAGTAGCCCTTGACCCCGGCCATCGGCGCCGTACCGGTCTCGGAGACGATGCCCTCCATCATCTTGGTGAGCTTGTTCGCGGTGGCCCGGGAGATGACCCGCTTGGCCTTGCGGTCGTCCTGCGGCGCGGTGTAGTCGTCACCCTCGCCGACCCCGGCGATGAGCTTGACCGGCTCCTTGACCCCGTCGTTGGCGACGGTGGCGAAGACGGACGCCTCCTGGATCGCGGTGCCGGCCAGGCCCTGGCCGAACATCACGGTGAAACGCTGGGTGGCGCTCCAGTCCTTGTATGACGTGAGCAGGCCCTTGGACTCGCCGGGGTAGCCGATACCGGTGGTCTGCCCGAGCCCGAACGCCCGCAGGTACTTGTAGAGCGTGCCCTTGGGCAGCTTGCTGCCCTCGATCATCGTGCCGATGTTGGAGGACTGGGCGAGGACGCCGGACAGGGTGAGCTGTTCGGTGCCGTGCTTCTCCGCGTCGTGGAACGTCTCCCCGGCCCGGGTCAGCAGCGGCGGCACCACCACGTGGGTGAACGGTGTCGCCTTGCCCTCCTCCAGGAGCGCGGCCATGGTGATGACCTTGCTGGTGGAGCCCGGCTCGTACGCCTGGGTGAACGGCTTGGACTGCAGGTCGCTGTTGTCGGCCGCGCCGACGTCGTTGTTGTCGAAGCTCGGGTAGCTCGCGATCGTCTTGAGGTTCTGCTGGGTGTCCATCACCACGACCTCGCCGGACAGCGCACCGGTCTTCTTCACGGCGGCGGCGATGGCGTTCTGGGAGTACCACTGCAGGTCGTTGTCGAGGGTGAGCTTGACGTTCTCGCCGTTGACGGCCGGGGTGTCCTGGTTGTCGCCGGTGGCGATGACGCTGCCGTCCGGCGCCTGCTCGTAGATGTGCTTGCCGGGGGTGCCGTTGAGCACTCCCTGCTCCATCTGCTCCAGGCCGCCGCCGCCCTTGCCGTTGGTGTCGACCCAGCCGATCAGTGGCGCCACCGAGGTGCCCTGGGGGTAGTTGCGCTCGGTGGTGGTCTCGCTGTAGACGCCCGGTATGCCGAGTTTGGCGATCGCCTGCCACTGGCGGGGCGTGGCCTGCTTGGCCAGGTAGGTGAAGCGGGAGTTCTTCTTCAGCGCCTGCTGCATCACGGTGAGGATGGGCTGCGGCTGGACGCCGAGGATGTCCGCGATGTCGGTGGCGGCACCGACGAGGCCGACCTGCTGGACCTGCCCGTCGACCCGTTTCCGGTAGGTCACCGTCGCCGTCGGGTCGTCGGTCACGTTGAACCGGTCGACGCTGGAGGCGAGCACCACGCCGTTGTCGTCGACGATCGAACCGCGCAGTGCGGGCAGCATCGTTGCGTGCAGCCGGGAGTCGAGTGCCTTCTCCGAGACGCCCTTGGCGTCCAGGCCCTGGATGCGCAGCAACTGGGCGGCGAACAGGCTGAAGACGATCAGCGTGACGACCATGAGCATGCGGGCACGGCGTCGCGGGTGTCCGACCCCCAGCGCCACCGGGCGACGCGGGCGCCTCGGCGGGGACGCGGCCGGGCGCCGCCCGGACCCCTTGGTCTTCGCCTTGGACTTCGCCTTCTGCTGCCCACCGGCCGCAGCGGTGCCGACGACCGGGCGCCGGCCGGACCGGGTGTCGGTGCTCTGCGGGCGCGCCCTCCCCCTGCTGCTGTTGCCGGCCCCGGACGCCCGTGTCGAGCCGCTCGGGCGCGCGCTGCGTACACCGGGGCGTCGGGACGTGCTCACGTGGTTACCTCGTGGTCGACTAGTTCGCGGACTTGGTGGACTTGGCGCTCGAGCCGGCGGTGGGCTTCGCCGTGTTGTCGGTCGTGGTGGACTTCGTTGTCGTTCCTTGCTTTTCGGACTTCTTCGCGCCCCCGCGCTCGGTCCTGGTCACCGCCGTCGCCTTCTCCGCGGGCGCCAGCTTGGTCACCAGCAGACTCGACGAGGCCGCACTGACGGCCACCCCCGCAACCCGCGAAGCAGGCGTCGAAGGCAGCGTGTCCACGGTAAGGGCGGAGTCCTTGCCGGACCGGGTCGCCACGCCGAGCTGCTTGCCATCCGACTTGCGCACGTAGCGGACCTTGGCCGCCGGCTCCAGCCCGAGACCCTGGGCCTGCAACGCCAGCTGCTGCGGCGCCGAGATGGTGTCGATCTCGCCGGCGAGCTGCTGTTGCTGGTCGGTCAGGCTCGCCGACCTCGCCTGCAGCTTCTCGATCGCGAAGGACTCCTGCGCCCGGTTGGTGTTGAGCAGCAGGAGGCTGATCAGGCCACCCACCAGCAGCAGGACGCACAGGACGACGAAGCCGGCGCCGGTGTGTTCGGCGGCGTCCTTGGTCTCGACGAGCCGGAGACGCGGCGTTTTCGGGGTCGGCCGCGCCGACCGGCTCGGTCGCGCGGCCCGGGTGGCAGGCCGTGGGAGGGCGGTCAGCTGGCTCATCGACGAAGTCCCTTCGATCTGGACTGCTGAACCCCACGGTTTGTGGGGAGAATACGTTCGGCGGCGCGCAAACGTGCGGACGCCGCGCGCGGGTTGTTGCTGATTTCTTCCTGGGAAGGCTGCTCGGCGCCGCGGGTCAGCAGCGCGAGGTACGGCGCGTGCTCGGGCAGCTCGACCGGCAACCCCGGCGGCGCGGTGCTCGTGGCACCGGCGGCCAGGGCGCGCTTGGTGATCCGGTCCTCCAGCGAGTGGTAGGACAGGACCGCGATCCGGCCGCCGACCGCGAGTGCGTCGACGGCGGCCGGCAGCGCGGCCTCCCAGGCCGCGAGTTCGCCGTTGACCTCGATGCGCAGCGCCTGGAACGTCCGCTTGCCCGGGTGTCCCCCGGTGCGCTGGGACGCCGCCGGGATGGTCTGCCGCAGCAGCTCGACCAGCCGGGCGGAGTCGGTGAACGGCTGCCGTTCCCGCTCGCGCACGATCGCGGCGGCGATCCTGCGGGCGAAGCGCTCCTCGCCGTACGTGCGCAGGATGCGCTCCAGGTCCGCGGCGGCGTAGCCGTTGAGCACGTCCGCGGCGGTCGGTCCGGTGCTCTGGTCCATCCGCATGTCGAGGGGTGCGTCGACGCTGTAGGCGAACCCGCGGTCGGTCTCGTCCAGTTGCAGCGAGGAGACGCCCAGGTCGAACAGCGCACCGTCGATCGCGGTCACGCCGCGCTCGGCGAGTGCGTCGATCGCCTCGTCATACACCGCATGGACCGGCCGGAAGCGGTCGCCGTACGGCGCGAGCCGCTCGCCGGCGAGCGTCAGCGCCTGGGTGTCGCGGTCGACGCCGTAGACGGTGACCTGCGGGCAGGCGGCGAGGATCGCCTCGCTGTGGCCGCCCATGCCGAGCGTGCCGTCCAGGAAGACCGCGCCGGGCTGGTCCAGTGCCGGGGTCAGCAGCTCGGTGATGCGGGCGGCGAGCACCGGCACGTGCCGGTCGGCGGCGCCTGCAGCGGTCACACCCAGCTCCTTGCCCGCGATGCGCGTGTCGATGGTCATCCGTCGTGCTCCCGGTGATCCCTGTGGCTTTTCTGGCTCCTGGTCCCCAGCCGCTCCTGGGCTTCGCCCGTGGCTCCGGCACCGGGGAAGGTGTGCCGGAACGTCGGGGTTGCCGAGCGGATGGAGGCCGGGGGTCAGAACAGCCCGCCAGGAATCACCTCCTCGCCCTGATCGGCGAAGTCGTCCTCGGTTGCCGCGAGGAAGTCGTTCCAGGCCGCGGTGTCCCAGACCTCGACCCGGTTGCCGGTGCCGATCACCGTGCAGTCCTTGGTCAGTCCGGCGTACTCGCGCAGCACGGCCGGGATGGTGACGCGACCCTGCTTGTCCGGGATCTCGTCGGAGGCCGCGGACAGCAGCACCCGCTGGAAGTTGCGGACGGCCCGATTGGTGACGGGTGTGTTGTTCATCTCGGCGGCGAGGTGCTCGAAGTCGGCCATCGCGAAGACGTAGAGGCAGCGCTCCTGGCCACGGGTGATGACCAGGCCGCCGGCGAGCTTGTCGCGGAACTTCGCGGGCAGGAACAGCCGACCCTTCTCGTCCAGCCGAGGGGTGTGAGTGCCGAGAAACATGCACCGCACCTCCTCCGTGGTCCCTGACGCGCGCGCCGCAGCTCATCAACGTGCCCCACCGTACTCCACTTTCCCCCACCTGTCGCCCCCGCGACGGTTCCCGAGAGGCTAACACTCCACATATGTGCAGGTCAGCGCGGTGGAGCGAGGTGGGGAGGTGCTCGGCCTCACTCCCCTGCCGGCCGCGCCGGAGCACGTCATACCCGGACATTCCGCTCCTCTCGACCGCGCGATTCCGCGGCGATCCACCCGAGGCCCGGCCGCCGCGGGCAACCGGCGGCGGGCGGTGGGGAGAAGTGGAGGAACACCGGCAGGGGGCAGAATGGGAGGCGAAAGGTTCGAACATCCCGGGGGTCGGGCAACGATTGGGTTTCAGTCGTTCGCTGAATGAGGTGACCGATCCGCAACCATCAGGCAGGATCGAGATATGTCCTTCACGACCGAGACGGGCCCCGTCACCCCGGCGCCCGTCACTTCACCTGCCGACGATCCGACCACCATCGAGGACGTCCAGCAGGTGGCGACCGCCATCCACCAAGCCGTTGCCTCGGTCATCGAGGGCAAGTCGGAGGTCATCCGCACCGCGGTCGTCGTGTTGTTCGCGGGCGGCCACCTGTTGCTCGAGGACGTTCCCGGGGTCGGCAAGACGATGCTCGCCAAGGCCCTCGCACGATCGATCGACTGCCCGATGCGCCGCATCCAGTTCACCCCGGACCTGCTGCCCAGCGATGTGACCGGGGTCAGCGTCTTCAACCAGGACAGCCGCACCTTCGAGTTCCGGCGCGGTGCGATCTTCGCCAACATCGTCGTCGGCGACGAGATCAACCGCGCCTCGCCCAAGACGCAGTCGGCGCTGCTGGAGTGCATGGAGGAGGGGCAGGTCACCGTCGACGGCCAGACCTACCAGCTGAAGGCACCGTTCCTCGTCATGGCCACCCAGAACCCCATCGAGATGGAAGGCACCTACCCGCTGCCCGAGGCGCAGCGGGACCGCTTCATGACGCGGATCTCGATGGGCTACCCGACACCCACCGCGGAGCTGGAGATGCTCGACGTGCACGGCGGGGCGTCGCCGCTGGAGCGGCTGCAGCCGGTCACCGATGGTGACACCGTCGCCCGGATGGCGCGCCGGGTCTCGGCCGTGCACGCCAGCCCGGCGCTGCGGCAGTACATCGTCGACATCGTCGGCGCCACCCGCGGCAGCAAGGCGCTGCGGCTGGGCGCGTCGCCGCGTGCGTCGCTGCACCTGTTGCGCGCGGCGCGCGCCGGCGCCGCACTGGACGGGCGCGACCACGTCATACCCGAGGACGTGCAGCGGCTCATCGAGCCGGTGCTGGCCCACCGCGTGATCCTGTCCAGCGACAACCAGCACCTGCACCGCGGCGTCGGCGGTGTCCTCACCGAGATCGTCCGTCACGTGGCGGTGCCCTCGGCCGCACGCTGATGGCCGCCGGACGACCCCACACCTTCACCGGCCTGGGCCGCGGGTTCATCAGCGCCGGCATCGTGCTGACCGTCGCCGGCCTGGTGCTCGGCTTCGAGGACATCGTGCGCGTCGGGGTGCTGCTGGTGCTGCTCGCGGTCGGTGCGCTGCTGTTCGCCCGCCGGCCCGCGCCGCGGCTGGAGGTGCGCCGCACCGTCAACCCGCCGACCGCCATACCCGACGAGCGGGCGGAGGTCGAGGTGACGTTCACCAACGTCGACCACCGCTCCAGCCGGCTCTACCTCGCCGAGGAACGCATCGACTACGTGCTCGGCGACCGGCCGCGCTTCGTCGTCGCCAAACTCGAGCCCGGCGCCACCCGGCAGGTGCGGTATGTCGTGCGCAGCCACCTGCGCGGTCGCTACCGGCTCGGCCCGGTGACCCTCACCCAGCGTGACCCGTTCGGGCTCACCCACGTGACCCGGTCGCTCACCAGCACCGACGAGCTGCTCGTCCTGCCGCGCGTCGTGCCCCTGGGCGCCGGTCACCCGCCCGGCTCCGGTGTCGGCAACGACGGCGAGACGCCGCAGATGATCGCGCTGCACGGCGAGGAGGACGTGTCGATCCGCAACTACCACGATGGCGACGACCTGCGGAAGGTCCACTGGCCGGCGACCGCGCACCGCGGCGAGCTCATGGTGCGCCAGGAGGACCGGCCGGCCCGCCGCTCGGCGCTCGTGCTGCTGGACTCGCGCGAGTCCGCACACGCCGGCACCGGCGCCGCCAGCTCCTTCGAGTGGGCGGTGAGCGCCGTCGCCTCCGTGCTCGTCCGGCTCGAGGAGCTGGGCTACCGGACGCAGCTGGTCACCCAGGAGGCGGTCCAGTCCCCCAACGCCGCGCTGATGATCGAGCGTCCGGTCCCGGAGCTGATCGAGGACCTGGCCTCGGTGCAACTGGGCACCGACGAGGACTTCGAGCAGGTGCAGTCCACCGCGCTCGAACACGTCTCGGCCGGCGGGCTCGCGGTCGCCGTCATCGCCGCCGGTGACGACGACACCGCCACCGAGCTGGCCGGGCTGCGGCAGCCGGGTGCGGCGGCGCTCGGCTTCGTCCTGGACCCGTCGAGTTTCGCGCACGGCCGACGCGGCGCCGAGCGCTCCGAACCGAGCGAGGCCGCGCAGCGGGTCCGGGAACGGCTGGCCACCGCCGGCTGGCGGGTGGTCATCGTCGACGCGAAACTGCCCATCCTCGACGCCTGGTCGACGGTCACGAACAAGGCCCTGGTGCAGGTGGGTTCGCTGTGATCACCCGGGCACGACTGGGCGAGGCCGGTCTGGCGCTGCTGGGCTCGGTGGTCGCGATGTGGCCGCTCACGACCCTGCTGCAGGGCGGCGCCTGGCTCTGGGGCCTGGTCCTGTTGTGCGCGTTCGTCGGTGCGGTCGGCGCCTCGATGCGGCTGACCCGTGCGACGCCGGGTGCGATCCTGCTGGTCCAGGTCGTCGCGTTGCTCGTGGTCGTCATACTCCTCAACGTCCACGACCACCTGGACTCCACGTTCTTCAGCGCGATCCACGACCTGGTGCAGGACGCGAACTCGACGGTGCAGCACTCCGCGGCGCCGGCGCCGGTCACGCCGGGCCTGCTGATGATGCTCGAGGTGATCGTCCCGGGGCTCGCCATCGGGGTCGACTTCCTCGCGGTCACCTGCCGGCAGCCCGCGCTCGCCGGCGTGCCGATGATGGTCATCTACATGCTGTCGACGTCCAACACGGGCGACGCGCTCAACCCGGTCTTCTTCATCCTGCTCGCCACCGCCTGGCTGACCATGGTCGCGCACGGCGGCGGCGTCCTGGTGCGCGCCTGGTCGTCGGTGCGGGCGCGCGCGCTCACCCCCACCGTGCACGACGACCAGCTGGGGCTGGGCGGGCTGGCCTCGGCCGCCCGCACCCTCGGCATCGTGACCATCCTGCTCGCGCTGATCATCCCGGTGCTCATCCCGCGCGCCGGCCCGCACTACTTCGCGCAGGGCCTCGGCCGCGGCGGCAGCGGGAACGGCGTCGGCGTCGTCGCCTTCAGCACCACCGTCAGCCTCGCCCGGGACCTGCGCAGCACCAACGGCGCACCGGTGCTGAACTTCCGCACCAGCGACCTGTCGCCGCCACCGTTGCGGGTCACCGCCGGCGGCAGCTACTCCGACGGCGAGTGGTCGGACTTCCCGAGCTCCAACAACCTGATCGAGGCCCAGAACGGCCGGTCGCTCCCCCTCCCGTTCGGCGCGGTGAAGACCGACGACGACTCGGTCGAGCGGCTGCAGGTCTCCAACAACACCATGGACGCACCGGACGTGCCGGCGCCGTTCCCGATCTCGCAGGGCAGCTTCGGCGATGTGCAGTGGGGTTACTCGCGCGACACCCAGCAGCCGTACGTGTCCAAGACCGTCAAGTCGTACGCGGTCGACTACTTCATCCCGCAGCGCGACGCCTACGAGTCGAGTCGCGCCACCGACCCCAAGGAGTTCGCCAACCAGCTGCAACTGGACCCGAAGTCGGCGGTGCGGGTGCGGGCCCTGGCCAAGAGCCTCGGCGGCAACGACACGTTCGACGAGGCGGTGCGGATCCAGAACTACCTGCGCTCGGACCAGTTCACCTACTCCCTGACGCTGGCCCCGCGCCGGACCGTCGACGGCAAGAAGCTGGACCCGCTGTCCAACTTCCTGGTCACCAAAAAGGGTTACTGCACGCAGTTCGCCACGGCGATGATCATGCTGGCGCGCGCGGACGGCATCCCCGCGCGGATGGCGCTGGGCTTCCTGCCCGGCACGCCCGCACCGAACGGCGTCTACACCGTCACCCAGTCCAACGCGCACGCCTGGCCGGAGCTCTACCTGCAGGGGCTCGGGTGGACCCGGTTCGAGCCGACACCCGCCGAACGGTCCGGCGCTGCGCCGTCATACACCGACACCTCGGTGGCAACGGGCGGCGGCCGGGTGCCCGGTCAGAGCACCAGCACGACCAGCGCCTCGCAGGCACCCTCCTCGGCGTCGTCGGCGGCGCCGACCGTGGCCGCAGCACCGAAGGCGAACAGTGGCACGAGCGACCCGCACCTGCTGCGCAACCTGCTCGTCCTGCTCGGGGTCATCGTGCTCGGTCTGCTCGGCGCGCTGGTGCTCCCGCTGGTCGCCCGGCGGCAGCGCGCGTCGATCAGCGCCCGGCTGCGCGAGCACCGACCGGTGGAGGCGCAGTGGCAGGTGCTGCAGACCCGGCTGCACGACCTCGGCATCCCCCCGCCGGAGTCCGAGTCGTCACCGCGTGCGACCGAGCGCTACTACCGGTCCCGGGCGGCGCTGCCGACCGAGGGCGTGACCGCGCTGCACACGGCGATGCAGTCGCTGGAGCACGAGCGGTATGCCGCGCCCGGCACCGCGCCGGCCACCATCGACCCGCAGGCGCGGGAGATCCTGCGCGGCATCCGCCGCCAGCAGTCGTGGACGCAGCGGTTCGCGTCGACGGTGCTGCCCGGCACCGGCCGTGCGGCGTTCGGGCGGGCCATGCGGCGGATCGCCGACTGGCCGTTCCGGGTGATCTTCCGGCAGTCCCGCGACGACTGACCGCGCGGGCGGGGGGCGCGCGCGGAGCGCGGGGGGCGCTCATAGGTCACCCCAGTGGGGACCTACGCGCGGCCGTACCCCGGAAAACCGGTCATACGTCGCCCCAGTGGGGACTCCGGCACGCCGCCAGCCGGATCCCCGGTCATCCGTCGCCCCAGTGGGGACCAACGCGCGGCCGTACCCCGGATCCCCGGTCATACGTCACCCCAGTGGGGACTCCGGCACGCCGCCAGCCGGAAAACCGGTCATACGTCGCCCCAGTGGGGACTCCGGCACGCCGCCAGCCGGATCCCCGGTCATACGTCACCCCAGTGGGGACCAACGCGCGCCGCACCCCGGATCCCCGGTCATACGTCACCCCAGTGGGGACCAACGCGCGGCCGTAGCCCGGAAAACCGGTCATACGTCACCCCAGTGGGGACCCCGGCACGCCGAACGACAGATGCGACACGTCGATGCGTCGAGCTCAGGCAGTCTCGAATCGGATGCGCTCCGGGAAATGGAGCCGCCACTCGTCGCTGATGACCGGCACGCTGACACCACGTTGGGCGAGTCCGTCCCGGACCCGACCGACGGTCTGGCCCGGCGTCGTCCAGATGTCCGGCGAGATCAGCGTGATGAACTTCCACTCGAGATGGTCGAAGTACTCGCGGCGTCGAATATCGCCCGCCCATTGCGCCTTGCGCTCGACGTGCTGGCGCCCGTCATACTCGACAGCCAACTTGATGTCTCGGTAGCCCATGTCGATGCGCCTCAACAATGTTCCGTCGTCGGTGTAGAACCGCAGATCGACGGTCGGTTCGGGCAGGCCGGCCAACACGATCAGCATCCGGGAGCGGGTCTCCTGCGCCGAGTCGACTCGTGACCGCACGAATGCACTCGCTCGACGCGCCACCGCGACACCGTTCGCATGTGACTCGCGGGCGAACCGCACGAGCTCGGCCGGCGTCACGGAGGTGCGGCGCACCAACGAGTCGCCGACGACGACCAACTCGACCAGGTTCGTCGTCGGTGCAAGGTCGACGAACGTCTGGTGGGGAGCCGTGCATCTGACACCCCGCTGAATCCACATCATCGGCGGCTTGCGGTAGCGGTGCGTGCGGATCCCGGGTAGCTCCGACCGCAATCCGTGCGGTACGGCGAGGTGAACGTCAGGGGTGTCCGGGGCAACGCCGCCCAGCCAGCTGACTGCGGAGTTGTGGCTGAGGCCATAGGCGCCCGGAACCATCTCGAGTGCGGCCTGCACCCGGGTCCGGAGATCGAGCGGCCGCTCCGACGATACGTAGCAGTCTCGGTGGAGACGGCGAAAGCTCTTGCCGGTCAGGGCTCGACGGCTCAGGCCGTTGTCGCGCCCGGAGCCGCTCCGGAACGGTGCTTGGGGGTCGAATTCCGTCATACCGCCCAGAGTGGTGCTTCCCGGCTGATCTCCGCAGAACTTATCCACAGGGCTGGGTCGACCGCGGCGGCTGTGGATGGCGTACCGGACTCCCCACCGGGGAGACCCATGAGCGGGTATGACGCCGCCCGCGTACCGCAGTCCCCACCGGGGAGACCCATGAGCGGGTATGACGCCGCCCGCGTACCGGACTCCCCACCGGGGAGACCTATGAGCGGGTATGACGCTGCCCGGCGTACCGCAGTCCCCACCGGGGAGACCTATGACCGGCGGAGCACCCGACACACGCGGAGACACGAAACCAGGAGGATGAACCCCGGACACGAGACAGCCCCCTGGACACGCGACAGCCCCGGCGACGCGGTGTCGCCGGGGCCGTTCGGTATGACGAAGCAGCGTCAGTCCAGGTAGTCGCGCAGAACCTGCGAGCGCGACGGGTGGCGCAGCTTGCTCATGGTCTTGGACTCGATCTGGCGGATCCGCTCGCGGGTGACGCCGTAGACCTTGCCGATCTCGTCCAGCGTCTTCGGCTGACCGTCGGTGAGCCCGAAGCGCATCGACACGACGCCGGCCTCGCGCTCGGACAGGGTGTCGAGCACCGAGTGCAGTTGCTCCTGCAGCAGGGTGAAGCTGACCGCGTCGGCCGGCACGACGGCCTCGGAGTCCTCGATGAGGTCACCGAACTCGCTGTCGCCGTCCTCGCCGAGCGGGGTGTGCAGCGAGATCGGCTCGCGGCCGTACTTCTGCACCTCGACGACCTTCTCCGGGGTCATGTCGAGCTCCTTGGCGAGCTCCTCCGGAGTGGGTTCGCGACCGAGGTCCTGCAGCATCTGCCGCTGGACACGGGCCAGCTTGTTGATGACCTCGACCATGTGCACCGGGATACGGATGGTGCGCGCCTGGTCGGCCATCGCGCGGGTGATCGCCTGCCGGATCCACCACGTCGCGTAGGTGGAGAACTTGTAGCCCTTGGTGTAGTCGAACTTCTCGACCGCACGGATCAGACCGAGGTTGCCCTCCTGGATCAGGTCCAGGAAGAGCATGCCGCGGCCCGTGTAGCGCTTGGCGAGCGAGACGACCAGTCGCAGGTTGGCCTCGAGCAGGTGGTTCTTGGCCTTCTTGCCGTCCTGCGCGATCCACCACAGCTCGCGCTTGAGCTTCATCTCGATCTTCTCGCCCGAGTTGAGCTTCTCCTCGGCGAACAGACCGGCCTCGATGCGCTTGGCGAGCTCGACCTCCTGCTCGGCGTTGAGCAGGGCGACCTTGCCGATCTGCTTGAGGTAGTCCTTGACCGGGTCGGCGGTCGCACCGGCGGTCACGACCTGCTGTGCGGGTGCGTCGTCCTCGTCGTCCTGACGGATGACGAAAGCGTCGGACTCGTTCTCCTCGTCGCTCTTGGCGTCGGCCTCGTCGTCATCGGCCTTCTTGCGGCCGGCGGCGGTCTTCTTGGCGGTGGTCTTCTTCGCCGCCGCCTTCTTGGCGGCCGGTTTCTCGGCAGCGGCCTCGTCCTCGGCGGAGGCGCCGGGAGCCTTCTTGGCCGCGGCCTTCTTGGCAGCCGGCTTCTCGTCGCTCGTGTCGTCCGCCGGCTTCTTCGCGGTGCTCTTGGCTGCCGCCTTCTGGCTGGTGCCGCGTCGTGTCGTCGTGGTCGCGACCGCGCGCGCCGCGTGCTCGGTGTCCAGAGTCACCGCGATGCCCTGCTCGTCCAGCGCCCGCAGCACGGTCTTCATCCGCTGCGGAGCGATCTCACTGACCTCCAGTGCATCCTTCAGCTGCGTGCTGTCGATCGAGCCGTTCGCAAGGCCGGCGGCCATCAACTGTTGCAGCGCGGGATGCGCGAATTCCGCCGGCAGGGCCGGGGCTCCGGGGGTTTTCGACACTGGGTCCACCAACTACCTTCCAAGACTTTCGGCCCGCAGGTATACGGACATCACTACGCTGCCGTCCGAGGAGGACGGCCGACCGAGGTTGGGGTTGCGACGCGATCGCGAAACCGGGCTGGTCCGACCCGGCCGCGAGCACTTCCTCACCATTATAAAACGAGTCTGGGCACAGAACATTCCATCGCCCCGTCGCCGCCCCTCGGCGTGGCGTGTGCACGCACCCGAAAACTGCTGGGCCGCAGGCAGATCCGCCTCGCTGAGGCCTATTCAGAAGGCTTGACCGCAAGCACCGGACACGCCGCGTCGAGCAGGATCCGCTGCGCGTTCGCCCCCAGGATCAGCTTGCCGACCGGTGACCGGCGCCGCAGCCCGATCACCAGCAGATCCGCGGACTCGTCCTCGGCGATCCGCAGCAGTTCGTCGGTCGCGTCCTGCCCGGGCGCGACCGTGCGGACCTCGTAACTGACGTCCTGCTCGGCGAGCGCCTCCAGTTGTGCGTGTGCGTCCGGGGCCTGGTCCTCCCCGTCGGAACGGGCCGAGTCCAGGACGACCAGCGGGGTCCCGCGCACCACTGCTTCGGATGCCGCGCGCCGCAGCGCCGCCGCGCCCTCCTTGGTCGGCACGTATCCCACGACGACAGCCACTGTGCGATCACCTCTTCCGGCACACCCCCGATCCGAGGGGTAACGCCGACGCTACCGGACGGCCGCCACGCAGGGGCACGCCGTTCGGTGACCTGGGTCACGTCAGCCGGCTGCGCGCACCGGCCATCGGTGTCCACGGGCGTCCGCCACCGTCTCGGTCACGATGGCACCCACCTGCTCGGTCTCGATGAGGAAACCGTCGTGTCCGTGACCCGAGCGCATCATCCGGACGTGCCCTCGTCCGTATGCCGCAACCATCTCCTCGGACAGCGCCGCCGGGAAGAGCCGGTCGGTGTCGACGGCCGCGACCCGCAGCAGCCCCTGGTAGGAGCCGAGAACCTCCACCAGGCTCCCCCGCCCACGGGTCACGTCATGGGTGGCCATGGCGGCGGTGAGCTGCACGTAGGCACCCGCGTCGAAGCGCCCGACGAGTTTCCCCGCCTGGTGGTCCAGATAGCTCTCGACCGCGAACCGGCCGTCACACAACGGGTCCTCGCCGACCTGGGCACGCGTGCCGAAGCGGTCGTTGAGCTCGTCGGCGCTGCGGTAGGTCGTGTGCGCGATGCGGCGGGCGATCCCCAGGCCGGCGGCCGGGAACCGGCCGGTGCCGTAGTAGTCGCCGCCGACGAAGTCCGGGTCGGACGTGATGGCGAGGTTCTGTGCCTGGCCCCAGGCGATCTGGTCGGCGGTCGCGTGGGCGGCGCTGGCCAGGATGAGCGCCGACCGGGTCCGGTCCGGGTGGCCGGCGGCCCATTCGACGG